>NZ_JAOCFS010000040.1:0-17937 GCF_029842105.1 Empedobacter sp. GD03797
TATTGTCAATGACCCCTTTCTATATGTACGACAAGGAGATACTTTTACCAAAATTTCTTGGGTAGATATTTTATATGTAGAAAGTATGCAAAATTATGTAAAACTACATTTCAAAGATAAATCTATTCTAATTCACCAAACCATGAAAGTATTAGAAGAATCTTTACCAATGAATCATTTTTTTCGCATACATAAATCTTTCTTAGTGAATGTAACACATATAGAAATAATTTCTGGAGGTCGAATTTATATAGGCAAACATGAACTTCCTATTTCTAGGAATAAAAAGGATGAATTACTCAATCAAGTAGTCTATAAAAAATTAATTAGTAAATAAAAATAGCCTCAATATTTATTGAGGCTATTTTATGTGATTAAGGTAAGTTCCAACGTAAACTCAACGCTGAATAAAAGGTTGTCGAAAAACGAGGGTCTGCAATATCTTTCTTTCTAAAAAGACTCTTTAAATTTCGTTCATTTTCAGAAAAAGATCGTACCAAAGTCGTTCCTCCTGTTAATTGGAGTTTTAGCGAATTACTCAATTTTATTTCTGGACGTAAACCAGCAACAACTTGCTGATAACCTACTAATAATGATTTGCCTTCTTTGGATCTTTCAGCAACCATTCCACTAAGATTTACCACACCTTTCAAAGCAATGTTTGTTGTCATTTGGTATCCTGCTTCTACACCTTCTGGAAAATTAATATTCACATTGAATTTGTCCCCTCCAGTTTTCCAATCAAAATAAATTCCTGGCATTACCATAGGAACTCCAAAGTTATTTGATAATACAGGTCCTAACCCTAAAGCCAATTTTGGATTAAAATGTTTAATAAATAAAACTCCTCCTTGCCCCAAAATATCATCAGCAGATATATTTTCCATATCAGTGTAAATACCTACTGAAGCCATTGTCAAAATAGACCATGAAGAACTAATAGGTGAAAAATATTGTAACCCAATTTGCGTATTCAACATTTCTGATGGAAATAATTGTTCTTCATAATTTTTATTGTTCATTTTTGCATATGCAGTACTAAATAACAAAGACCAGTTGCTAACTTTTCCATTTTTTAATTCTTTCGTATATAAAGGAATTTTCAAACTCAACTCAGCTTTTTTGAAATCGCTTTTCGAATCTGTTTTTAAACTATCTATCGGACGTATATAATTGGAAAGTGGTACATATTCCATTTTTAATTGACCCCCAATTTTATTCTGTGCATTCAAGAAAGTCGTTAATAAACTAAACGCGGAAATTAAAATGTTTTTATTCATCTTTTTTTGCCAAAGAGAGGAGTTTTAATAGTAAAAAAATAAATTACTTGACGAATTGCTATTCCTGGTTGATATATGTATATCTCTAATAGATAAAGCATCTTTTCTTAAGAGGATATTTCCCCTCTTGAGAGGGGTTGGGGGAGTGTAAAATTGAGGGTAAGGTTCAGATTAAGGATGAGATTTCTCGATGCCTCGAAATAACAAAGAATACCTGTCATTCCGAAGTAGTGATAACGGATGAGGAATTTAATATCTTAAGAATAACAAATTGTATGCGATTCTGAGACGAGCCCAGAATGACAAAACCCGTTGTCAAAACTGAATTTGATTATTAATAAAAATAAAAGCGTAAAACGTTAAGCGTACAACATAGAACCTAATATAAACTGGCCTTAAAACTCTCACGTTAAGAAAATGTTTGAATGTAACGTTAAAAAGGTTTTAGCCCGTAGGGTTTTTAAAATCTTTAGTGGGGTGAGAATATTTTTAGTAGAGAGATTTACAGCCAAGTCTTTTTTCGTTAGTTTTTTTGACCGTTCCCCGAAGGGCATGTGAATACTGATAATTAAAATTTAAAATTAATGAATAAAAAAAGTGACAAAAGATTCTTCGACAGGCTCAAAATGACAAAATCCGTTTCCAAAAGCGAATTTGATTATTAATAAGAATAAAAACGTAAAACTCAATACGTATCACGTAAAACTAAAAAAAATCCGTAAAACGTTAACCATAGACCGTATAACGTAAAAAAAACACCCCTATAATCCCCTCAAGGGGATAATGTTTGAAATAATTCCCCTCTTGAGAGGGGCTGGGGAGTGTAGAAATGAGGTTAGTTGATTGAGTGGAGCTGTGCTGATTGAGCGGAGTCGAAATCAAAAGTATAGGATGCGATTTTCGACAGACCCAGAATGACACCAAGTAAATTCTATTTCAATAAAAAACAAGAATCGTCAAGTTGAATTCATTTTAGCTTCTCATTATCGTTAGTCAAAGTAGCGTTTTGCAAACCGTTGTATTCAGCTGTAGATCTTACTTGTTTCTTATCAACGTAGACTCCCATATACTTACCTTGCGTGGATTGGCTTCCAATGCTTGTATTTTCTCTTCGTAAGGAACTCGGTAGGGTCTTTTCATTTGTACCTCCAAGAACTCTTTTTTATCTGCCCGTCTTTCATAAAGCATATAACGAGTTTCATCATTCGGGTCACGGTTTGCAATCATCGTAATACAGGTTTGTTCAGAAGCCACACGCTCAAAATGAGGAAGTAATATAGCTTCAAAATTATCTATAACATTGTGTTTAAGACTAAATTCCACTATAACTTCTACTTCTTGTTTATCGGTTTTATTATTAACATAGTTATTATTTAACCTTGCCATTCTCACGTTATCTTCAGAAGTAAAATCGGGATCAACGTATATGTGAACACGTTTTATTAAATTGCCCTCAAACTCAAATACATTGCAAAATTTCCCAAAGGCGGTAACATTGTCAGGAAAAGGTTTGTCGTTTATTGTAATACCTTTTTCCGTACCCTCAACCACAATCATATTTCCCGAAATAATGTAATTGAAATTTTCAATATCATGGCTAAGACCTTTTAGAATACTTGTCATCGTTTCGCCAAATTTTCTGATACCTGATTTGCCATAACCAAATCCAAATTTTGGAAAGTACAGTTCTACATCTTTTGTAAAGAGATTGTAATAGTCGTTGTCAAATTCTCCTGCATCAACTTTTCAGAAATATAGTTCTGCATTAGCTCTTCGTATGTTTTGCATTTCGTTTGTCATATTTTTTTTTTGTTATTTCTATTAATTTTATTTGTTGTGCATACACGCTGCTTGCCGATAAGAATACAAATAATGTAAGGTTACGTTTTTTATATATTTTTGTTTTAAACCAATCATTCCAGAATCAAGGAAAAAAATTATTGGGTAATTGTATCAATCAAAAATTCAGCCGTTTGCCTTGTGAGTTTCTCATCTGAAAATAAGAGATGAGTACTCCAAATTGAAGCAATGCCCGACACAATAAAATGCACTAATATTAATGGATCTTTGTCGCTTTTGAGTTCGCCACTTTTTTTTACTTTAATCAATAATTCTTCAATCAATTTTACAGATGTCAAAGCCTGTTTTTCGAGAATTTTTTTTACCTCGATATCTGTTCTTGCCAATTCAAATGTGGAGTTTGCAGAAAGGCAAGTTTTACTGTCTTGTAAAACAGTTAGTGTTATTGCCCTAACAAGATTTGCCACCGACTTCAAAGGTGTTTCTCCCTTTTCAACAGATTTTTGATATTCCTTTTCTTTGTCTTGTATATAATTTTTTAGGCATTTTAAGAAAAGTTCATGTTTGCTACCATACGTTAGGTAAAGGCTACTACGATTGATTTTCATCGCATCAATCAAATCATTCAAGGACGTAGCATTATACCCTTTTTTCCAAAAGAGATTTCTTGCTATCATCAGCTTATCATCGTAATCAAATTCTTTATGTCTTGGCATATTGCATGTAAATATTGTATATTAAACCGGTTGTTCCAAAATTAATTAATGTATTTGAATAGGATACTATTTAATTCCACTGAAACGATTTACAATAAGCAGTTCTTCTATATCTTCGGTATCGTTGTTCTCGAAAATTTTGTGTAGTTTTTTAATAAATAAATGAGAGTAGATGTACAATAATTTTCATCAAAAGAAAAAATGAGTGAATCTATTGGCTTTTATTTTTGGAGGAAAAAAATTAACTACAGCAAAGCTACTTTACGGCATACGACATAATTAATTCACTGTTTTTATTTGGATTGTATTTAATTATCTATTGTAGAGTTTTAAAAGTGTAATTATTTTGTTTATAGTAGTTTATTCTTTATTATTTCGGAAAAAATATTATTTTATGAATTTGTCCCCCTATTTGTCCCCCCTCTAAAAGTTGAGTTCATTCTATAATTTGGTAAATTTAAAACGCAATTTATATAAGTTGTCATTCTACTCTCTCCTTCTCCTACAATTATGTTAATTCAAAAACTTTAATTTATATGAACGAAGGAACAATTGGTGAAATTCGGATGTTTGCAGGTCCGTATGCTCCTAGGAATTGGGCTTTCTGCTATGGACAAATTTTGTCTATTAATCAGAATCAAGCTTTATTTAGTGTATTGGGAACGATGTATGGAGGAAATGGCGTAACAACATTTGCCTTACCGGATTTTAGAGGCCGAATTCCTGTAGGGTTTTCAAATGAAATTCCTTTAGGAAAAATGGCAGGAGAAGAAGCACATGCCTTAACCTCTACAGAAATACCTGCCCATGTACATCTTGTAGAAATAAAAGGTAATCATTTTAAGGTAAGTGCGAAGGATGCTACTCAAGCAAGAATTACATCAGGTTCTAGTTTGGCTTCACCTGTTGAATCAAGAGGTCGTATGAAAGTTCCCACACAAGGTTTTGTACAGACAGAACCAAATGTTGGGCTGAATAGTAACTCCGTTGAGTTAGGTGATGTTACACTGCAACCGCAAGGAGGAAACCAACGACATGAAAACCGTATGCCTTCTTTAGGGATGAATTATGTGATTTGTTTATTTGGAATCTATCCATCAAGAAATTAATTTATGGACCAAACGATAGGAGAAATTAGAATGTTTGCGGGGAGTTTTGCCCCTCTAGGGTGGATGCTTTGTCAGGGACAATTATTGTCTATAAGTGGAAATGAAGCGTTATACTCTATCATAGGAACTACTTATGGCGGAGATGGTAGTTCTACTTTTGCTTTACCAAACCTTGCTAGCCGTGTGCCAGTTGGAATGGAACAGGGTCCGGGGTTAGGAAATATTACTTTGGGTCAACAAGTAGGGGCAGAAAGAGTAACACTTATGGCTACTCAATTACCTGCTCATACTCATGTCGTAGATAAGAATTCATTACAAGTAACAAATGGAATTGCGAGTAATATGCTATCTACTGCACACGAACCAACAAAAGGAAAAAGTTTGGGTGTTGCAGCAAATAAAGGAATTTCAACTTTAGGGTATAATCAAGAAGTACCTAACATGACGTTACATGAAACTACATTGAAAAATGAAGATTTAACGAAAACAACTTTACCGGTTGGAGGAAATCAGCCCCATAACAATATGCAACCTTATTTGGGAATTAATTTTATTATAGCAATAGAAGGAATTTATCCTTCGCAAAATTAGAATTTATGGAAGACGCTTATATAGGAGAGGTGAGGTTATTTGCTGGCAATTTTGAACCAAGAAATTGGGCATTTTGTCATGGTCAATTAATCGCTATTAGACAAAACACGGCCTTGTTTTCAATATTAGGAACAACATACGGAGGAGATGGTATTAACACTTTTGCTTTGCCAAATTTTATTAATCATGTGGGAATAGGTGTAGGACAAGGACCTGGGCTTTCTGAAAGAGTATTAGGTGAAACAGGAGGAGAAGAAAATGTAACATTATCGACACAAGATATGCCATCTCATATACATGGAGTTGTGATGACGGATCAACCAAAGTTAAAAGTTAGTTCGTCTCCGGCTACGCAAACAACACCTATTACAGGTTCATCAATTGCTCAGCCTGGGTTTTTGGTAAACGGTTCTTTCGCTCCAACAATGGGGGTGAATTTAGAAGAACCTGCAGTAGAATTAAATGCGAATATAGATATGAAATTGAGAACACAGGTTTCAGGTGGATCAATTCCTCATAATAATATGCAACCTTATATTGGGATGAATTATGTGATTTGTTTATACGGAATTTTTCCTCCTAGATGGTAATTAAATATTAAAAAGATGGAAAGTAATAGACGTTCTTTTCTGAAACATACCGCATCCTTAATGGGAATTGCGATGTTGAATCCTTCGTTGAAAGGGATAGCAAATGTTTCTAAAAATATACAAGCATTAACAGATGATTCGCATCTTACGATTTATCAAACCAATAATATGGATCTGTCAATAGATTGTTCCGTTTATAGTCAAATTAAGAGCGAGCTCAACGCCCAATCAACAAATGGAATTTTATTGGACGCAGGTAATTTATTTCGATTAGAACAATTAAATAAATCAACCTTTCAGTCTATTAATTCTGTTGGTTATCATGCAGTTGCTTTAAGTAATAATTATTTGAAATTAGGCGTTAAACCCTTTTTAGATTTAGCAAAATCTTTTGATTTTCCATTTGTGAACTGTAATTATTCTTCTCAGGAAAAAGATTGGAATGAAGTTATTCTCCCTTATGTAATTTTGCATACGAAAGAGTTAAAAATTGGAATAACTGGGGTTGCTGAAAGTGTTTCTAATGCTTCAATTCGTGTTGATAATCCTTATAATGCAGCCAATCGAATAGCAAAAAAATTAAAAACAGAAGATCAATGTGATTTGGTCATTTGTTTATCACAATTGGGAATGGATAAAAATAAATGGAATAGCAAAGATTTAGCTCTGAAAAGCAAAGAAATTGATTTTGTTTTGAGTTCGGTGCAAGGACAGAAATTTAATTATCCGCTAATCTTAAAAAATAAAAAAGACCAAGAAGTGATTTTAACGCAAGGTGGAATGGGTGGAGAATTGATCAGTAAGAGTAGTGTTGCATATAGTATGCAAAAGGATAGAATTAGTTTCGAACATGCATTTATTATGCCAGCATCCTCTTTTGCGAAATCAACTGAAATTCACCGAAAAGTAAAAGAATTACGTAATGTATAATATCAAATTTGTTATGAAAAAAAATTTACTTTATTATAAATTTACGATTCTATTTTTCTTTGGATTCGTTTTTTCTTTAGCTCAAAATTTACCTTATACAGAAGATTTTGAACATGCTACAAATGATAGTTACTCTTTTACTAGTAATGGAAAGCTATTTAAAATAGAAAGTGCTCCTACGGTTGATTATCCTTTAGGTTCTTTTAGAATTCAGGGAAATTATCCTGGCACAGGGTGGAATGGTTTAACAATAGATAATAAATACATTGATAATGACGGTGCAGCAGAATTTGGAGTTAATCCAAGTTTTAAGCTCAAAAGTGAAGGATTTAATTTTACTTCGCAAAATTTTTATCTTTTTTTAGCTGATTATAATTTACAGCAATTTCCTTTTATTACGCCTGTACCAATTATAATTAATGGAAAAGAGAATGGGACAATTATTTTTACAGCAGTTTATATTCCTTTAAATGCTTTTATGACGAATGGATATGTTCAAGTTAATTTGAAAAATATAAATGGAAGGAATTATTCAAATTATGAAATCAATGAACTTGAAATTTCTACAAGTAATCCAACAAATTATGTTGGATTAGATGCATTTACCTGGACAGAAGTCACACCGCCTTTACCAACAATTTGGGAAAATGGTGTTTGGAGTGATGGTGTACCAACACTTACCAAAGATGCTATTCTTAGAGCATCTTATCCACATGATTTGGTTGCAAAAACACTCACATTTGAGGCAGATGTAACTGTTCCTTCAGGCGTTACATATACAGTTGATCGAAACGTTACCAATACTTCTCATCAAGTTGTTTTTGAACATGGTGCTTATTTAATGCAACAAAATGACAATGCTGTAAACATAGGAAATATTAGTTTCAAACGTCAATCAGAGCCAATTTATCGTTTAGAAACCTTGGATTGGTCATCGCCTGTTTTTGGACAAAATATTTTGGCTTTATCCCCTAAAACATTGCAAAATCGTTTTTATCGTTATGACGAGTCTACAAATAATTGGATCGCAAATATTAATGCAGCTGATATTTTTCAAAAAGGGGAATATATAGCGTTTAGAGCGCCAAATAATTTTAATAATTACGGAGAAGGTGTTGCAAAAATATTTGAAGGGACTTTTAATGGAATTCCGAATAATGGTTCTGTTTTAATGGTGTTAACTAAGAATAAATTTGGTAATAATGCAGTAGGGAATCCTTATCCATCTCCAATTGACTTGAAGAAAGTTATATCATTCAATTCAGGAATGTCAACTATTTCAAATGTCTTTGTTTGGACGCATAAAAAACCAATTGTTAATGGAGAATTTTCTGGAGATAATTGGATGATTTACAATGACCAAATGGGATGGAGTGACCCTACAGTAACCTCAACAACAATAGGTGTTGGACAAGGTTTTATTGTACAAGCAGAAAGTAAAGTAGTCTCACCAATACCAACATCAATACCATTTATTTTTAATAATGGTATGCGTGTTACGGGGAACGAAGTGGTTTCATATAAAATGAAAGAAGATGATAAATTTTGGTTGAGTTTAAAACAAAATAATGAAACGTTAAATTCGACTCTTATTGGGTATAAAGAAGGTTCTACGAAACAATATGAAAAGGTTTTTGATGCAGAACCCATGCAAGTCTATCCTGGTATTTATTCGATGATCGATCAGAAAGAAATGTCTATTCAAGGTAGAGGAGCTGAATTTGATGAAAAAGACCAATTTGATTTAGTTGTTAACATCTTAACTCCTGAAAATTACACGATTTCGTTGGCGAAAACAAATGGAATTTTTGCGCAAGGACAATCTATTTACTTAGTTGATAAAGAATTGAATAAAATCACTGATTTATCAAAAGGGGATTATAATTTCATCAGTGACAAGGGTTATTTTGCGAATCGTTTCGAAATAGTCTATACAAACAGTGTATTGCATACAACTGATTTGAATGTAAAAAATAAACTAAATGTTTATACAGAAAATCATACAGTTCATATCCAATCAACTGAAAAATTAAAAACTGTAAAAGTTTATAATCTAGAAGGTAGCTTAGTAAAAAGTATATCTTCTTTAAATACATTTGAGACGCATTTTGATTTATCAACGTCTACTAAAATTTATGTTATTTGGGTTGAATCTTATGATGGAACTAAAATTTCGAAAAAAATAATTGTAAAATAATGTGCGATGAAAAAACAATTAAAAAACATTTTATGTGGAAGTTTATTTTTATTGCTTCCCTTTACAAATCTACATGCAGAAGATGGAAATTCTAGTATTAGTTTTTTTAGTGAAGACACTTCGAATACAAATCCTGGAGGACACGATCCAGGAGATGATCCTGTAGATGCAACTCCTATAAATTCATATACAATAGTTTTATTATTTACAGCTGTTGTTATAGGTTATTATGGAAGAAATAAATACATAAGAAATCATTAAAATTTTTGTGATTTAATCATTAAAAGTCTGAGTTTTTCTCAGACTTTTTTATTTTTATTATTGACTCTTTTTTGGATATTGTTAAGTGAAAAAATTATTATTTTTTTGCAATATATTTCTGATCAAGATGATTATCTGGATATAATTTTGTTAATTTTTCGTTAGCAATCATTTTCAATATATTTTTCAGTTTTGCTAATCTTTTGATCAAGTTCGGCAATTGATTTGTAACGCAATAAACATACTTCTATTATTTGTTGTTCTAGAACTGGATAGTTGACTCTTTTTACTTTGCTATCCAGATTAGAAGTATTACTATCGTCTATCTGCTTTTATTTTAAGAAACTAGATATCCATTTTTGCTATATATCGTATAAGAAATTATATCAGTCAATTTTTATGTTATTCAAAAAATCTTGATTACTTTGTTTTGAAATTACGAAGGGAAAAATAGAATATAAATGACAGAAAAAGAAAAGCGTGAAAAGGGATTGTTGTATAATCCTAATTTAGATCAAGAAATAGTGAATGAGTTGCGTAGTTGTAAAACGCTTTGCCATGAATATAATTTAACAGATTATACAGATTCCGAAAAACGTAAAGCATTAATTCAAAAAATAATCAATAAAGTTGAGGGTGATTTTTTGATAGAACAACCTTTTTGGTGCGACTTCGGTTATAACATCCAAATCGGAAAAGATTTTTATGCAAATCATAATCTTGTCATTTTAGATTGCGCACAAGTCAAATTTGGAAATAACGTGTTTATTGGACCTAATTGTGGATTTTATACAGCTGGACATCCGTTGAATGTGAAAGAAAGAAATGCAGGCTTAGAATATGCAAAGCCAATTACAGTTGGAGATAATGTTTGGTTTGGAGGAAATGTGGTTGTGATGCCTGGTGTTACGATTGGAGATAATACCATTATTGGCGCGGGAAGCGTTGTAACTAAGAATATACCGAGCAATGTGATTGCTGTTGGTAATCCTTGTAAAGTAATGAAAAAGAATGAAATTGATTAAAATTAATTGATTTTCAAGAAGACAAGGAACTCTTTCATTCGATTATAAATATTTACAGCCTTGACTTTTTTGTTTCGTTTTTGTGTCAAGACTTCCCCGAAGGGTATATGAATTCATTTAAAAACAATTAATAACTCATGAATAAAAATGAAAGGAAATTCCTCGATATCTTGAAATAATATATTGGATGCGATTCTGAGACAAGCCCAGAATGACAGAAAATAATTATTACCACATAGATACATAGAACTGAAATAAAAAAAGAGATGTAGAGAGATAAATCTTTTAACATAGTAAGTAGATTGCTATGTTTCTATTGTGGTTAGAAATGTATTTGAATATAGAAAAAGGATGTAGAATCCGGCCTTAAAACTCTCACGTTAAGAAAATGTTTGAATGTAACGTTAAAAAGATTTTAGCCCGTAGGGTTTTTAAAATCTTTAGTGAAATGAGATCATTTTTAGTAGAGAGGTTTACAGCCTTGACTTTTTTGATTACTTTTTTACTCATAAAAAAGTGATAAAAAGAGATTCTTCGACAGGCTCAGAATGACAAAACCCGTTTTCAAAACTGAATTTAATTATTAATAAAAAAAGCGTAAACAATACTCTATAATCCCCTTAAGAAGATAAATTCCTTCTTTAGAAGAAGTTGAAATTCTATAACCTTAAATGGATTAGTTGTAAAGATTATAAGTTGTCTGATATAACATGTTCCTTACATAATCATAATGTAAAATTTTTGGTTTTTCATAAAGACTTTTATTTCAAATTAAATTTGAAAACTATTAAATAGAGTGTACCTTTGGCTTGTGAAACTATGGGCAACTAAAATTTTAATTTTTTTATATATAACAACTTCAACTCAATTGTGTCAGTTATATAAATTGCCTGTGTTTATTTCTCATTTTATTGAACATGATAAAGGAGGAGACTTTTTGGATGAAATGAAAACTTTTTTAGTTCATCATTATGGTGGACATGAGGTTGATGCGGATTGGGAAACTGACCAAAAATTACCTTTCATGAAAGTTGAGTTTGTTCATATCGACTTTTTTTTCTCTCCCATAAAACTCTTTGATGTTTTACATTTAGATAAAGAAATTTCTACGACTTCAATCAAAACATTTGATGAAGATTTCTTATATACTCATTATTTAGATTCTATTTGGCAACCGCCAAAACAAGCGTAACTTTTTTAGATTTTACGATAGATTGATTCTTTCAGTTTATCCAATTTCAGCTATTTACAACTTGTATTTAGCACATTTTTAATCTATACAATTTTACGATGTTAAATAAAATTATTGATTTTTCAATCAAGAATAAATTTATCGTGGGTTTGTTTACGTTGGCTTTGTTGGTATTTGGTATCTACGATGCAACAAAATTACCCATTGATGCACAACCTGATATTACATCTAATCAGGTTCAAATTATCACTGTAGCGCCTTCTTTTAGTGCAGAAGATATAGAGCGCTTGGTGACTTTTCCTATCGAACAAGCTAATTCTAATATTGGTGGAATTACTGAAATTCGTAGTTTTTCTCGTTTTGGATTATCATTGGTAACCATTGTTTTTGATGACAATACAGATGTTTATTGGGCGCGACAACAAGTAAGTGAACGATTGATTCAGGTTCAAAATGAGATTCCAGAAGGTATTGGTGAACCACAACTTGGTCCAATTTCGACAGGTTTGGGGGAAATCTATCAATACGTTGTTCGTCCTGCCGAAGGTTACGAAGATCAATATGATGAAACTGAATTAAGAACTATTCAAGATTGGATTGTTCGTCGTCAACTTTTGGGCGTTCCTGGAGTAGCGGATGTGAGTAGTTTCGGTGGAAAATTGAAACAATACGAAATAGCGATTGATCCACAACGTTTACAATCTTTTAATCTGACAATTAATGATTTATTTGATGCACTGAGCGAGAATAATCAAAATACAGGTGGAGCTTATATCGAAAAAGGTCCTACTTCTTTATTTATCCGTTCTGAAGGTTTAATTGGTAAAATAGAAGATATCGAAAATATTTTGGTCAAACGCTCGCAAAGCGGAACACCTATTTTATTGAGAGATGTTGCAGATGTAAAAACTGGTTTTGCTACACGTTATGGTGCAATGACATATAACGATACAGGTGAGGTTTCTGGTGCAATTGTTATGATGTTGAAAGGAGCGAATAGTAACGTAGTGGTGAAGAATGTACAACAACGCATCGAAGAGATCAAAAAGACGTTACCTGAAGGAGTTGTTATTGAACCTTTCTTAGACCGTAAAAAAATGGTTGACAATACGATTCATACGGTTGAAACAAATCTACTTGAAGGAGCCTTAATCGTTGTCTTTATTTTAGTGCTTTTCTTAGGAAATTTACGTGCTGGTTTTATTGTAGCTTCTGTTATTCCTCTAGCCTTATTATTCGCGATTATTATGATGAATATTTTTGGTGTAGGTGGAAACTTGATGAGTCTAGGCGCATTAGATTTCGGATTAATTGTTGACGGAGCTGTGATTATTGTAGAAGCGGCGATGCATCAGTTAGCGCATAACAAAAAGTTTGGGTTGAAGAACAAATTAACACAAACAGAAATGGGTCAAACAGTTGGTTCTTCAGCTAAAAAAATGGTGAATTCGGCTGTTTTTGGTCAAATTATTATTCTAATTGTTTATTTACCAATTTTTACTTTACAAGGAATAGAAGGGAAAATGTTCAAACCAATGGCGCAAACTGTTGCTTTCGCATTGATTGGTGCATTTATTCTTTCGTTGACTTATGTTCCGATGATGACCAGCTTATTCTTAAGTAAAAAGAAGAAAGTGAAACCAAATTTATCGGATCGTGTAATGGCTAAAATTGAGATTTTCCATCAGAAATATTTAATCAAAGCCTTAAAAGTTCGTACTATTATTTTAGCAATTGTGCTTTCTCTATTTGCTATTGCTGTTTTTGTGATGTCTCGTTTAGGTGGAGAATTTATTCCAGCTTTAGAAGAAGGCGATTTTGCTGTAGAAGCACGTATTTTACCAGGAAGTAATATTACGACAACAATAGAATACACAAATAAAGCAGCTAAAATACTGAAAGATCGTTTCCCTGAAGTTGAAATGGTTGTCACAAAAATTGGGAGTGGAGAGATTCCTACCGAGCCAATGCCAATGGATGCAGGAGATATGATTATTGTATTAAAACCTAAAAAAGAATGGACTTCTGCCACAACTTTTCCAGAATTATCGGATAAAATGAGTAAAGCTTTGGAAGATGTACCAGGACTTTCAACGGGATTTCAATTTCCTGTTCAGATGCGTTTTAACGAATTAATGACAGGAGCACGACAAGATGTGGTGGTGAAAATATTTGGTGAAAATTTAGATAGTTTAGCCAAGAATGCAGATAAATTAGGAAAAATAATCAATACTGTAAAAGGAGCGCAAGACTTATATATCGAACCAATTAATGGAATTCCGCAAGTTGTGATTGAGTTTGATCGCGCTTTATTAGCGCAATATGGATTGAGTATTGGAGAAGCAAATCGAATTATTAATATGGCTTTTGCAGGACAATCTACTGGAATGGTTTTCGAAGGTGAAAAACGTTTTGATATGGTGGTTCGTTTAGCAGAAGATAAACGCGAAAATATCGAAGATATTCGAAATTTATTGATTCCTACTGCTTCTGGAATTCAGATTCCATTGAATCAATTAGCAAAAGTAGATTATAAAAATACGCCAAATCAAATTCAGCGCGAAGATGCAAAACGTAGAATTGTTGTTGGATTTAATGTAAAAGGACGCGATATAGAGAGTGTTGTGCAAGAGTTGCAACAAAAGGTTGATGCTCAAGTCAAACTTCCTACAGGGTATTATGCGACTTATGGTGGAGCTTTCGAAAATTTGAATCATGCAAAAGCTCGCTTAGGTATTGCTGTTCCAGTCGCCTTGGTTTTGATTTTTGTGTTGTTATTCTTTGCATTCAAATCAATCAAAGAAAGTTTATTAATTTATACAGCCATTCCGCTTTCTTCAATCGGTGGAATACTATTCTTAGCTGCTCGAGATATGCCTTTCAGTATTAGTGCTGGAGTTGGATTTATCGCCCTTTTTGGAATTGCCGTTTTAAATGGAATTGTATTAATCTCAGAATACAATCGTCTACGTGATAACGGAATTAAAAATACAACTCGAATTGTTATTATGGGAACACGAACTCGTCTTCGTCCTGTCCTAATGACAGCAGCTGTAGCCTCTTTAGGTTTCTTACCAATGGCTCTTAGTAATGGTTCGGGTGCAGAAGTTCAACGTCCATTAGCAACTGTTGTCATCGGAGGATTAATGGGTGCAACTTTTCTTACCCTTTTTGTTTTACCAATTTTATATGTTATGTTCGAAAATATTCATTTTAAAAAGAAATCAACTCGTCATAAATCAATTCCTACAGCTATTTTATTAGTTTTGTTTGGAGCAACTGCCAATGCGCAAGAACGTATGAGTTTTGATGAGGTTGTAAAATTAGCTGACGCGAATAACCTCGAAATTAAACAAGCAGAATTGACTACTGTTTATCACGAGAAAAATGTATTTACCAATCGTTCGCTTTCACCTTTAGATATAGCTGCGGAATTTGGACAAGTGAATTCGGGTGAATTTGATAACAAATTTACTATTTCGCAATCGTTTCAATTTCCTGTGGTTTTTAAACGTCAAAAAGCTTTGAACGAACAAATGATCAGTACTTCTAAAGCAAATGAACAATTGACGAAAGTTGAAATTAAACAACGATTAGCCAATTTGTATGTCAATATGCAAAATACAGAATATCAACAAGATTTATTGAAAGAAAATGAATTGATTTACCAAGAGTTTTTGAAGAAAGCAAATTTACGTTTGAAAAAAGGTGAATCAAATCGAAGTGAGGTTTCAACGGCTATTATTCAGTTGAAATCGATTCAAAATCAATTGAGATTAGTTGAGAATGAATTAGAAAATGAATCAAGACAAATTCAATTTTTAACCAATTCATCATTCAAAATTTATCCAACAAAAGATGGTGTAAATTGGAATGGAATTGCAGGATTATCTGTTTTAGATGCACATCCAATGTTAAAATTAGCGGAAGAAAATATTCAGACTTCAACGCTGGAAACTGAAGTTGAGAAATCGAAAAAAGTTCCAGTTTTAACAGTTGGATATTCAAATCAAAGCTTTTCTGATTTGGACAAAAATCGATACAATTCTTTTCAAGTAGGAGTTGGCTTACCTTTGTTTAATAGAGGAATTAATTCGTCAATCGAAGCCTCAAAAGTTAAAACTGATCTTGCAAAACAAGCGTATACTTTACAACAATCGAAGTTGCAACAAGATTTTGATGTATTAAAAAATAAAGTAAATGCTTACGAAGAAATGGTAGGGGATTTTGAACAATCTCAACTTCCTGCTGCGAATGATTTACAAAAAACAATTAATCGTCAATTACTAGAAGGAGAGATTAATTTTTTGGATTGGGTGATTCTGAATAATCAAATCATCGAAGTGAAAACAAAGTTTTTAGAAGCAAAGAATCTACGTAATCAGGCTTATGCCGCAATGACTTTTTATACTGCACAATAATATGAAAAAATATATCTTAATGCTTTGTACATCTCTTGTTGTGATGAGTTGTAACAAAGAAGAAACAAAACCCGAAGTAGAGCAAAAAGCAACTATTTCTACCTCAATTTTAAAGTTGACAGATGCTCAATTAAAGAATTTTGAAATTGATACTACCTCTTTACGTCATCAGAATTTACCTACAACTATTCGGTTGAATGCAAAGACGGCTGTAACCCCAGAGAATACTATTTCTATCACCAATGCTTTTGGTGGTTATGTGAAACGAATTGCACTAATTCCAGGAAATTATGTGAATAAAGGACAAGTTTTAGTGGTTTTAGAAGATCCGCAGTATATTCAAATGCAAGAAGATTATCTCACAACAAAAGCTTTGTTAGAGCAGGCTAGTGCAGATTATGTTCGTCAAAAGGATTTGAATGCAGAGCAGGCAGCAAGTGACAAAGTGATGCAACAAGCGAAAGCAACACGTCAATCGTTGATGGTAAAGAAAAGTTCGTTGGAACAGAAACTTAGGTTAATGAATATCAATCCTTCTTCAGTATCGTTGAGTAATATTAGACGTACCATCAATGTTTATGCACCAATTAGCGGAATGGTGAGTCAGGTTTTTGCGAATACAGGACAATATATTTCACCAGCAGATGCGATGTTAGAAATTATTAATCCTGATCGTTCTTTGTTGAACGTAAAAGTGTTTGAAAAAGATCTAAGTAACATTCAGATTGGTCAATTTTTGAAAGCTTATACCAATGCAAAACCAGATCAAAAGTTAGATGCGCAAATCACCTCAATTTCTAATCAAGTGAATGAAGATGGAACGGTTGATATTTTTGCACGAATTACGAATGCGAATGGAACGCGATTAACAGCGAATATGTATTTCAATATCGAATTGCAGGTGAATTCACTTGATGCCAATGTTTTACCAGAAGAAGCTATAATTCAGTTTGAAGGAAAAGATTATGTGTTCGAAAGACAAACTAAAAATCAGTTTCGTTTAGTTCCTGTAGAAATAGGAAGTTCTGCGAATAAAATGATTGAAATAAAATCTCCTCAAAATTCAGGAAAAGTCTATGTTTCGAAAGGAGCTTACAATCTTTTGACTGCGATGAAAAATAGTGGAGAAGAGGAGTAGGTATTTTTGAAAATATAAAATAAATTGAGAAGCTGAATTCATTTCAGCTTCTTATTATCGTCAGTCAGAGTGGCGTTTTCAAAACGTTGTATCGAAGACTTAGACGATAAAACGAAAATAAAAAAACACCCCTATAATTCCCTCAAGGGGATAGCAGATTGAAAATTCCCCTCTTGAGAGGGGTTAGGGGAGTGTGTAAATGAGATTGAGGCTCAGATTTCTCGATGCTTCGAAATAACAAAGAATACCTGTCATTCCGAAGTAGTGAGAATGGATGAGGAATCTAGTATTTTAAGAATAACAAATTGGATGCGATTCTGAGACAAGTCTAGAATGACAAAGTCTGTTGTTAAAAGTGATAACGAATTTGAATATTGAAAAAGAATTAAAAAAAATGTCATATGATTTGGAGACGAGTGTTAAAAAGTTGCAAGTCATGATTAAAATGTTTTACTATTTGCGTAGCAAATGATTTAAAACATTGAATGACTGAAACTAATTTTGACCGTCGAAAATCAAAGACAAGTCTTTTTTGGTTCCTTTTTTTACCGTTCCCCGAAGGGCATATGAATACTGATAATTAAAATTTAAAATTAATGAATAAAAAAAGAACAATAAGAAAAGGAATACCTAAGCCATACTATGGCTTCTCCTTTTAATTTCAAATGTTGTTAAAATGAATTAGAA
>NZ_JAOCFS010000041.1:0-17277 GCF_029842105.1 Empedobacter sp. GD03797
TTATAAACTCTTAATTCGAATAATTAGGAGCTTCTTTTGTAATCACAACATCATGTGGGTGAGATTCGTGTAAACCAGCACCTGTGATACGTACAAATTTTCCGTTTTCAATTAAATCTTGAATTGTTGGAGTTCCGCAGTATCCCATTCCAGCACGTAATCCACCACATAATTGGTAAACAACTTCTGCAATAGAACCTTTGTGAGGAACACGACCTTCAATTCCTTCTGGAACTAATTTTTTCGCATCAGCTTGGAAATAACGATCTTTAGAACCACGTTTCATTGCAGCTAAAGAACCCATTCCTTGATATGCTTTGAATTTACGACCTTGGAAGATAATTTCCTCTCCTGGCGCTTCATCTGTTCCAGCGAATAAACTTCCTAACATCACCAAGTTTGCACCAGCAGCAACTGCTTTTACAATATCACCTGATAATTTGATTCCTCCATCTCCAATAATCGAAACGTTTCTTGTTTTTGCGTAAGAATGTACATCATGAATAGCAGAAAGTTGAGGTACACCAACACCAGCTACAACACGAGTTGTACAGATAGATCCTGGTCCAACACCAACTTTTAAAGCATTTGCTCCAGCATCAATCAAAGCTTTTGCAGCTTCAGCAGTTACAATATTTCCACCAACAATATCTAATTCTGGGAAAGCATTTCTAACTTCAGCTACTTTACTAATTACTCCAGCAGAATGTCCGTGAGCCGAATCTAACGCTACGATATCAACACCTTTGTTTACTAAGGCTTGAACGCGTTCTAATGTATCAGCACCAACTCCAACACCTGCTCCAACACGTAAGCGACCTTTTGTGTCTTTACATGCGTTAGGGAATTCGGTTAAGTTGTCAATATCTTTAATTGTGATTAATCCAATTAATTTATTGTTTTCGTCAACGATTGGTAATTTTTCGATACGGTAACGAGAAAGAATTTCTTTTGCTTTCTTAAGGTCAGTATCAATATCAGAAGTTACAATATTTTCTTTTGTCATCACATCTTCTACCAATTGATCGAAATTTTCTTGGTAACGAATATCACGATTTGTAATAATTCCAACCAATGTTCTATCCTCTTCAACAACAGGTAAACCAGAGATTTTGTATTTCTCCATTAAGTTTACAGCGTCTTGCAACTTGTGATGACGAGATAAAGTAATTGGATCAGAAATCATTCCGTTTTCCGAACGTTTTACCATATCAATTTCATTCGCTTGTTCTTCGATCGACATATTTTTGTGAACGAAAGATAAACCTCCTTCACGCGCTAATGCAATCGCTAATCTTGCTTCGGATACAGTATCCATTGCAGCAGAAACTATCGGAATGTTAAGGGTAATATTGTCTGTGAATCTTGTTTGTAGAGATACTTGGTTCGGTAATATCTCTGAGTAGGCAGGCACTAATAACACATCGTCAAAAGTGAAGCCCGTTTGTAGAATTTTGTCTGTTAAAGGCATTGCTTTTTGCATTGCAAATTTAGATGAAAAAAGTTTAGAATCAAAACTATTTGAGAAAATGTATCTTTATTTTGAAGGATTTGATGTTTTGTTAATATGTAAATGAATCGATTAGAAACTTTAAAATTAATTTTAAAATATTCGATAAACCAATATTGTTTACATGAGATTCTAATCAGAATTTAATCATTTCAATCCTAAGCTATATCAATTTTTTATCTTATTTTCGCAAGATAGTTTATTAAAACAAAATGGATATAAATTTCAAAAAGTGGAACAACATCTTGGGTGTTGCGATGTTCTTGATAGCGACAATATTGTATTTGGCGTCGATGGAACGTTACCTGAGTTTGTGGGATTGTGGTGAGTACATTGTATCATCAGCAAAATTAGGAGTTACGCATGCACCAGGAGCAGCTTTGTTCCAAATAATGGGAGCTGTTTGGTCTGGTTTAGCTTTTGGTGACGGAAGCAAATATGCCATATTAATCAACAGTACATCTGCCTTATATAGCGCAGGAACAATTATGTTTTTGTTTTGGACAATTACATATTTTGCTCGAAAAATGTTTGCAAAAACACAAGATCCTATGAATGTTGATGCGATTGAACTAAATGCTTCTCAAAAAATTATAACATTAGGAAGTGGATTAGTTGGAGCTGCAATTTTTATGTTTAGTGACACATTCTGGTTTTCTGCGGTAGAAGGAGAAGTTTATGCAATGGCATCTTTCTTCACAGCGTTATTATTTTGGCTGATTACAAGATGGGATCAAGTCGCTGATACACCTAGAGGAAACAAATGGTTAGTGGTTATTTCGTTGGTAATTGGTTTATCAATTGGTGTTCACTTAATGGCAATGTTAGCAATTCCAGCAGTTTGTTTTGTTTACTATGCTCGAAAATATAGATTTACAATCAAAAGTTTCTTAATCGCAAATGTAATTACGTTGATTATTTTAGCTTTTGTATTCAAAATAATTTTCCCAGTTGTAATGACATTCTTTGGTAGAACAGAGATTTATGTAGTTAATAATTTGGGAATGCCTTTCAATTCTGGGACAATTATCGCTGCTATTATTTTAGTTGCAGTTTTCTATTTTGCAATTAAATTAAC
Source organism: Empedobacter sp. GD03797 (assembly GCF_029842105.1). Taxonomy (NCBI): domain Bacteria; kingdom Pseudomonadati; phylum Bacteroidota; class Flavobacteriia; order Flavobacteriales; family Weeksellaceae; genus Empedobacter; species Empedobacter sp. GD03797. The sequence continues at coordinate 2,589 of NZ_JAOCFS010000041.1, forward strand.
GCAGAAATATGGTTCAGCATTATTGAATACAATTTCGTGGTGTGTGATTTTTATGTTGATTGGTTTCTCATGTTGGTTAGTTATTCCAATTCGTGCCAACGCAAATCCTCACATGAATTTGAATGATCCAGACACAGCTTTAGGTGTTTTAGATTATTTTAATCGTGAACAATACGGTTCTTGGCCGGTAATGTACGGACCAGTTTTTACGGCTCATATTGCAAATGACGGAATTAAGCGTGATGCAAATGGAGCGCCAGAAAGTACAGTTCGTAGTTCTGAATATATCAAGGATCAACGTACAGGAAAATATTTGAAAGTTTCGGATCGTTTAGATTATACATACGAAGATAAATATGTAAAGTTTTTCCCTAAAATGTTTAGTCCAGACCCAGGTGTGATGGAGAATTATGCGGCAGTTTATGCTTTTCCAAAATTCTCTTTGAATGCACAATATGCTGGTGATAAAGAAGCGCAGCAAATGTACGCTCAATTGGTAGAAAAGCGTCAAAATAGACAATTAAAAGTCGCAGAACTTAAGAAATATGGTGAGATTTTAGATATCGAACCACCTACATTTGGTGAACAATTTAATTACTTTATTGATTACCAAATCAACTATATGTTTATCCGTTACTTTATGTGGAATTTCTCTGGTCGTCAAAATGATTTAGAAGGTAATTTCGAGATTACAAAAGGTAACTGGATTTCAGGAATTCCATTTATTGATAATCCACGTTTAGGAGATCAATCAAAATTACCAGATGAATATAGAAATGATGGAACAAATGTGTATTTCATGTTACCATTATTCTTAGGTTTAATCGGATTATTTACACAATTAAACAGAAATTTTGTCAACTGGTGGTCATTGTTGTCATTGTTTATTTTAACAAGTGTCGGAATCATCTTTTATACATCTGTAAAACCTTTCGAGCCTCGTGAACGTGATTATGCATTAGTAAGCTGTTTCTATGCATTTTCGATTTGGGCAGGATTGGGTGTACAAGGAGTTTATTTATTACTTCAAAAATTGATGAAGAAAGAATTGAAACCGTCTTTAGCAATTGGAACAACTGTAATTTTAGCTGGTATTCCAATTTTAATGGGAGCTCAAAACTGGGACGATCACGATCGTTCTGAGCGTTCTGTAGCTTATTCTTTGGCTTACAATTATCTGAATCCGCTTGATAAAAACGCCATTCTTTTCGTGTATGGTGACAATGATACTTATCCACTTTGGGGATTACAAGAAACCGAAAATTTCCGTGATGATGTAAAAATTGCGAATTTAACGTTGGCTGCTTCTCCATGGAATTTAGAGCAATTATTACGCAGAACATACAATGCAGCGCCACTTCCAAGTGATTTGAAACCGAAAGATTATCAATCTGGAACTAACGATCAAATTTTTGTTGTTGGAGGTTCTATTAAAAATATTTTTGATCAAATAAATGGTTTCATTAAACCAGGGTCTAATCAAACATTAGAAACGTTAAGTCAAATGCCAATCGAGCAAGTTGGTCAATATTTATCTGATCCTGAAATTGATCCAAACCAAGTGATGTCAGTTTATAAAAGTTTAAAACCTTTGCAAAAATATATCACAACAGATAGTATGACTGCTAAAGAAGCAATGGATTTTATTTTAGATAATAAATCACCAGAGAAACAAGCTTTAGCAGATTATTTTGGTTATCCAATTGGTGGAGCAAATTATTTACCTGTTTCTAAAATTGTTGTTCCTGTAAATAAAGCAAACGCGCTAAAATACGGAATTGTAAGTGCAAAAGATGCAGATAAAATGGTTGATTCAATCACAATTAATATCAAAGCGTCAAGTTTATTCAAAAACAATTTGTTGTTGTTGTCAATGATGGCGAAATACAATTGGGATCGTCCTATTTACTTTAGTGGAGGAGGAATTTCTGATCCAGAAAATACATTCTACATGAATGATTATTTATTGAATGCTGGAATGAGTTATAAATTAGTTCCTATTTATACGCCTTTTGGTAAAGGAGGAATTATTGGAGCTTCTGATAATGATATGTTGTTAAGAACATTCAATTCATACAAATGGTCTGGTTATAATAACCCTGATGCTTCATTTAGTTTGACAGAGCGTAACTACACATCTTCTTATAGAAATACGGCGGTTCGTTTGGCAGATGATTTATTGAATGCTGGACGTAAAAAAGAAGCGATTGCAGTTTTAGACAAAGTGATGTTAGAAATTCCTGCTTTAGCGAAATACGATATTGGTTATGGGGTAAGTAGAATTGCTGGAATTTATTTGAAAGCTGGTGAGGATAAAAAAGCGCAAGAATTATTTGCACATGTTCGTAAAGAAGCGAATGCGAAAATTGCTTTCTTCGAATCGTTGCCTTCAGGGAAAGGATATTCAATTGGTTCAGATTTAGCCGCGGCTAAAAATGATTTGATGATGTCAATCTACAATGAGGCTTCCGCTTTAGGTGAAAGAGGTGACAAGGAAAAAGCATTGAAAGTTTTCGAATCTGCTTATAATCCTGTTTTAAAGAAATTCGAAACCTTATATAAAGAAGTTGTTGCAGATGGAAAAGTTGATGCAGCTGATCAAGCAAAAATCATGAATCAGTTTAATTATTTAGACGAAATGATTGGTGTAGCAGCAGAAATTGATACCAATTATGCGAAACAACAACAGAATATTTTATACAAAATGGTCGGACAATAAGTCAAATCAATAAAAATAGAAAAGCTCCAAAATTATTTTGGAGCTTTTTTTGTGAAATAAAGTTTTGAATATTAAGTAATTGTTAATTTTAGTATGTTTTATCATTATTGATTTTTAGAGTTTGGCATACAAATTGAAATTATACAAATAAGTTTAACAAAATTGTAAATCTTTTAAAAATATATAAAAATGAAAAAAGTATTATTAACAGCAGCTTTTGCAGTTGCAGGTTTAGTAGGAGTTTCAGCGCAAACAACAGGTATAGAAGGAGGTGTTCATATTGGAATTCCAGTGGGAAGTGCATCAGATATTTCTTCTTTCAATTTAGGAGCTGATGTGGCATATTTACACCCAATTGCAAGTAATTTCAAATTAGGAGCAAAAGTTGGATATGATCATTTTATTGGTAAAGACTTAAAAATTAATAATCAAACAGTTTATACTGTAGAAGATTTCGGATTTGTTCCATTAGCGGCTACAGCAAAATATGAATTTAGTAACAATATATTTATTGGTGGTGACTTAGGTTATGCTTTTGCGACAAAAAGTGAAATGGACGGAGGTTTATTTTGGCAACCTAAATTAGGATATTCTGCTGCTAACTTTGACGTATATGCAGGGTATAAAGGAATTGCTACAGATAATAAAAACTTGGATGGTAAAAAATTCAATGCTGATGCAATATCTGTAGGATTTGCATATAAATTCTAATTAAAGAACAACTTATAATTGATACAAGCTACATCGAAAGATGTAGCTTTTTCATTTTAATTCAATTCTTTAAATGTTAAATATTTGAATTAAAACCATTGTTAATCATTGTTTTAAGATTGTTAAAGTCTGATTTTAACACTATTTGGCACAGCACTTGAAATTATGAATGCATCATAATTAGAACTATAAAATTTAAAAAGATGAAAAAATTATTTTTTATTGCTGCTGCAATGTTAGGAGTTGTTAGTTTGAGCGCACAAGAAAAAACAACATCTGCACAATTTGGTATTAAATCAAGTGCAAATATGTCTTCATTTAACGGAAAAGACGTGAACAATAATGATTATAAGGTTGGTTTTGGAGCTGGTTTTTATGGACATTTTCCAATTACAGAACAGTTTGCAGTTCAGCCAGAGGTTAATTTTACAAGAACGGGGGGACGAGAAAAAACTGACGTAACAGAAGTTGGAAACACGACGGTAAAAAATTACAATAAAACGACTTTAGATTATATTCAAGTTCCAGTAATGCTTCAATTTTATCCTGCTGGAAGTCGCTTTAATATAGAGGCTGGACCTCAATTTGGATATAATGTATATGCGAGTAATAAAACGCAAGTTAGTACTTATGTAAACAATACCGTGTACAATACGGAAGAAAAAACTGACATTAAAGATAATGTGAAAGATTTTGATTTCGGTGTTAACTTTGGTTTGGGATATAATGTAACAGATAATATCAATGTTGGAGCGAGATACTATATGGGATTAACTAAAATAGGAGATAATAAAAACAACAACAATATAGAAGTTGGTGATGTGAAAAATCATTCGTTTTCTGTAGGTGTTGGATATTCATTCTAATCGAGAATATTTAAGTATAAATAAAAGGATTCTGAGTTTTTCAGAATCCTTTTTTATGGTTTTATAAAATTTAGCATTAATCTTTCAATGCAATTTTTTTGATCGATTGTGTCAAAATTATTTTATTAATGATGAATAAAATAATCACGATGATTAGTCCAAAACCAATCACTTCCCAAAGGTGAGAAGTTTCTGTTGCCATAAATTTTCCGACTTTTTCTTTAATGATATCTAAAACAAAATAAACTAACGGAATCGAAATAAGATAACTAATCAACATAAATATAATCGAAAATTTCAGATACGGACGAGCTAATTGATTGATGTTATATCCAATCAAAAATAAATCTTTCGTTTTATGCTTGTTCTTTTCAATCATCAATTGAAAATTAATAATCATCAACCAAATCGCTGCAAAAACAATGATTAAACCAATAAATAAAACCAACGAAAAAGCTAATTTTAGATAATACGTCAATTCATTATTTTTCAATTCATCTTTGTTGATATCATAATTTTGTTGCTCAAAATAAGTCGAAGCATTTTCATCTCCTTGAGATTTCGTTTCAACAACAATTCTTGAAGGTTCAGTATTTTTTTGAGGTGCATACGTTTGATTTGCCCACTCCAAAAAGTTTTCGGGAACTAAAATGGTATTAATTTTAGTCGTAAAATCGACAATTCTTGCTTGATATACTTTCTGATTTTCTCCTTTTCCTAAAATCAATTGAAAAGGAATTTTAGTAAATAATCCTTCCGAAACTTGTGGTAAACCTTGACTTGTTGCAAAACCAAAATTGTATAAATTCAAATAACTTTTCGGAATAATAATCGGAATAAAATCTTGTCCTTCTTTCCATTTCCAATCAGATTCTTTTACATCAATAAAGTCTTCTGGAACAGATTCAAAAAATAAATCAGTCGAAAAACCACGAATTCCAGCAACTCCACCAACTTGTAATTTCACAGGAAATTGACTGCTTTTGAATGTTCCGACTTTTGCTACAAAATTTTGCGATTTCAAATCGTTAATTTCATTTTCACTAAAACTTGGTTTTTCTCCAGTCAACGTTTGTAAAGACGATATTTTTTTGTTTAAGACCACATAATTTGCTTTCCAAACTGAACTATCTTCTCCAAAATTTTTGGCATAATCCAAATAAATTGTTCCAGCCAAAATCAAGATAAAAAATCCAATGATAGAGAAAAAACAAAAGGTTGTAATTCGCAAGAAACTTAGGTTTTTACGAACCAATTTTTCAATTAAATTTTTAGAGTTGAATGACATTTGAAAGGCGTTTATCGTGAATTTCGTGTAAGCTTGTAAAGATGATTCCAGCGTTATTTTTTGCAGCTTCTTTGGTAACTAAATCAGTCAAAAGTTGTTGATTCACTTCATCTAAATGACTAAAAGGTTCGTCCAAAAGTAGAAAATCAAATGGTTGACAAAGTGCGCGAATCACAGCAATTCGTTGACGTTGACCATAAGAAAGATGAATCGCTTTTTGATGTAAATGACTTTTTAAACCAACTTTTTCAATCCATTCAATAATTTGATTTTCGGATTGATGTTGTGTTAATACATTTTTTAATTGGATATTTTCCATCAAAGTTAATTCTTCAAACAAATGCAAACCTTGAAAAACATACGCAATTTTTTCGCGTCTAATTTTTGTCCAATCATTCAAAGAATAATTCTTAATATTTTGTCCATCAAACAAAACTTCTCCGTCATAATCTTTTCTATCACCGTACAAAATATTAATCAACGTCGATTTTCCAACACCAGAATGTGCAACGATTTGATAAATATTTCCGCTTGAAAAAGTGTATGTATTTTTCCAAATTTCAGATTGTTCGAACCCAAATTCTTTCAAAGGATGCGGAACAAGTTGACTGATTTTAATTTCCATTTTGTTGTGCAGCTTGATTGAAAAATAGTGAATAAGCTTGGTCCAAAAGTAAGAAAATCACTTCCAAACTATTTTTATCCGTCTTTTTCATATGTATTTTTCCTGTTTTTGTGTATTCATTCGAAACGCGGTAATCGATGTGATCAAAATAAGATAAAACCGTTTGCATTTCTTTCGTGTTTCCGAACGGAATTTGTTGATAAATATATTTTTGAACTTCTTTTGGATATTGATCAAAATTTAAATTCACGTAACCAAACATCGGATTTGAAGCGTTTGTAGCATATTCTGATGTAACAAAATTTGAAGAACTTACCATGTTGTTCAAATATTGATTCATAATCGATTGATTATTTGTGATGTACATCAAATTGTTTTTGTACGCCATATAAATCTTCATATTTGTCGAAATTGGCAGCATGTAATAAGGTCCAATTTTCTGAATATTTTCTTGATGGGCTTTAATAAATTCGTTGAAGAAAAGATCGTTTTTCATTTTTCCTCCTAAAACAAATTGCGGATAAACAACTTGCTTAATAAAAGCTTCTTCCTTACCAAAAAAATCATTTGGATTGAATGCTTTTCCAATCTCAAAATCATAAACACTAAACAAAGCTTCGCCTTCAAAACTTTGCTCTAGTTTGTTCAAATCAATGTCATATTGTTCTAAAAAAGTAGTTAAGAAATTTTGATTTTCGAATACATAACGCGTGTTGGCAGGATAAATTCCAAGTCCAATATTCATGTAACTTTGCGCAGGAAAATATTTAAAAAAATCAGTATTGATTTTCGATTTCCACATCGGATGTTTTTGCAATTCAACTTTTGTAATTGCATCTGGATGAAATTTCTGCGTAAAACTAATTCCGTCCGAAGTAAATGAAATAAAATTAACCCAAGAGCTTTTTGTAAAATCAAGGTTTTTCTTTTCAGAACTTTCATGTTTCGAGAAGTTTTTCAAAAAGTTTCCAGTGTACCAAATGTTGATATCCTGTGAGTTTTTGACAAAATCTCCAAAACTATTATTTTCCTTCGCAAGTGAATGTTTATCGTTGATAATTTTCGTAAAATAATCTTGAATCGCTTTTTCTCCAACACCAAATTCAGAAACAATCAATAAGAATTGAGATTTATTCCAAGCCATAAACGGTTTATTGAATCCAGAGATCGTTGTAAAACCATCTTTCTTTTCAAAAGAAATATCTTTTTTGTATAAACCTTTGTAAATCGTTGATAAATGTTTTTCAAATTGATCTTTGTCGCGCATATTTGTAATCAACGCCACCATATTTTTTCCATTAATTTTTTGTCCAAAAAGGTAAATAGGACTGATAATATCTAGGCCTGCTGAGGTCGGATTGTTTTTGATATCATTTAATAATTGATCAAAAGTAGGATCTTGATTTTTAATTTCACCTTCGGCTAATTGATAAATTTTGTATTGTTCTAATTTCTGAAAATTACCTTTTTCTGCAATTGATTTTGGATTAATCAACGCAACAAAATCTGCATCTGTCGGAATCAAAACCGTATAATCTTCGTTTTTGGAACAACTTGCAAAAAGCAAAATTAGAAATAGAATTGAGTAATATTTGAAGCCTTTTTTCATTGAAAAAATATCTTAAAAAATTGTTGTTAATTATTTGGTTAATGCTGAATTAAATCTGAAATCATCTGATTTTTATTCAAGAATTGTTAAATCTATAATGTTGGGATAAATTTAAGCAATTATTAATATGATTTTCGTTTCTATAGCAATAAAAATATGTAAAAATTTCTTATATTCGCACTCCTTGATTTAGAAGAAATAAGAAAGAATTCGATGGCAAAAAAGTTTAGAGAATATAAGCACTTAGACTTGGTACAAGTCTCAAAAGAAACGTTAGAAGATTGGAAACAAAATAATGTTTTCGAGAAAAGTATTTCTACGCGCGATGGAAATCCATCTTTTGTGTTCTATGAAGGTCCTCCTTCTGCAAACGGAAAGCCAGGGATTCACCACGTTTTAGCACGTTCTATTAAAGATATATTTTGTCGTTATCAAACCTTGAAAGGAAAACAAGTTTTTCGTAAAGCGGGTTGGGATACGCACGGTTTACCAGTAGAATTGGGAACTGAGAAAGAATTAGGAATTACCAAAGAAGATATTGGAACTAAAATTTCAATTGAAGAATATAACGAAGCGTGTAAACGTACAGTAATGCGTTACACAGATTTGTGGAATGATTTGACTGAAAAAATGGGTTATTGGGTGGATATGGAAGATCCATATATCACGTATAAACCAAAATATATGGAGTCTGTTTGGTGGTTGTTGAAACAAATTTATAACAAAGATTTGTTGTACAAAGGTTATACAATTCAACCATATTCTCCGAAAGCTGGTACAGGTTTATCTTCACACGAGTTAAATCAACCAGGAACTTATCAAGATGTTACAGATACAACGATTGTTGCTCAATTTAAAGTAAAGAAAGATTCGACAGATTTATTTAATGATTTTGATGGAGATGTGTATTTCTTAGCTTGGACAACAACGCCTTGGACGTTGCCATCAAATACAGCGTTAACAGTTGGTCCAACTATCGATTATGTTGTAGTTGAAACATTCAATCAATATACATTCGAGCCAATTCGCGTAATTTTAGGAAAACCATTGGTTTCTAAGCAATTTGGAAAACCATATTTCTTAGCAGAAACAGAAGAAGATTTCAAAGTTTATGCGGCAGGAAATAAGACAATTCCTTACAAAATTGTTGGAGAATACAAAGGTGCTGATTTAGTTGGAACTCGTTATGAGCAATTATTACCTTGGGCGTTGCCTTACGAAAATGCAGAGAATGCTTTCCAAGTAATTCCTGGAGACTTCGTAACAACAGAAGATGGTACAGGTATCGTACACACTGCGCCTACTTTTGGTGCTGATGATGCGCGTGTTGCAAAAGATGCTGGTGTTCCTCCAATGTTGGTGTTAGATACACACGGAAATCCTGTTCCTTTAGTAGATTTACAAGGTCGTTTTGTGGCGGATTTACCAGAAGGTTACGGAGGTAAATATGTGAAAAATGAATATTACGATGATGGAACTGCTCCTGAAAAATCGGTTGATGTAGAAATCGCGATTTTATTGAAAGAGCAAAACAAAGCCTTCAAAGTAGAGAAATATAAACACAGTTATCCACATTGTTGGAGAACGGACAAACCTATTTTATATTATCCATTAGATTCTTGGTTCATCAAAGTAACGGATGTAAAAGACCGTATGGTTGAATTGAATAAAGAAATCAATTGGAAACCTAAAGCGACTGGTGAAGGACGTTTCGGAAACTGGTTAGAAAATGCGAACGATTGGAACTTATCTCGTTCTCGTTATTGGGGAATTCCATTGCCAATTTGGAGAACTGAAGAAGGGGACGAAGTGACTGTAATTGGTTCTGTAGAAGAATTAGTTGCTGAAATTGAAAAATCAATTGTGGCAGGTGTAATGACTTATAATCCTTTCCAAAATTTCGAAGTTGGAAATATGACAGAAGAAAACTATGATTTGATCGACTTACACAAAAATGTAGTAGATGAAATTACGTTAGTTTCTGCATCTGGAAAACCGATGAAACGCGAAGCGGATTTGATTGACGTTTGGTTTGATTCTGGAGCAATGCCTTATGCGCAAGTTCACTATCCATTCGAAAATAAAGAATTGATTGATAACGGAACAATGTATCCAGCTGATTTTATTGCAGAAGGTGTCGATCAAACACGTGGTTGGTTCTATACATTGCATGCAATCGGAACATTAGTTTTTGATTCGAAAGCATACAAAAATGTAATGTCAAACGGATTGGTTTTAGACAAAAATGGTCAAAAAATGTCAAAACGTTTGGGGAACGCTGTCGATCCATTTGATACATTGGCAACTTATGGTCCTGATGCAACGCGTTGGTACATGATTGCGAATGCGCAACCTTGGGAAAACTTGAAATTTGATATTGCTGGAGTGGACGAAGTTCGTCGTAAATTCTTCGGAACATTATACAATACTTATTCATTCTTCGCTTTATACGCGAATGTGGATGGATTTACATTTGAGGAAGAAGAAATTCCTGTAAATGAAAGAGCTGAATTGGATCAATGGATTATTTCTGAATTGAATACATTAACGAAAAAAGTTGATGCATTTTTAACAGATTATGAACCAACAAAAGCGGCTCGTGCAATTCAAGAATTTGTGATTGATAATTTATCAAACTGGCACGTTCGTTTATCAAGAAGACGTTTCTGGAGAGGTGATTATTCGAAAGATAAAATTGCAGCTTACCAAACATTGTACAAAGTTTTAGAAACAATTTCAATTTTAGGTTCGCCAATTGCGCCATTCTTCATGGATCGTTTATACAAAGATTTGAACGCAGCTACAGGTAAAAATGCAGCAGAATCTGTGCATTTAGCAGATTTCCCAGTTGTGGATGAGTCATTGATTAAAGCAGAGTTAGAAGAACAAACACATTTAGCACAAACGGCAACAAGTATGATTTTATCACTACGTAAATTGAGTGATAATAAAGTACGTCAACCATTACAAAAAGTAATGATTCCTGTCTTGAATGATACAATGAAAGCTAATTTGGAAGCTGTATCAGAATTATTGAAACAAGAAGTTAACGTTAAAGAAATACAACTTTTAACAAACGAAGAAGCGTCAAATCTTTTAGTAAAATCTATTAAACCTAATTTCAAGACTTTAGGTCCGAAATATGGGAAAGTAATGAAAGCTATTTCGGCTGCTACAGCAGAATTGACGAATGAAGAAATTGTTAAATTAGAGCAATCAGGTAAAATAGATTTGTTAATTGACAACAAAACATTAACTTTAGATTTAGAAGATTTTGAAATTGCTACAAAAGACATCCCAGGATGGACTGTAGCGTCTAATTCTACCTTAACAGTAGCACTTGATTTACAATTGACTGAAGAGTTAATTAATGAAGGTGTTGCACGTGAATTGGTAAATAGAATTCAAAATCTACGAAAAGAAACCGGACTAGAAGTAACCGACAAAATTATACTTAACTTAAAAAATGATGAATCAATCGTAAATGCAGTCGAGCAAAACAAAGATTACATTTGTTCTGAGACATTAGCAGAAGATCTTGTTTTACAAGACCAAGTTGCAAATGGGGCAGAGGTTGAAATTAATGGATTGATGACGCAAATTGCGATTACTAAATTGTAAGCGTATGGCAACAACAGATGAAAAAGTAAGGTACTCTGACGCAGAATTGGAAGAGTTCAGAGCAATAATTCAAGAGAAATTAGATCAAGCGATAAAAGATTACGAATTATTGAAAGAAGCTTACACAAACGATAGTAACAATGGTACTGACGATACGTCTCCAACGTTCAAAGCGTTTGAAGAAGGTTCTGAAACCATGTCGAAAGAACAAAATGCACAATTAGCAGCTCGCCAAGATAAATTTATCCGTGACCTGAAAAATGCATTGTTACGTATTTCGAACAAAACATACGGTATTTGCCGTGTAACAGGAAAATTAATTAACAAAGATCGTTTGAAATTAGTTCCGCATGCTACATTAAGCATCGAAGCTAAAAATATGCAACGTTAATCAAGTATTTTGAAAAAAGTAGTACTCATTACCATTTTGGTTTTAATCATAGACCAAATTTCAAAATTTTACGTAAAAACACACTTTTTTTTAGGTGAAGACGTAGATGTTTTGGGTTGGTTTAAAATAGCATTTGTAGAAAATCCTGGAATGGCATATGGTATGCATTTCGGAGGAGAAACTGGTAAAATCGTTTTGTCACTTCTACGAATTGCTCTAATCGGAATGATTATCTACTATATTAATGCATGGTCGAAAAAACTAAATAATAACTTCTTTATCATTCCGATTGCGCTTGTTTTGGCAGGTGCAATAGGGAATGTATTGGACGGAATTTTTTATGGCGTTATTTTCGATAAAGGAACTACTTACAATGAAATGTTTCAGGATTGGGTAGGCTATCAAGGAATCGCAGAACCAAACTTCGCTGGTTATTCTGGTTGGTTTACGGGCTGTGTCGTGGATATGCTTTATTTCCCAATTGTAGAGTTTGATTGGCCTTCTTGGATTCCAATTATAGGCGGGCAACATTATAAGTTCTTTCAGCCTGTATTTAATATTGCAGATTCGGCTATTTTTATTGGAGGACTTACTTTATTCCTTTTCCGTAAAAAAGCCTTTACAACCGAAAATGGTGTAAGATTAAGATTTTAAAAAGATAATCCCTTAGTTCTAAAACTGAGGGATTTTTTATTATATTTATTTGAACAAGAATTGTTTTTTTATGAATAGTTGGTTTAATCTTTTAACTAAAAGTTGTGACAAGAATGATTTGTCTAAATATGTCACGATTTATCATATTAAAAGTTGTTCTTATGATAAGAGTTTTACAGGTAAAAGTATTTCTTTAGACGATATAATTTCAATTTTTAATAAAGGTTCTATAGATATACAAAATGATACTTTGGAAATATATATTGCAATAAAGGAAGATGATATAAGTGATTTAATCGTAATATATAATCCTTTCGAATTATTTGAGAATTCCTATATCTACAAAACAATTCCTAATATTAATGAAGAACTGAAGAATCAGTTTATTACTAATTCAGAACAGATTAAATAATAAAATTAAACTTTTTCCTTATCGAGATCCCAGTTTATTTAAAAAATATCCTTTTCAAGGTTTGAAACCTTGAAAAGGATAACTTCTACTATAATTACAAACAACCTTGTTCATTGAAAAATTATTCAAAATAAAACTCCTTTCAAGAAATTGAAAGGAGTTCTTTGTTGTGGTCCCTAATGAGTTTGAATTACTACTTCTATGTTTTAAATTATCTGCATAATTTTTTTTTTAATCGAATTTATTCTGAAATCCTAATTTTTTAAATGTTTAAATGAAGTAAAATAAATTACGTTATCTTATATTAGCTAATGAATTTTAGATGATTACGTTTTTTTTGTAATCAAATCTGATGATTTTCTATAAACTTTTTTATTCAATTAGTTTAAGCAGAATTAATCATTCAATACATATAAAAAATTCATATAAAATGATTTTATGATGAAATTATTATTTTTATTATCGGTATTTACACCGACTTTTCTTTTAGCTCAACTTCCGGATATGATTAGTAAGTCTAAGATTATTGTGAATAAAAAAATCGAAGCTAACAAGGTACAGGTCTTTTTAATTTATATTAATGATTATTCAACTTCTTCATGCGTGCTTTCTGAAGAAGAAGAACTTCGTCGAAATTTTGATTCATCTGATTTTACAATTTCCAATATTTGTGTGAACAGTGATTTAGAATTTCCTAAAGAAACAATTAAGTTGAGATCTCAAAAACAAGGAATTATTTTTTGGAGTGGAAATGTGAATGAAAAACCGATTGTAAAAGAGGGAAATCTTCAAAATGCGACTGAATTTGTTGCAAAACAATTAGGGGTACAAAAAGAATCTACGTATGTTTCAAATACAAAAAAATGGAAAGCAGAAATAGATGAGCTTACCAAAACCAACATTCCTACAAAAGTTTCTAAAGAAGTAAATGGGGCTATCATAAATACTTTGGTCTATGATAATCTTAGGGCTGATAAAACAATTTCTTTAAATAGGATATTTTCAGAAGCAGATTTTTCTAAGTTGAAAACTATAGAAATGACTTTTTTAGATAATGAAAATCAAAAAATAAATTTAAATAAAATTACTTTTGACGAAAAAGGATTTCCTACAATGATTAAAAAACGTAATTCGGATGATCTCATTATTTTAACATTTGATAATCAATTACTAAAATCTACTTTAGAAAATGAGCAGTTGACTATCTATACTCACAAAGAGAATCAAGTAATGGGGTTGATTCAACAAAAAGATTTCAAAAAACTATTAGTTTACCGTCTAGAAAATCAAAATTTGTTAGAAGACGTTTATTGGATTAATACTGATCTTGATAAAGAAAAAAATAATTATTATGATCAAAAAAAGATGGTAAATAATTGTATTGTTAGTTATAGCAAAGATTATACAAGTAGTGAATGTGAAACCGCTCCAGGTATATTTCCTTATGAGAGTAATAAGGAGATACAGTCAAGTAATAGTACATTGAAATTAAACATAAAAATTGAAGATATTGGTAATGGAGTATTAGAGGTATTTAAATCAATTGCTAATAAAGATTTCGAAAAAGTAGGGGAGATTCAATTAAATGAGAGAAAATTAATAAAAAGTTATACAATACTTTCTAATGGAAAATCAGTAAAAGTAGATTATAATTACACTTATTATAAATGAAAACAAAAACTCCTTTCAATTTCTTGAAAGGAGTTTTTAAGATGTGGTCCCTACTGGATTCGAACCAGTGACCCCCTGCTTGTAAGGCAGGTGCTCTGAACCAACTGAGCTAAGAGACCTTA
>NZ_JAOCFS010000042.1:0-17229 GCF_029842105.1 Empedobacter sp. GD03797
AGAATGGGCAAGGACAGATTGTTTTTATAAAGAAAAGTGCACCATATATGTATTTTGGAACAACTTATTTCAATCATGCAAAACAAGAAACGTTGATGCAACAAGATGTTTATGGAAAAAAATATATTGTTTACGATAAAATAAATAATCTTGATTGGAAATTATCAAATGAAACAAAAAATATTCTCGGATATAAAGTACAAAAAGCAACAGCAAATTTTAATGACAGAATATTTGTAGCTTGGTTTGTTCCAGAAATTAAAACAGATTTGATGCTTATTAATTTCAAAAGTCCAGGCGGTTTAGTTCTTGATCTTGAAATTTCTTATGAGGATGAAATGGGGAAATATTTTGGAGTTTATAAAGCAAATTCCATCAAAGAAAAACCTAAATTCAAATTTATTGTTCCGACAAAAGGAAATAGACTTTCGAGCGATGAATTAGATAAAATTTGGGATGACCTTGATAAAAAAAGAAATGACGCTAACAATCAAGGAATAGAAAAAAAGGACTAATATGAAAAAAATAATCGCACTAATCATTCTGATTTCAAACATTGCAAGTGCACAATTTTATGAGGTAGAATACGAAACATTTGTAAGTTATATTAACAATGAGAAAGGTCTTGAAGAGTTAATGAAAACAGAGCCAAGTGTAAGTGAACGAAACAAAATTATTGAAGGTAATGCTAATCCGCCTAAAGAGTATTTTAAATTTATTTTCAATGAAAAAGAAGGCAATGTTAATTACATCAAAAAAGTGAATAACGGACAAGGAGAAATTGCAAGATTTATTATGGTACCTCCTAATTTGAATACCAATTTTAGTTATTACGATTTTGAAAAAGGTTCGTATTTAGAAGAAAGAGATTTATATGGAAAAAAGTTTTTGATCGAAAATAATTTTAAAACATTAGACTTTAAAGACACAGGAAATACAAAAACTATTTTAGGGTACGAAGCAAGAGAAGCTACTTATTCGAAAGATAATGTTAAGTTTACTATTTGGTATGCCCCAGAATTTAAAAAGAATTATAACATTGATATTTACAAAGGAGTTGAAGGATTGGTTTTAGAAGAATTGATTCACGAAACCTACGAAAAAGGTGATAGAATAATTAAAATAAATGCACTTAAAATTAATACCCCAAAAAAAGCAAAAATTGTAAAACCAACAAAAGTACAAAAAGTTACGAATGAAGAGTTTTACGTGATAATGAAAGAAATAAACCGAAAACGAGACGAATTATACGAACAATCTCAAGGAAATGGTATTGATAAAAAATAGATAAAAACCCGAAACTTGCTTAACTTTAAGCAAGTTTTTTTGTGTATGAAAATTAAAGCGACATTACTCACAATTGGTGATGAAATTCTTATCGGACAAATTATCGATACAAATTCGGCATTTATCGCCAAACAATTGAATACGATTGGGATTGAAGTGGAAGAAATTATTTCTGTTCAAGACGAAATGAGTCATATTATTGAAGTTTTCGAACGAGGAATTTCTAAATCAGATATTGTAATTGTAACAGGAGGTTTAGGACCGACAAAAGATGATAAAACCAAAGCAGCTTTGTGTCAATTTTTAAATTGTGAATTAATTCAAGAACCTAAAATTTTAGAAAATATTGTTCAATTATTTCAAGCAAGAGGTTACACAAAAGAATTAAATAGTTTGAATCAAGATCAAGCTTTAATTCCAGAAAAATCTACATTTATTCAGAACAAATATGGAACGGCGCCATGTCTTTGGACTACAATTAATGATAAAATTATAGTTAATCTTCCAGGTGTTCCTTTTGAAATGAAAGGTTTGATGCGTGATGAAATTATTCCGAGATTACAAAACCAATTTCAATCAGAAACTATTGTTCATCGTGATATTTTGGTCAGTGGAATTCCAGAAAGTGACTTGGCTCTCTTGGTTGAAAATTGGGAGAATAATTTGCCCGAATTTATTCATTTGGCATATTTACCAAACCGAACATCGATTGATTTACGATTTTCTGCATTTGGAACGAATAAAGAATTTTTACAAAATGAAGTTCAACATCAAATCAATCAATTCAAATTAATTGCTGGAGAATATTTGATTTCCGAAAATTCTGGAAGTGCGCAACAAGTTTTGGGTGATATTTTAAAAGAAAAAAGATTGACAATTTCGACTGCCGAAAGTTGTACTGGAGGAAATATTGCAAGTTTGATTACGTCTGTTTCGGGAAGTTCTGCTTATTATTTCGGAACTATTGTTTCGTACAACACTTCGGTAAAAGTAAATTTGCTCAATGTGAATCAATCTGATATTGATGAATTTACAGTTGTTTCGGAACAAGTTGCTGAACAAATGGCTAAAGGTGCTCGAAATCAATTAAAAACGGATATTAGTATTTCTACAACTGGTGTCGCTGGTCCAAACAAAGGTGAAGACAGAAAAGAAGTTGGAACAGTTTGGATATCGATCACAAATGGTCATTCAACATGGAATAAAACATATTATTACCCTTATTTGGATCGAGAAGATTTCATCAAAATTGTTTCCAATAATGCACTTAATTTGGCAATTCAGTTTGTGAGAGAGGAGTGTTAAAATAATGACTCATCGACAAGCTCAGAGTGACATAAAAAGATTATAAATAATACTGCGGTCATTCTGAGCATGTCGAAGAATAAAGCTTTGTTTATGAGAAAAATATATTATGTCTACATTATAAAATGTTCTGACAATTCGTATTATGTAGGGGTGACAAATAATCTCCAAAAAAGAATTAATGAGCATAACGATGGAATAGATTCTATGAGTTATACTTTTTCGAGAAGACCAGTTAAACTAGTTTTTAATCAAGAATTTTTAGACGTAAACTATGCAATAATTTTTGAGAAGAAATTGAAAGGTTGGAGTAGAGCTAAAAAAGAAGCTTTAATTAATAATAGATTTGAAGATTTACCTTTATTATCAAAAAATAGAAAAGACTCTTCGACAGGCTCAGAGTGACAATGTTCTTTTTATTTTGTATTTTGTTAATTCATATAATTTCAAAGATTTAAAATATTTCTTAAAATATATTTAGTCTATTAAATTAATAGAGTTTATATTTGTCGCAAATTTTGTGTCAAATGTTAAAAAAGATTGTGAGCAATACATTATTTCGATTGCTTTTGGGTGTGATTGCCGGTTTGGTTTTAGGAAATTATCTGAACGAAAATACAATTCAAGTTGTTTTATCCTTAAAATATTTTACAGGACAATTAATCTTCTTTTTGGTTCCGTTAATTGTAATCGGTTTTATAGTTTCTTCAATTACGAAATTAAGCGAAGGTTCAGCTAAAATCGTAGGTTTTTCATTGTTAATTGCCTATTTATCTTCGATAGGAGCGGGGTTGTTTTCGATGATAGCAGGTTATCAAATCATTCCAAATTTATCCATTCCAACTTCTGTTGATTCATTGCGAGAAGTTCCAAAAATTTTATTTCAATTAGATATTCCGCCAATTTTTTCGGTGATGACGGCTTTGGTTATCTCATTGATGTTGGGAATGGGAATTTTGATTACAAAAGCGAAGGAATTAGAGAAGATTTTTGATCAATTCAAAGATATTGTGATTCTTTTGGTGAATAAAGTTTTGATTCCTATTTTACCTTTTTTCATTGCTGCGAATTTTGCAATTTTAAGCTACGAAGGTTCTATTGAAAAACAATTTCCAGTTTTCTTAAAAGTAATTTTGATTGTTATTGTTGGTCATTTTATTTGGATGACATTAATGTATACAATCGCAGGATTTTATCATAAAACAAATCCATTCAAACTTTTGAAATATTATCCGCCCGTTTATTTAACGGCAGTTGGAACAATGTCTTCGGCGGCGTCTTTGGGAGTTGCGGTAAAAGCGGTGAATGATAGTAAGGTAATTAAACCTACGATTTCTAATTTTACGATTCCATTTTTCTCGAATACACATTTATGTGGATCAGTGTTGACCGAAGTTTTCTTTGTGATGACGGTTTCACAAGTTTTATATGGTCATATTCCAGATGTTGGAACAATGGTAACTTTTGTCTTGCTTTTGGGAATTTTTGCAGTTGGCGCACCAGGAGTTCCGGGAGGAACAGTTGTCGCATCGTTAGGATTAATATCAAATGTTTTAGGATTTGATGAAGCTGGAGTCGCTTTAATCTTGACTATTTTCGCATTACAAGATAGTTTTGGAACAGCGTGTAATATTACTACTGATGGTGCATTGAGCATGATTGTAGATAAATATGCAGAAGAGAAATAATTTCAACTCATCTATAAAGTATAAAAAAAATCACTTCATTTCGAAGTGATTTTTTTTATAAATTATTTTCTTCTTCCTCGATGAGGATTCTTTGGTTTTGTATCTTTTTTAGGTTTAAAACCAGTATTATTTTTCTTGAAATTATTATTGTTACTATTTGCGTCAGGTAATTTATAAAACTCTTTTGGCGTTTTAATCACCGTCACATAATTACCAATTAATTTCTCAATATTTGCCAAATCTCCTCTTTCATCGGCAGCACATAAAGAAATAGCTTTTCCTTCCCGTCCTGCACGACCAGTACGTCCAATTCGGTGTACATAGGTTTCAGGAACATTCGGTAATTCGTAATTAATCACATAAGGTAATTGATCAATATCGATTCCACGAGCAGCAATATCAGTCGCAATTAATACTTTTAATTTTTCTTCTTTGAAATCATTTAAAGCACGTTGTCTAGCATTTTGAGATTTATCACCATGAATTGCAGCAGCTGGAATTCCTGCTTCTTCCAAGTGTCTTACCAAACGATTTGCGCCGTGTTTTGTTCGTGTAAAAATCAAAGTACGATCTTCTGGATGTTCGTTTAAAATGCTAACCAAAAGTTTTACTTTCATGTCTTTGTCTACATGATAAACAAATTGCTCAACCGTTTCGGCAGTCGAAGAAACAGGTGTTACGCTAACTTCTTTTGGACGACGAAGAACTGAATGAGAAAATTTTCGAATGTTTTTTGGCATTGTTGCCGAAAAGAAAAGTGATTGTCTTTCTTTTGGAATGATTTCTAAAATCTTTTTGATTTCATGAACAAATCCCATATCCAACATACGATCAGCTTCATCTAAAACAAAAATCTCGATTTGATTAATTTTTAAATGTCCTTGTCCAATCAAATCTAACAAACGACCAGGCGTTGCAATTAAAATATCAACACCATTTTTGATAGCACCGATTTGTGGATTTTGATTAACACCTCCAAAAATAGCCAAATGTTTCAATGGTAAATTTTTACCATATAATTTAAAACTTTCGTTGATTTGAATGGCTAATTCACGCGTGGGTGTTAAAATTAATGTTCTAATTTTTCTTCCTTTACTCGGAGAATTTGTTAAGTTTTGTAGAATAGGAATCGCAAAAGATGCCGTTTTTCCTGTTCCTGTTTGCGCGCAACCAATAATATCATTTCCTTCTAAAACTAAAGGAATAGATTGCTCTTGAATTTCGGTTGGTTCTGTATATCCAGCCTCTTCAATTGCGTTTAAAATTGGTTCAATTATATTTAATTCTGAAAAATTCATTGATTAAAATCGTGTAAGTTTTTATATAGAAATAGATAAGCACTTCCGTCGAAGTGCTTTGTAATTAAAAATAAATCTATTCCATTTCTTTTGCGTTGCGATCAATTTTTTCATCAGGTTCTGTTGCATGAACAGAGTTTACGGAATAATTTCTCCAACGTTCTAAAATATCTATCATATCAGCAGGCATCGGAGATTCAAAATACATACGTTCTCCTGTTGTAGGATGATCAAATCCTAATGTACGTGCGTGTAAAGCTTGGCGTGGACAAGCTGCGAAACAATTGTCAACAAACTGTTTGTATTTGTTGAAAGTTGTTCCTTTCAAAATGCGATCTCCACCATAACGAGCATCATTGAATAATGGATGTCCTAAATGTTTGAAATGCGCACGAATTTGATGTGTACGACCTGTTTCTAATTTACATTCGACCAATGTAACGTAAGAAAAATTCTCCATTACTTTATAATGTGTCACAGCATGTTTACCTTGATCTCCATCAGGAAAAACAGCCATTTGCATACGATCTTTTAAGTGTCGACCAATATGTCCTGTAATTGTTCCTTCTTGTTCTGCCAAAACTCCCCAAACCAATGCATTGTACAAACGGTCTGTTGTGTGAGCTGCAAATTGTTCTGCTAAACTTGTCATTGCAACTTCTGTTTTCGCAATAACCAAAAGTCCGCTTGTGTCTTTATCGATACGATGTACCAAACCAGGACGTTCCATTTGATCTGACATTGATGGTAAATTATCAAAATGAAACTTTAAGGCATTTACCAAAGTTCCTGTATAATTTCCATGTCCAGGATGCACAACCATTCCAGGTTCTTTATCAATTACGACAACTTGATCGTCTTCGTAAATAATTTTGATCGGAATATCTTCTGCTATAACTTCATTCTCACGTGGAGGAGTTTCTAACATAATCTGAATAAAATCTCCAGGCTTTACTTTGTAATTCGATTTTACAGATTCATTGTTAACTAAAATGTTTCCGTTATCGGCTGCTTGTTGAATTTTATTTCTTGTCGCGTTCTCAATTCTAACCATTAAGAACTTATCTATACGCAATAACGATTGACCTTTGTCAACCGTTATTGAAAAATGCTCGTATAATTTATTGTCGTCTTCCTCTTGCAAGAAATCTTCTAAATCTTCTGTCATTTATTCTCTTTCTATTCTATAATAACCTCTTCTGGAGCTTTAGGCGCTTCTGTAGGCTTTGGCTGCTCTGTTGTCGGATTATTTTGTTGTTGCTGTTGTTGCATATCTTTGATCTGCTGTTCAGCTTTTTGTGTAATAATATCTCTATATTGAGAACCGCTAATTGTATCTTCGCCAAAGTTTTTGTACTGAACATCCAATTCTTTTAACTGCGTCCTAATTTTATCGCGAGGTTCTGTTGATAACCAAATATCAATTGGTTGACCTTGATCGTAAGTGTCTGTAGCAAAAGGGAACTGATAAACAACCCTTGCGTTAATTGTATCGTGAGATGCGCCAATAAATTTTATTTGACCAATCTCGAAGAAATTATCTTTGATTGATTTCTTAGCTTCTGTCAATGTTAAATTAACCAAATTAGGCATTCTAACACCAGATAACATTCCGCGTCCTAATACCAAATCAACTGTCGCAAAACGAGGTAATTGTTCGCCTGCTTTTACAATTTTTCCGTTGTATAATATTTTAAGAACTGCATCTTTTGCTAAATCTGGTTCGTAAATGATTTTTCCGATTTTAAGACCAGAAATTTCTAATTGCGTAAAGGCCAAACGTTTTGATTTTCCAACTAAATCTGGTAATTCAACTGGACGATATGTTTTCGGATTTGACTTAATAAAGATACGACGACCTTCTTTTACACGCGATTCTGCTGCAGGATAAAAATCCATAATTGCAAAAGGTTTCGTATTTGGATCAAAACGAGAACTATCTACTTCGTATGTCAAACCAAGTTCTTCTAACTTAGCTGTAGCATCAGTTATATTCATTTTAGATAAATCCGGAACTTCAACAAATTCATTGTGATTTGTATACGAATCTAACCAAACGTTAAAAATAAAATGGTAAAGCCCAAATGATAGCGCTATTACAATAGCTACATTCAGCAAAACTTGAATGATTGATTTTACTCCTTTCATTGAAATGATAAATTGTCGCACAAATATAGTTTAAAAATAATATTTATGATTGATGTCAAAGTTCTATATTTGAATAAATTTTAAATTAAACATGTTAAGAGTAGCAGTTGTAGCAGGTGGATATACGGATGAAAGCGTGATTTCGTTGAAAAGTTGCGAGTTAATTTACTCAAGTCTGAATCCAGAAAAGTACGACAGAACAAGGGTTCGAATCTTAAAAGAAGGTTGGTTTGCCGAAATTGATGGAGAAAAATATCCAATCAATAAAGGTGATTTCTCATTTGAAAAAAATGGAGAAAAAATTACGTTTGATGTCGTTTTTAATACAATTCATGGTACGCCAGGCGAAGATGGTTATTTGCAAGCGTATTTTGAAATGATTGATTTGCCATACAATGGATGTCCTTTTTATCAATCTGCCTTAACATTTAATAAAAAAGATTGTATTGCAGTATTGAGTAAATATGGAATTCCGCACGCGAAATCAATTTATATTAATCAAGGTGATCAATATTCTGCAAAAGAAATTATCAATAAAGTTGGTTTACCTTGTTTCGTAAAGCCAAATCGTTCAGGATCAAGTTTAGGAATTTCTAAAGTTCATAAAGAAGAAGAATTTGAGGCAGCAATGCAAAAAGCTTTTCTTGAAGATAAAGAAGTTTTGATCGAATCTTTCTTAGATGGAACAGAGGTTTCGGTTGGAGTTTTAAATTACAAAGGAGAAACAATGGTGTTGGGAATTACGGAAATTGTTTCGCACACAGAATTCTTTGATTATGATGCAAAATATAACGGTTTGTCTGACGAAATTACGCCAGCTCGTTTAACGCCAGAAGTTGAAGCAAGAGTAAGAGAAATTGCAGCTAAAGCATATAAATGTATTAATATGTCTGGATTTTCTCGTTCAGAATATATTATTGTAAATGGAGAACCGCATTTTATTGAAATGAATACGTTACCAGGTTTTTCTCCTGCAAGTATTTTTCCTCAGCAAGCTGCTCATGCAGGAATTGCATTAGAGGATTTGATGGATAGTGAAATAGAATTTGCTTTAAATAGACCTTCAGCATGGATAGAGTAGCCGTATTTCCTGGGTCTTTTGATCCAATTACTTTAGGACATTTAGATATTATAGAGCGTGCAGTTCCTTTATTTGACAAGATTATTGTTGCCATTGGAACAAATTCATCGAAGAATTATATGTTTTCTTTGGAGCAACGAATTAAGTTTATTGAAGATTCTGTTGCGAAATTCGAAAATGTAGAAGTGATGGCTTATAAAGGTCTGACTGTAGATTTTTGTGATGAGGTAAATGCACAATTTATTTTACGTGGACTTCGTAATCCAGCCGATTTCGAATTTGAGAAAGCGATTGCGCACACAAACCGAGCAATTACAAATCATAATATTGAAACAATCTTTTTATTAACATCTTCTGGTAAAGCTTACATCAGTTCAAGCATTGTGCGTGATGTCATGCGAAACGCAGGGAAATATGAGATATTAGTTCCAGATGTTGTGAGGATTTAAGAAGATTTTTTCTATTAAATATTGAGAGAGTAGATAATTTATCTACTCTTTTTTTGTGCTATAAAATTTGAAAAGCAATATATTTACAACAATTAACACAAAATAAATATGAAGAAATTAATTTTACTATTAATTGCGTTCGTATTTAGTACGCTTACTTTTGGTCAAGAAAGGCCGATTGCTAAAAAAGTAGAGCAAGCTAAATTAACGAGTCGTAGTTTCAAATCGTATGATGTATTCAGCGATGTAATTCAACAAAAAGGGAATCAATTTGCAGACTTTGCAAAAGGAGTTTCTGTTTTTAATTTAGAAAAAGCAGAATTAACTAAATTATATCAATCAAAACCAACTTCTTTAACATTAGATGTTCCGTTTGAAGGGCGTCAAATTAGTTTAGAATTAGTAAAGAATGATGCATTGTTTACGGATAATTTTAAAGCAGTCGATCAAAATAATAAATTAATTAATTACAAACCAGGATTGTATTATCAAGGAATTATCCAAGGCGATAAAACGTCTGTTGTTGCAATTTCTATTTTCGAAGATCAAGTAATTGGTGTGGCTTCTTCTACCGCTTTAGGAGACGTGGTTATTGGTAAATTAAAAGATTCTGAAGAATATGTATCCTATTCGTCTTATAATGTTGAAGCAAAAAATAATGTACAATGTGCAGTAGATCAACTAGAAGAAAATAAAAATTATAAACCATCTTTTGATGCAAAAGTATTGAAAAATACGACAAATGAAATGACAGAAAGATGTGTTCGTGTGTATTATGAAATTGCTTATGCTCCTTATAAACAAAACGGATCTGACGAAACAAAAACATTAGATTGGTTAACAGCTATTCATAATAATATTGCAACACTTTATTCAAACGATTACATAAGAACATCATTGTCTCAAGTAATGATTTGGACAGAACAAGATCCTTACACTGGTAATTATAGTGCTCAGTTAAATAAATTTAGAACTACAAGAACTGATTTTGATGGAGATTTTGCTCACTTGGTTAATTATCCATCATCTACATCTGTTGCCTATTTGGATTCTATGTGCAACAATCAATATCGATATGCATATTCTGGAATCAATATGACGTACAATAATATTCCGGTTTATTCGTGGACTATTATGGCAATGACACATGAAATGGGGCATGCCTTAGGTTCGCCACATACACATTCATGTTCTTGGAACGGAGACGGTACTGCAATTGATGGTTGTGCACCAACTTATGATCCTGGTTTAGCAGAGGGTACATGTCCTACAGGTCCAATTCCTTATGCCGATAAAGGTACAATTATGAGTTATTGTCATTTGTTAGGAGGTGTAGGGATTAACTTTTCGAATGGATTTGGTGAACAACCAGGTGCTTTGATTCGTGCAACTGTTGATGGTAAAGTTTGTTTAAGTACAGATTGTAGTATGACTTGTCAACAAACCATAAAATCTGTAAATGGAGTTTTAAATGATTTGAGTATTACCTACACAATAGAAGACGAAGTAGGGACAAAATGGATTTATAAATTTCAAAAAATAGGTGCTCCAGAAGCACAATGGAAAGAAACAACTTCTAAAACTTTAACGTTTGATAACTTAGAAAAAAACGCTTATTACAGAATAGAAGTTGCAAATAAATGTTCTGAAACATCAAATTCATCGACAGTTTCAACAATTATAGAAATTCCTGGAGATTATTGCAACGGAGATTTGTATTACGATTCGGGTGGAGCAAATGGTAATTATTCTCCAAATGAAAATATTGTCAAAATATTCAAACCAGCAATTGAAGGAGAAAAAGTATCTATCACATTCACTGAATTTGATATTGAACCAGCAGGTGATGAAATTTATGATTATATGAGTATATACAATGGAATTGGAACCAGCTCAGGTAAATTATTTGAAAATGGGAATAAACTAAATGGTAATCAGATTCCTGGACCATTTGTTTCAACAGATAATTCTGGAGCTATTACAGTTCGTTTCGTTTCAGATCCTGGATTAGAACTAAAAGGATGGGCTGCCTCTATTAATTGTAATACTTTAGGACTTGCAGATATTAACAATCTCGAATTTAAGATATTCCCTAATCCAACAACAGATTTTGTAAATATTACAACGAAAGAAAATATTGTAAGCTATCAAGTTTATGATATGAATGGAAAATTATTAGTTGGTAAAAATAAATTAGATAAAAAAGAAATTAAAATTAATTTAGAATCTTATCCAAAAGGAATTTATTTATTGAATATACAGACAGATAAAAGAAGTTACACACAAAAAGTAACAAGAAAATAGATACTATTTGAAGCACATTAAAAAAGGATACAATTTATTGTATCCATTTTTAATTTTTTATAAATCTAAACTCAATTGATCGGGTAATAATTTAAAAGACATCCGATGATACGGTGTAGGACCAAACTCTTTTATCGCTAAACGATGCGCTTTAGTTGGATATCCTTTGTTTTTTTTCCAATCATACATCGGAAATTCATTGTGAATTTTTTCCATGTATTCATCTCGATACGTTTTTGCTAATATAGAAGCTGCTGCAATATTCATATACTTAGCATCTCCTTTTACAATACATTCATGCGGAACATCATTGTATTTATTGAAACGATTCCCATCAACGATAATAAAATCTTTTCGGCAATCTAATTGATCAATAGCTCGATGCATAGCCAAAAAGCTAGCGTTTAAGATATTTATTTCATCTATTTCATTCGGCCAAACAATTCCAATTGCCCAATATTTAGCATTTTCTTCTATAAATGTTCTCAACGAATTTCTTTTCTTTTCAGATAATTGTTTTGAATCATTAATAATATCATTTTCAAAATCTTCTCCTAAAATAACTGCTGCTGCTACAACTGGACCACTTAAACAACCTCTTCCTGCTTCATCACAACCTATTTCATATTCGTGATTTGATAAAACTTTATACAATTTTTTATATTTTTAACAAAGTTATCAAAATTTAGCATAAAAAAGTTTTGTAAATGTTATAGAAATCTTAAGTTTATAAAAGTTTTAAAAATGTTTTAACAGATGAGGAGAAATTTAAAAAACTTGTTTGTATTAGGAGGACTTCTTTTAGGAGCTTCTTTATATGCACAAGAAAAGACAGTTACAGGAACTGTAACAGACTCTGATGGACTTCCAGTAGCTGATGCTGTTGTAAAAACTACATCAGGAAAAGAAGCTTACACTGACGAAAATGGGGTGTTTAGTATTGAAGCTAAACAAGGAGATTTAGTAACAGTAGAAGCAATGGGATTGCCAACTCAAACTTTTTCAGTTGGTACTGGTTCAGAATATAATGTAACTCTTAAGCCTTCTGAAGTTGTAGAGTTAGAAGGGGCTGTTGTTACAGCATTAGGAATTACACGTGAGAAAAAATCTTTAGGATATGCATCTCAAGAAGTGAAAGGTGATATTATCTCGGCAGGTGGAGGAGCAAATGCTTTACAATCTTTATCAGGTAATGTTGCGGGAGCTCAAATTACAGCACCATCTGGTTTAGGAACTTCTGCACGTGTTGTATTACGTGGTATTGGTTCTATTACAGGAGAAAATAGACCATTGGTTGTTATAGATGGTGTACCGATGGATAACTCTAACTATAACTCAACTTCAACACAAGGAGGTTCAGGAGGACGTGATTATGGTGATGGAACTTTTGATATAAATCCTGATGATATTGAATCGATGAACATATTAAAAGGTGGTCCTGCATCTGCATTATATGGTTCTCGAGCGAACAATGGTGTAATTATGATTACAACAAAATCTGCCAAAAAAGGAAGAGATGAAATTGTATTTAACACAGGAATAGCTTTTGAGTCGTTAAATATTTCACCAAAATTACAACAATTATATGGAGGCGGTTTTGATACTGTTTTTGACCAAGTATCGATAGGAGGAGTAACTTATAATGTTGTTGATTATGGTGCTGATGAATCTTGGGGACCTCGTTTGGACGGACAACAAGTATTACATTGGGACGCTTTTGATCCTAATGATACAGCGAATTATTTAAAAACAAGAGCGTGGTCTGCTGCAAAAAATGATTATAATACATTATATAATACAGGGATAGCTTATACAAATTCTGTATCTTTTGCTAAATCGTATGAGAATACATCTGCTCGTATGTCGTTATCTCATTTGGATCAATCAGGTATTTTGCCTAACACAAGTTTAAAAAGAACAACAGCTAATTTGAATTTATCAACAAAATTTAATGATAAATTAACAGCTAAAGGAGGTTTAACTTATGTTAGAACAAACGGATACAATCGTCCAGAGTTTGGGTATGGAGATAACTCAATTCCTCAAAAAATGTATCAATGGGGACAAGTTCAGTTAGATTATAATCGTTTAAAAAATTATAAAACATTATCAGGAGAGCAAAAATCTTGGAATCGTACAGCTTGGAATGATGCTACACCAAAGTATTCTGATAACCCATATTGGATTTTATATGAGAACACATCGACTGATCAACGTGACCGTTTCTACGGAAACTTTGAATTGAAGTATGATATCTTGCCAGGTTTATACGCTGTAGGAAATATCTATGGAGATAATACAACATTAAATATTTCTTCGATAGTAGCAGAAGGGTCTCAAGCACAAGCAGGTTATTCAGAGTCAACTCGTGATAAAACGGAGATGAATTACGAAGCTCGTTTGCACTTTGATAAAAAATGGGGAGATTTCAGTTTAAACTCTTTCGCAGGGGTTAACAGAAGACACGAAACTTATACTTCATTATCAGCAAATACAAATGGAGGATTTATTGTACCAGGTTTATATACGATTAATAATTCTGCACAACAAGCATCTGTTACAAGTTATAAATGGAAAAGACGTGTAAACTCTGTATATGCAAGTGTGTCTTTGGGATATGCAAATATGCTTTTTTTAGAAGGAACAGCACGTAACGACTGGTCTTCTACTTTACCATCAGGTGATAACTCATACTTTTATCCATCTGTAACAGGGTCATTTGTGTTCTCTGAAATAATAAAAGCTCCTTGGTTGAAATTTGGTAAACTTAGAGCTGGGTGGTCGCAAACAGGTAATGACGCTCCAGTGTTCTCAATTAGAGATGTTTATGAAAATACAGCATTCAGCGGTTCTTCATTCAATGGAGATCCATACTTCTTAAATTCTTTATCAAAGAAAAATCAATTCTTGAAACCAGAATCTAAAGATGCTTGGGAAGTAGGTTTGGAAATGCAGATGTTCAACAATCGTTTAGGATTTGATGTAACATATTACCACGAAAAAACATACGACTTTATTATGCCAGTTGCAGTTGATCCATCAACAGGAGTTACTACAAAGTATATGAATGCAGGAGAAGCTGTTAATAAAGGAATTGAATTAATGTTAAACATTGTACCTGTTAGAACAACTGACTTTGAATGGGGAATTAATGTAAACTTCGCTAAAAATGACAACGAAGTAACAAAATTGTATGGAGATCTTGAGCAAGTAACAATAGGTTCAGCCCCTTTCAAAGCAACAGTAAATGCAATGTTAGGAGAAAGATATGGACAAATACGTGGAACTGACTTTATTTATGATAGTGAAGGTAACAAAGTGGTAGGAGCAAGTGGATTATATTTGTCTTCAGGTGTTAAAAATTTAGGATCAATTCTTCCTGATTGGAATATGGGAATTAGAAATAATTTCTCATATAAAAATCTAAGTGTATCAGCTTTGCTTGATATACAACAAGGAGGGAAATATTTTTCTGTAACAAATATGTTTGGAATGTACTCTGGTATGTTAGAAGAAACTGCAGCGAATAATGTTCGTGAAACAGGTACTATTTCTCAAGGGGTAACAGGAACTGTAACATCTAATGGAGATGGTACTTATACTGTAACAAATACAGCACAGAATACTAAAAATGTATCAGCAGCATCTTATTATGGACATTACTATTCTGGACCAACAGCTCAAAATGTTTTTGATGCAGATTATGTAAAATTAAGAGAAGTAACAGTATCTTATACTTTTCCTAAAAAGTGGAGTGGACCTTTTTCTAATGTAGTAGTATCTGCTTTTGGTAGAAATTTAGGTACTTGGGGATTAGACAATAAACATATTGACCCAGAACAAGCATCTGGAGGTAGTGGAAATATACAAGGTTTAGAGGGTGGATCATTACCATCTACAAGAACTTATGGTATGAACCTTAAATTACAATTTTAATTTTAAAGAATTATGAAAAAAAATATCGGAAAATATTTGTTAATGGCTACCTTATTAGGTTCTACAGCAATGTTCATTTCTTGTGATAATGGTTTGGAAGCTATTAATGAGAATACAAACAATCCAGAAATTGTACCTACATATACAATTTTTAATGGAGCTAATAGATATTTGATGAACTATACACGTGATGGTTGGTGGTCTGCTCGTATGACATTGCCTTGGATGCAGTATTCTGCACAAAATAATTACATAGACGAAGATAAATACAACTATCGTGATTCTCAAACGACAAATGGTTGGATATATCTGTATCGTGTAGCAAATAACTACAAAGACATTATCCAAAGATGTGAAGATCCTACAACAGCTACTCAAATGAGTGCTTTTGGAGATATAGAAAATCAAATTGCAATTAGTCGTATTATGTTGGCTTATACATTTGATAATTTAGTAACTCATTTTGGAGATGTACCGTATTGGTCTTATGGAAATAAAAATGCAGATTTTCAAGCGTTGCAAGTTGATGACTATATAGCTCCTAAATATGCCACCCAAGAAGTTATTTACACAGATTTATTGAAAGAGTTAAAAGAAGCTTCAGAGCAATTAGATGTTAGTAAATCAGGTTTTACAAATGGAGATAACATATACGATGGAGATGTAGCGAAATGGAAAAAGTTTGCGAACTCATTACGTTTACGAATTGCTAATCGTGTAAAAGATAAATTACCTGCAGCACAAACTCATATTAATGAAGCTTTAGCTTCAGGAGTATTTACATCTAATGCAGATAATGCAGCGCACGCGTTCGGATCTGCAGATGCAGAAGGTAATCCATTTTGGAAATTATTCTATGTAGATAATCGTACAGATTTCTATGTAAATAGAACTTTCGTTCAATTATTAAAAGGTGAGAAAGGTTCTTATGGGTTAGATCCTCGTTTATTTAAAGTAGCAGCTCCAATTGGATCAACTGCTGCAGAGATTAAATCAGGTTCAGAATCTCAATCAAGAGACTTGACTAAATACACAGGTATGCCTTATGGTTTACCAACTGTTGAAACTGGATTCTCGTCGTCTGCAATTAACTTCTTTAATTCAAACTATACTAAAATTAATAAGGCTGAGGTATTAATGGAATACGCTGAGGTTGAGTTTATTTTAGCTGAATTAAACGGTTGGTCACAAGCTAATTACGAAGCTGGTGTTAAAGCAAGTATGGAGAAAATGGGTGTTGATTCTGCAGAAATTACTGCTTTCATTGCAACATTACCAGCTGCTACTCAAGAGCACGTTTTAAATCAAAAGTATATTGCTTTATTAGGAAATTCTGATGAATCTTGGAATGAGTACAGAAGAACTGGTTATCCAAACGGAACTATCTTATTAATGCCAGGTGCTACAGGAACAAGACCTGATGGAACTACTTATGTATTTACTCCATTAATGTCTGGAAACGTAGTTGCGTCTGATATACCAGGACGTGTAAGATACCCAATCGGTCAACAAACATTAAACAAAGCGAACTGGACAACAGCTTCAGCTGGTTTATCTAACGGTGACGAAATTAACTCTAAGTTATATTTCGCACGTTAATATTAAGACTTAGTCAAAATATTATAACATTAAGACCTCTCCTTATGGAGAGGTCTTTTTTATTGAATAAAATTCAGAATTTGTTAAACATAAAAAAACCGTAGAAATTTCTACGGCTTTTTATTATTATATTT
>NZ_JAOCFS010000043.1:0-16996 GCF_029842105.1 Empedobacter sp. GD03797
TATAATATAAAACCAACATTATATCTATTTTCGATATTAATTATAGCGTATTTTTACACCACTATAATCGCTTTTTTAGCGATGGAATAAATTTAAGTATTATTTAATCATACTATTTATTTTATTAATCATAATTTAAAGTTACATTTCATTGATAAATAGTAAATTGAATCATTATTTGTTAAACAAAATTAAATTTTAAAACTTTGTTATGCTTGCATAATAAAAAAAGATTATATTTGTTAGACATACACTAAAATATGTTAAGAGAAGATTTAACGATAGATTATTTATTGCGTTCAACATGGTTGTCAGTTCATAAAATGTATAATGAGCAAGCTGGTGCTTACGATTCCACAATGGTGTATGCCTTTACATTATTATCAATAGATCCGAAAGGAGGTACGCCAAGTACGTCGCTAGGACCAAAGATGGGAATAGAGCCAACAAGCTTGTCGAGAACATTAAAAAACTTAGAAGCAAGAAATTTTATCGTTCGAAAACCAAATCCAGAAGATGGGAGAAGTGTGTTGATCACTTTGACTGAAGAAGGATTAAGAATGAGAGATATTTCAAAACATTTTGTTTTGCAATTTAATGAATCAATTAATAATCATATTGATCCAGAGAAAATGCAAATTTTCTTGGAAGTGATTTATAAGATTAACCAATTAATATCGGACAAAAAAATATTTAAAAACAATTATGAGAAGACACGTTAAACACGTAACTGTATTAGGATCAGGAGTGATGGGTTCTGGTATTGCATGTCATTTTGCAAATATCGGAGTCGAAGTCTTGATGTTAGATATGGTTCCTCGCGAGCTTACACCACAAGAGCAAGCGAAAGGACTTACTTTAGAGAGTAAAGTAGTTCGTAACAGAACTGCTCAAACTCACTTAGATGCTGCTTTAAAAAGCAATCCTTCACCAATTTATGACAAAGCATTTGCTTCTCGTATAACTGTAGGGAATTTTGATGATGATTTCGAGAAGATTAAAAACTCGGATTGGGTAATAGAGGTTGTGATCGAAAGATTGGACATTAAACAATCAATTTTCGAGCGTGTAGATAACTTCCGAAAACCAGGAACTTTAGTCACTTCTAATACTTCTGGTATTCCAATTCACTTGATGGCGGAAGGTCGTTCAGAAGATTTTCAGAAACATTTCTGCGGAACACATTTCTTCAATCCGCCACGATACTTAAAATTATTCGAAATTATCCCAACTCCTCAAACAGACAAATCTGTTGTAGAGTTTTTCCAAAATTATGCATCATTATTTTTAGGTAAAACTCCAGTTTTATGTAAAGATACGCCAGGTTTTATTGGGAATAGAGTAGGAGTTTACTCAATGGCAAAAGTAATGGAGTTGACACAAGAATTAGGGTTAACTATCGAAGAAGCTGATACATTAACAGGTTCTATTCTTGGTCGTCCAAAAACAGGAACATTCAAATTGGGTGATTTGGTTGGTTTGGATACAGCATATAATGTAACAAAAGGTTTACAGCAAAATGCGCCAAATGATGAAATGATTCAAGGTTTAAAGGATTCTAAATTCTTAAATTTCTTAATCGAAAATAAATTCTTAGGAGATAAAGCAAAAAAAGGTTTCTATTATAAAGAAATTGATAAAGAAGGAAATACCAATCGTTTTGCCTTAAATCTTGATACGTTAGAGTATCGTCCAATGGAACGCGCAAAAGTTGCCGCTGTAGAAACTGCTAAAAATGCAGGATCTATGCGTAATAAATTAGGTGTTTTATTGAAAGATTCTGGTAAAGCTGGAGAATTAATCCGCAAACATTTTGCTTCATTATTCGCTTATGTTTCTCAACGTGTTCCAGAAATTACAGATGTACTTTATCCAATTGATGATGCTTTAAAAACAGGTTACGCTTGGAAATATGGTCCATTTGAAACATGGGATTTAGTTGGATTACAAAACGGAATTCAATTAGTAGAGTCAGAAGGTTTCAAGGTTTCGGATTGGGTAAAAGAATTAGCAGCCACTGGTGCAGATTCTTTTTATAAAATCGAAAACGGTAAGAAATTATTCTATAATCAATCATCAAAACAATTCGAATTAATTCCTGGTCAAGATGCATTCATTATTTTAGATAATATCAGAAAAACGAATGAAATCTGGTCAAACCAAGAAACATCTATTCAAGATTTAGGCGATGGAATCATCAATATTGAGTTCCGTTCTAAAATGAATTCTCTTGGAGGTGGAGTTTTACAAGGAATCAATAAAGGAATCGAGTTAGCAGAAAAAGATTATCGTGGAGTTGTGATTGGTAACCAAGGAGATAATTTCTCTGTCGGAGCTAATTTAGCCATGATTATGATGATGGCTGCAGAACAAGATTGGTGGGAATTGAATATGGCAATCAAAATGTTCCAAGATACGATGATGCGTGTTCGTTATTCATCTATTCCAGTTGTTGTTGCTCCTCACGGAATGACGCTTGGTGGAGGTTGCGAAATGTCAATGCATGCGGATAAAATTGTAGCTGCTGCCGAAACTTACATTGGTTTGGTTGAGGTTGGAGTTGGATTAATCCCAGGTGGTGGAGGTTCGAAAGAATTTGCGCGCCGTGCAACTGAATTTGCTTTAAAAGATGATGTGAAAGTAAATCATTTACGTGATAATTTCATGAATATCGCTACTGCGAAAGTGGCGACTTCAGCTTATGAAGCGAAGAATATGGGAATTATTCGTGAGCAAGATATTGTAGTGGTAAATGCAGAACGTCAAATTGCAGAAGCGAAGAAACATGCAATTATTTTGGCAGAAGCAGGTTACACACAACCAATTCAACGTAAAGTAGAAGTGTTAGGAAAAGAAGCGATGGGAATGTTCTATGTCGGAACAGATTCTATGGTTGCTGGACGTTTTGCTTCGGATCATGATCGTTTAATTGCGAATAAATTAGGATATGTAATGACAGGTGGTAATTTATCTGAATCAACTTATGTTTCAGAACAATACTTGTTAGACTTAGAGCGTGAAACATTCTTATCTCTTTGTGGAGAAAGAAAAACATTAGAGCGTATTCAACATATGTTAAAAACAGGTAAACCTTTGCGTAATTAATCTTTGTATTAAGTAAAAAGTAACATGTAAAAAGTATTTATGCATGATTTTAAAGAGTTAATCGTTTGGCAAAAAACAATGAGTTTTACGAAAAGGTTTTATGAAATTACTTCAAATTATCCTAAGAGTGAGATTTATGGTTTGACTTCTCAGTCGAGAAGAGCTTGCGTATCGATAGCTTCAAATATTGCAGAAGGTGCTGGTAGAAATTCGAATGCTCAATTTATTAATTTTCTCAACATCGCTTTAGGTTCGTCTTTCGAATTGGAATGTCAAATTATTTTAGCAAGAGATTTAGAATTTATTCAAGTAGAGATTTCGGATGATTTATTAGAAGACTTAAAACATATACAAAATATGTTGGTTAAATTAATTCAGAACTATAATTAAATACTTTGTACATAATACATTTTACATTGTACAATCTAATAATACTTAAAAAAATGAAACAAGCATATATAGTTACAGGATATAGAACAGCTGTAGGAAAAGCGCCAAAAGGAACATTGCGTTTTACACGTCCAGATGAAATGGCAGCTACAGTAATCAAGCGCCTAATGCAAGATTATCCAACTTTAGATCCAGCACGAATCGATGATCTAATCGTTGGATGTGCGATGCCAGAGGCAGAACAAGGATTGAATATGGCACGTCTTATCTCATTAATGGGATTAGATACAGACAAAGTTCCAGGCGTTACAGTAAACCGTTACTGTGCATCAGGGTCAGAAGCAATTGCGTTGGCAGCTGCTAAAATTAGAACAGGAATGGCAGAATGTATCATTGCTGGTGGTGCAGAATCGATGTCGTATATCCCGATGGGAGGTTACAAGCCAATTCCAGAAACAGATTTAGCGAAAGATCACCCAGATTATTACTGGGGAATGGGATTAACGGCTGAAGAAGTTGCAAAAGAATTTAAAGTTTCTCGTGAAGACCAAGATTTATTTGCATTCAATTCGCATCAAAAAGCGTTAAAAGCAAATGCTGAAGGAAAATTTGCTTCTCAAATCGTTCCGATTGATGTTGAATATAGTTTCTTAGATGATAAAGAAAAAGTTCAAACAAAGAAAATTGATTTCAAAGTGGATGAAGGTCCACGTGCGGATACATCAATCGAAGGTTTAGCAAAATTACGTCCTGTTTTTGCACAAGGAGGTTCGGTTACAGCAGGTAACTCTTCTCAAATGTCGGACGGTGCAGCTTTCGTAATGGTGATGTCAGAAGATATGGTGAAAGAGTTAGGTCTTGAGCCAGTTGCTCGTTTAGTTGCGTATTCTACGGTAGGTTTAGCGCCTCGTATTATGGGAATGGGACCTTTGTTTGCAATTCCAAAAGCATTAGAACAAGCAGGAATGAAATTAGAAGATATTCAGCTGATAGAATTGAATGAAGCTTTCGCTTCTCAATCAGTTGCGATTATGCGAGAATTGAATCTTAATCCTGATATCGTTAATGTAAATGGAGGTGCAATTGCTTTAGGACATCCACTTGGGTGTTCGGGTACGAAATTAACAGTGCAGTTGTTACATGAAATGGAAGCGCGTAAAGCGAAATATGGAATGGTAACCATGTGTGTTGGTACAGGACAAGGAGCAGCTTCAATTTTCGAATATCTAAAATAAAAATTGTAAAAAGTAAAATGTATTAAGTATGGTACATTTTACTTAATACATGATACAATAATACATCAAAACATAAAAATATGTCTACAAATCCAAATAGATTAATCGGAGGTCAATACTTAATCAAAGATGCCTCTTACAATGATATTTTCACTTACGAAGATTTATCAGAAGAACAACAAATGATTTTGCAATCTGCAAAAGAGTTTATCGATAAAGAAGTAGTGCCTAAAAAACACCAAATTGAGAAAAAAGATTATGCGTTGATTGAAGAATTAATGCGTAAAATTGGTGAATTAGGCTTATTAGGAATTTCTGTTCCAGAAGAATATGGAGGAATGGGAATGGGATTCGTTACTACAATGTTAGTGTGTGACTATATTTCAGGAGCAACAGGTTCGTTAGCGACAGCTTTTGGAGCACATACAGGAATTGGGACAATGCCAATTTTATTGTACGGAACAGAAGAACAAAAACAAAAATATTTACCAAAATTAGCAACAGGAGAATGGTTTGCATCTTACTGTTTAACGGAGCCAGAAGCAGGTTCTGATGCAAATTCTGGGAAAACAAAAGCTGTTTTATCAGAAGATGGTAAAGAATATATCATCACAGGTCAAAAAATGTGGATTACAAATGCAGGTTTTGCAGATTTATTCATTGTTTTTGCACGTATCGATGATGATAAAAATATCACAGGTTTCATTGTAGAAAAAGATAAAGCTGGTGCTGGATTCTCATTAGGAGAAGAAGAAGATAAATTAGGAATTGTTTCTTCATCAACACGTCAAGTTTTCTTCAACGAAGTTCGTGTTCCGGTTGAAAATCTTTTAGGAGAAAGAGACGGAGGTTTCAAAATCGCAATGAATGCATTGAATGTTGGTCGTATCAAATTAGGAGCAGCGTGTTTAGATGCACAACGTCGTATTTTAGATTATTCGTTACAATATTCTTCAGAACGTAAACAATTCAATACGTCAATCAATACGTTTGGTGCGATTAAAGAGAAATTAGCTGATATGGCTGTTTCTGCGTTTACTTCAGAAGCTGGTGCGTATCGTGCAGCGAAAGATGTACAAGATGCAATTGAAGATAATATGGCAAAAGGAATGCCTCATAATGAAGCGGAATTAAAAGGTATTGAAGAATATGCTATTGAAGCTTCTATCTTAAAAGTTTGGATTTCTGATGCAGCTCAAATTTCTGCCGATCAAGGAATTCAGATTTACGGAGGAATGGGATATTCGAAAGAAATGCCAATGGAAGCAGCTTGGAGAGATGCGCGTATTTCAAGAATTTACGAAGGAACAAACGAAATCAATACCTTATTATGTGTTTCTATGTTAGTAAAACGTGCATTCAAAGGTAAATTAGATTTAATGTCTCCTGCAATGAATGTGGCGAACGAATTAATGTCCATTCCATCGTTTGATGTTCCAGATTATTCAGAATTATTTGCACAAGAAAAAGAAATCATTGCAAATCTAAAGAAAGCGTTCTTTATGGTTGCAGGTTCTGCTTTGCAAAAATTTGGTGCAGAATTAGAACAACATCAACAATTGATTATTGCGGCTTCTCGTATTATGCAAGAAATTTATATGGTTGAATCGGCAATGTTACGTGCAGAAAAAATTGCGAATGTAAAAGGTGCTAATGCAGTGAAAAATGCAGAAAAATTAGTTCAATTACAATTATTCAAATCAGTAGAAATTATTAAAACAGAAGCGACGCGTGGAATTGTTTCTTTCACAGAAGGAGATGAGCAACGCATGATGTTGTCTGGTTTAAGAAGATTTACACGTTACAACGAGTATCCAAACGTAGTTAACTTGAAAACTGAAATTGCAGATCTTTTAATCAAAGAAAATAAATACACTTTCTAAGTATATTTTAAATACAAATTATTTAAAGCAGTCAATTTATTGGCTGCTTTTATTTTTTAACATGCTGAAATATAATTTGGTATATCGTTTGATGAATCTAGGGCAAGTACTAGTCTTTATATAAGTTAGTTGAGTTTTCATGGTACTTAAGTTTTAGTAGAGAAAGGCCTCAGTTGTTCCCAATTGAGGTTTTTTTATATTTCGAGGTTAAAGTTTATTCATTAAAAATAAGTGAGTTAAGTCGTTATTTCTTAATGAAATACTTTTCGGTGGAAATGATTTGAAGTAACTTTAATTCAAATTAATAACCCAAAAACAGAGCTTATGATAATTAATGCAGCAATTCTTACGTTGACCATGTTTGCAACATTTAGTATTATGTGTCTAGTCAAATTAGATGAATTAAAAAAAATAAAATAAAACCGAAACTCCATTTCTAGAAATGGAGTTTTGTTGTTTTATAAAGTTATATTTACTTCAATTAATACATTCGAAATGAAAAAGAAGTTAGTTGTTTTAACGGGAGCTGGAATTAGTGCAGAAAGTGGAATTTCAACTTTTCGAGATGCCAATGGTTTGTGGGAAAATCATGATATTATGGAAGTAGCTTCGATTGAAGGTTATCAAAGAAATCCTAAATTGGTTCAAGAATTCTACAATCAACGCCGAAAACAATTATTCGATGTCGAACCCAACGCAGCGCATTTTTTTCTGAAAGAATTAGAACAAGACTTTGAAGTTTCTATTATTACCCAAAATGTAGATGATTTGCACGAAAGAGCAGGTTCGTCTAAAATTGTTCATTTGCATGGTGAATTGAGAAAAGTGCGAAGCGAAAAAAACGAAAATCTAATTATTGATTGGAATAAAGATATCAAACTTGGAGATTTGGCTGAAGATGGAAATCAACTCCGTCCGCATATTGTGTGGTTCGGCGAAATGGTTCCAGAAATAAAAAATGCAATTGAAGAGGTTTTAACAGCAGATATTTTAGTGATTATTGGAACGTCAATGCAAGTCTATCCAGCGGCTTCACTCAAAGATTATGCAAAAACTAATGTACCAATTATCTATATCGATCCATCAGATACGTATACCAATTCATCTATTACACATATCAAGAAAAAAGCAACAGAAAGTATCGAAGAATTAAAAACAATTTTGAATAATTTATAATCTTTTACGTTTTAATGTTGGTTAATTATTTTAAATGATATGAAGTATATATTTCTACAATTATTTGTTTTTTCTATCAATGCGGCTGCGCAAGAGCTGAATCCGTTTTATCAATCAGTTGTCGAGCAAGTGAAATACGATTCTGTGCATCAGAAATTGCAAAAGTTTCAAGATTTCGGAATTAAAACTGTTGGATCTTCTGCTCACGAAAATGCATTTACATGGTTGAAAACTTATTATACGGCTTATGGTTATACCTCTATAGAACAACAATCGGTTAATGTATATGGTAATGTTGGGAATAATTTGATTGTGACCAAAATTGGTAAAAAATATCCTGACGAATTTATTATCATCGATGGCCATTATGATACATTAAATGGACCTGGAGCGAATGATAATGGCTCGGGAACAGTTACTTTATTAGAAATTGCTCGATTAATAAAAGATATCGAAACAGATTATTCGATAAAATTTATTCATTTTACAGGGGAAGAACGAGGTTTAATCGGAAGTCAGGCGTATGTAAATCAAATTGCAGTTCCTCAGAATTTAAAAATTAAAGCTGTTCTGAATATTGATGAGGTAGGAGGAGTGGCGAATAAGGTAAATTCGACAATTGTTTGTGAGCAAGATGAAAGTAATCCAACATCTAATAATGCTATTTCAGCTGAATTAACCAATCAAATGGCGAATATTTTTCCATTGTATACAACTCTAAAAACTGAAATTTCGAATGCTTATAGTTCCGATTATATGCCTTTTCAGGCAGTTGGTTATCCTATAACTGGACTTTTTGAAAAAAATGAAACGCCTTATGCACATACTGCTCAAGATATAATCGATAATTTAGATTTGAATTATTTGACAGAAGTAGCGAAAGGAGCTTTGGCGACTTTATTGCATTTTTCTCAAGCGCAGGAAAAACTGAATGTAAAAGAAAACGCTATTTCTACATTACAAATTTATCCGAATCCTGTTGTTAAAAATCTTTATTTTTCTCAAGTCTTGCAACAACCGATTATTACAATCTATGATGCAGCAGGGAAACAAGTATTTCATCAAAAATATCAAACAACAGTTTCACAAATTAATTTAGAACATCTTACATCAGGAATCTATTTCGTCAATATAAATTCGAATCAATATAGCTTTAAGATTTTGAAGAAATAAATTGTTGCTCCTTATGTATGTCATAAATTTATCTTTTTAGTTGAATAGTTACTTTTTTATTAAAAACCATCGTTAAACAAAATGATTAGAAATATAATAGCTATTATTTCAACTATTGGAATAATTATTTGGATAATTACAGACTTTTATGGAGGGATGTTTATTTACTTGCTATCATATCCATTTTTAGTATTACCGATAATTCTACTTTATGTTTTCTCTTTTTTCGAAACTTTAGCTTTACTAATCAGAAGTGGATTCAAGAAAAATATA
The DNA here is from genome assembly GCF_029842105.1 of Empedobacter sp. GD03797. Taxonomy (NCBI): domain Bacteria; kingdom Pseudomonadati; phylum Bacteroidota; class Flavobacteriia; order Flavobacteriales; family Weeksellaceae; genus Empedobacter; species Empedobacter sp. GD03797. Next base: position 9,236 of record NZ_JAOCFS010000043.1, read on the forward strand.
ATTAAAGTTGTTTTTCATTCAGTTTTAATTTTAATAATTATTATTTTCAATTTAACGGATTCAGAAATTTTTAAATCTAAAAAAATCTTATCTGCAACATTGAAAGATGATCAATACTATTATAATTTAGTTTTTAGGGAAAATGGTGAAGTAGAAAACAACATTAATGGAATGTTTGGATATTCTGAACGAATTGCTGGGACATATAAAATTAACGGTGATACAATAATTTTCACGAAAGTTCCTTACGATAACGATTTTATACCAGATACTTTATTAATTGATAAAGAACAAGGCGCTTTATTTATGTTTAAAGACGAAAGTGGAAAATTTATTCGTGAAAAACAGTTTTTAAATCACTTAGAAATCAATAATTGCCTATAATATCGGTTTGCCAAAATGCCAGGTTTTGGTTAGATTGAACGCTATTATTTTCTAATCGCCAAAAAACAGTTTATATTCGTATTTTTTGTAAGTTTACAAGTAGTGAAATAGCTTTGGCTCAGTTTATTTTGAACTTGAACATTCGTTCAAATTAAGCCCGTACTTCGCCAATACTTTTTCCGTTAGCTTTAATTTTTGACGTGTCTATGAAATATTTAATCATTCTTATTATAACATTATTCTTTACAAATTGTAAAAAAAATATTAATCACAATAATTCCAATAAAGATTTCATTGTTTCTAAATTCAACGAAAAACACAATAAATTAATTGAAGCTATTATAAATCAAGATTCCGCTTATTTTTCTTCTGATCCAGAGATGTTAATGCCTGAACCTATTGACAAAAAAATAAATTTGAACTATAATATTGGAAATATACACTTTATGATAATAGATACTTCCACATCATATTTTTATATTAATTCCTTAGATTCTAAATTTAAATGTGGTGGAACTGGTTTTTACACAGAAATGTCCAAACAAGATTCAATAAACTATATTATTGAAAATTCAAAACATATTCATTTATCAAAAAAAATAAAAACTAACCAAATACCTGAAATAATTAATAAATATAAAAAAGAGATTTTAAATAATAATGGAATTCCATTAACCATTTCATTTTCTTCTAAATACGACACTGTAAAAGGCGAAATTATTCCAAATATATTTTCATATTTAAAACAAAATGGTATGAATTACTATTTTATTAGAAGATTTAATGAAGCTGAACATAATGCAAACTTTAAATAAAGACTACAGCTAATAAAGTATTTAGCGGAAAATTGCTTTTCTTAAAACAATAAACTAATTTAGTTTTCGAAAAGAGTAATTTGCTTGAATGTCGAACTTGAACTTCGTTCAAATTCTATCCCGTTCTTCGCAAATACTTGGATCGTTAGCAGAAAGTTTATGAAAATTAACCGAGATAAAAATTTAATTGTAAATTATATATTCGTTTTTGGAATTTTATTATTATTCCTAAACGATCAAATTTTTAAATTTCAATATTCAAATTTTGTAACAGGAAAGCTATCTGATATTTGTGGAATTATAATATTCCCAATGCTTCTTACTTATGTTTTTCCTAAACTGCGAGAGAATAGTATTTTTGTTGCAGCGGCTATTTTTGCTTTTTGGAAAAGTGAATACTCGCAGGGTTTAATAAATCTTTATAATGAATATTCTTTCATTAAAACATCAAGAATTATTGACTATTCAGACTTATTTGTATTTATACTCTTACCAATTCCATACTACTTAATTAAAAAGTCTGAGATTTTAGAGAGAATCAAAATTAATAGAATAAATCCTAAACTAATTCTCTTTCCATCAATATTTACACTTCTTGCAGAATCTCCACCTCCGAGTCATTATTATACGATGAATAATGGAAATCTCAAATGCTATAAATGCAATATAACTGTAAACTACAATAAAGATTATATTCTAAAAAAACTGAAAAATAATGGGATTGAATTCGATTCAATTACACCTATTCATTACCGAAGTATAATTGATTCTACAAGCGGGGCAAAAAAATATTTTAAAAAAGAGTTAGTTATTGATAATGATACGCTTAAAAATATCGATTTAACAATATTTCCTATTCGAGATAATAAAACACAAATTTATTTTAATGGAATGGATGTTTCTCAAAATTTACAAGCAGATAATAAATTAGAGAAGAAACTAAGAAAATACTACAAAAAACTTATTTTCAACGAAATCAAACAAACTCTATAAAAACCTTTTGTTAGCATTGTATTGCGAAAAGTGATACTAAATTACAAAATTCAAAGTTTGTACTTCCTTACTCATCAAAAACGAATTATATTCGTTTTTTTGTAAGTTTACAAATAGTAGAACAGCTTTGGCTCTGAATTGAAGATTTACTCAAATTAATTTCGCACTTCGACAAGTCCAGTTAACCGCAATTATAAAACAAACTCAACATTTAAATGAAAACTTTCCCAGTAATAGCTTCAATTTTATCACCAACAGAATTAGGAGAATTTATTAACGAAAAGTATCAATTAGAATATAATTTCGATTGTAAACTTTTTAGAACAGGCGTAAATCACACCTATTTTTTAACTACTCCAAATACGAAATATGTGGTTAGAGTTTATTGTCGTAATTGGAGAACAAAAACTGAAATCCAAGAAGAGTTAAGCCTATTAAATTTACTCAAATCACATCATCTTTCAATTTCAACTCCAATTCCTGATAAAAATGGAAATTTAATTCAAGAAATTAATGCGCCAGAAGGTTTAAGATATGTTGCGCTTTTCACATTCGCAGAAGGAGAAAAATTGCGTTTTATGACCAAGGAAACTTGTTTTGCTGTTGGTTCAACAATGGCAAAAATTCATAATGTAACAGCTACAAAAAAAATCAATCGAATAAATTATAATTCTGATAATCTTCTGTACAAAGCTTATGAGAAACTAAATGTGTATTTTTCAGAAGATTTAGATGAAATGTTATATTTGAAACAAATATCTACAAAAATCGCAAAGTGTTTTGAAACAACTCATTTATCCGAAGTCCAAAATGGCATTGTACACCTTGATATTTGGTATGACAATTTGAGTGTGAATAAGGAAAATGAAATTACAATTTTTGATTTTGATAATTGTGGAAATGGCTCTTTGATTTTGGATATTGGATATTTTTGCAAACAATTATTTTTCATTGAAACGGATAAAAATGAATATGAAACAAAAGTGGAAAGTTTCTTAAATGGTTACAGAAAAGAAAGAAGCTTATCTGAGCAGGAACTCGATTTAATCCCTGAAGCCGGAGCTTCAATTTTTGTATTTTATCTCGGTGTCCAAGCGCAAAGATTTGATTGGTCGAATATATTTCTGACAGAAAACTATCTTAAAATGTTTGTAGGAAGAATCAAAAATTGGCTAGATTATTACGAAGAAAAAAAGAACTTCGGCTAACATCGCATTGGTTAAAAAAAACGGGCTGAAAGTAAACTTTCATCCTAGCTTTTCCTGTTTTTCGCAAATAATCGGCTCATTAGCTGTAATACATTACAAACAATGTCTACAAAAGAAACTAAATAAATATGTCAAAATTTTTAACGCTTAAACATTGGCAAGTATTTGCTCTGTTAATTGGAGTTCCATTCATTTTACAAATAGTAACTTTTAGCTTAATTATTGTAACTAAAGATCCAAAAACATTAACTTATACTTTTCCAATAACTACAATTATTTATCTTGTACTTTTTTTAAGTTGGTTTTATTCTTTGGGAACAAATCTTAATAAAAAGCTTTCAAAAACTGTAAAAATGAATTTGAGTAAGTTCAAAATATTTTTAATTATACCAATAGTTTATATTTTTATTCTGTCTATTTATCAAGCTGGAATATTTACAAAATCTTCTATAAATGAACAACCAAATCCGATTGTTTTTGCATTTATAATTCCTACTCATCTTTTTTCAATGTTTTGTATTTTCTATAGTTTATATTTTATTGCAAAAGAATTAAAAAGTGTCGAACTACAAAAACCTGTAACATTTAGTGATTTTGCGGGCGAATTTTTTCTTCTTTGGTTTTTTCCAATTGGAATTTGGATCATTCAACCAAGAATAAATAAAATATTTGAATCAAAATAAGAAAAAAGGACTACAGTTAACATTGTAGTAGCGATATGTTGGATGAGGGAAAAATTGAAGTTTTCGCTTCCTTATTCGCTAATGATTTTCTTGTTACCTATAAATCTAAAAAAAATGAAACCAAAAGAATTTGTTGAAAATTTTAAGTTAGAAAAAGATTCTCTTTTAAGAGAATTTATAAATAATGAATCCCAATCAGAAGTTCAAAAATTAATTCAATCTATGAAATTAAATAATGAACAATCTGAAATTATGAAACAAATTATTAATTCAGCATTACGAGATACATTTTATACAATATTATTAGGATTAGATGGATGTGCTTCAATTGGCAATAATCAGGAATTGTATGAAATTAAAGATGAAAATGGAAATTTAATAAGTGGTGAAATTGAAGCTTATGCTTATGAGTATTTTCATGAAATGGAGTAAAGATTTAATTAAAGCGTCTTAATTTTTATTATAATATTATCCTCAGTTTATCGAAATGATAAATATGAAATTGATATATTCTATTCTCGCACCAATATTTCTAAACTGACTTCATATAAATAGCTAAGGTGTAAATTGTTTTTTGTTCATATACAGTAAGATACTGAAAAATAACTATATTTATTCCTGAGCAGAGTGTATTGGTAAAATTGAAAATTTTTTCATTTTCAGTTTCTTCGCAAAACCACTAATCGTTGAGCATCTTATTAGAATAAGTAGAAATGAACAGAAAAATAAAATTGATTCTCCTAGTCTTTGTATTATCATTTAACTTTTCTTGTACGGAAAATAAATCAATAGAAAAGGTGAAAAGCGAACCTGAATTGGTTGTGACTCCAAAAACTGATACTTTAAAGTTTACTTCAGGAATTCGTGCGATTTTTCAAGATAGTAAGGGGAATTATTGGTTTGGAAGTCTTCAAGAAGGTGTTGCGGTTTATGATGGTAAATCATTCAGCTATTTTACTCGTAATGATGGACTTTCTGATGATCAAATCCATTCTATTCAAGAAGATAAAAAAGGCATTATTTGGTTTGAAACACAAACTGGAGTTAGCAGTTACGATGGTACAAAAGTTACTAATCGCACAAAAACGAAAAACGAAAATTCTCCAAATATTTTTCCTATTCAAAGCAATGATGATAAGGTAAGTAAATGGATGAAATCTGAAAATGACTTATGGTTTGAAGCGGGGAATAATCCTGGAGTTTATAGGTATGACGGGCAACAACTACATTATTTAGTTTTTCCTTCTCAAAAAAATCTTGACACAAAGAATAATTTATTTGCTGTAACTGATATATCAAAAGGTAAAAACAATATGATTTGGTTTGCTACATATACAGGTGTTTTAGGATACAATGGAAGTGATTTTACAATCATTAATAACGAGACATTAGGATTGGATAGAAAGATCGAACCTTTGCATATACGAAGTATTTACGAAGATTCTAAAGGTAGGCTTTGGATTGGGAATAATGGAATCGGCGTATTACTTAAAGAAGGAGAGTCAATCATCAATTTTTCAAAAAAACATAACTTGATTCATCCCAATAGCAAACGAAATGGAGAAAAATCACCCGAAGGAACATTGGAACACGTTTTTGTAATTGCTGAAGACCACAAAGGAAATATTTGGTTTGGAGATAGAGATGCTGGAATTTGGAAATTTGATGGAAAACAATTACAAAATTATACTCAAAAAGATGGATTGACCAATGATTTCGTTCTCTCTATTTACGAAGATCACAACAAAGAATTATGGTTTGGAATGGCAGACGGAAAAATGTATAAATTTGATGGAAAGTCATTTGAAAAGTAATTTTAAAAAATACGGATGCAGAATAATGATAATTAAACGAAGGCTATTTCTGATATAAACTCAAAAATCATTTTTTTCTTATCATTTAGTTTTGAAGCTAACAATGCATGCTTCTTTAATAAGTGAACGGTAGTGAATTTAAGTCTCCGCTTTCTCTTCTGTAAGCTCTTTCAATGTTGTTACCTTCTGTACAACTTGTGTTGTTGTGATGCACAGTACTGTTTATACTTTTAAAAGCAGCTGTTTTTAATAATAGCAAATTTCTCTTTCACATAAACAATAAATAAAAATGTCAATTGGTCTAATTTATTTTCGGCAGACAAAAATTTCTTAGACCCTCTACGAAAATCTGTACGAGTAGAATATCTGATATATAAGGAAAGATTAATATCTAAGAAGCGATGAAGATTATTAATTATTGTTTATATGAGTTTCTCGTACGGTAAATAAATACATTAGAGAACAACAAATATTAAATCATAATAGTTTTATATTTATTATTTAGAATTATTATAAATAATTTTTAACTTTGTTCAAATGAATGATTAGTAATGTACTAATCGTATAACAATTCATAAAACGGTTAAAATGGAAGCGAATAAAATAAACATTCAATCACAGCTTGAAACAATTACAGAATTTTGGAGCTTGAAAGAACTTGCAAAAGTTAATAATCACGCTATAAAAATTTTTAAACTGAAAGGAGATTTTGAAATGCATAAGCACGACAACGGAGATAAAGTATTGCTAATTGTAGAGGGAACTATGTTTGTTGAATTTGCGGACAGAACCGAAGAGATAAGAACAGGAGAGTTTATAGTAATTCCAAGTGGAGTGGAACATAAACCTTATGTAAAAGACGGAGCAAGTGCCCTAATGTTTGAACAATTATAAAAAATAATAGAATTATGAATGATTTCACACCTCTAAAAGCTGAGTTAAAAGTAAGCAGAAAAGAATATATTACACCTCATTATATACGTATTTATCTTAAGGGAGAAAAAGTTCCTTTATTTACTAATACTACAGTTGGTGTAAACAATAAGATACTAATTCCGCCAAAAGGAATTAATCAAATTCATTTTCCTGAATTTGATTACGAAAAAAGACAATGGTATCCAATGTCAAAAGAAATTCAACCTACTGTTCGTACCTATACGCATCGAGGAATTGATTTAAAGACGAATGAAATATGGATAGATTTTGTCGCGCACGAAGACGAAGGTGTAGCTTCTGCTTGGGCAATTTCAGCAAAGGAGGGTGATGTCTTAGGTGTTTTAATGAAAAATGGAAAAACGGAACTATATACCCAAGTCGAAAATTATCTTTTGGTTGCTGATGCCACTGGTATTCCAGTGCTATCGGCTATTTTAGAGGATTTACCTCCAACAGCTAAAGGTACTTGTATTATTGAAGTGCACGGAAAAGAAGATGAACAGGATTTACAGACAGAAGCTGCTATCAATTTTATTTGGTTGCATAATGAATTTCCAAAGAAAGGAAGTAATATGGCAGAAGTTGTTAAGCAGCAGGCATTGCCTGAAACATCACGTTTTGGATATATAGCAACAGAGTTTTCAACGGTCAAAGAAATTCGACACTATTTAAGAAAAGAAAAAGGATGGAAACAAGAAGAACTGTATGCTTATTCTTATTGGAAAGCAGGAGTTTCGGAAGATAAATCAGTTGTTGATCGTCACAAAGAGAAAGATGAGAATAGTTAAATTAACATCATTTTGGGTTGTAATTACTTAGTTATAATACACTTTTCATACAATTTATCTTTTAACTTATCTTTTAACTTATATGAATGAGTATTATTTTAAGGCTTACTATATATAATAGATGTTGTTCTTTTAAGTTT
>NZ_JAOCFS010000044.1:0-15432 GCF_029842105.1 Empedobacter sp. GD03797
TATGTTTATACTTTTTTGTATAATGTACAAGTAAAATGTAAGTTTTACTTCAACGCATCTCCAAACTATGTTTTATAAAACAAGAAGCTTCTAATTAGTTAACTAGAAGTTTGTTATTTATAAAAAGGAAGCTTCCTTTATAACTTACAACTCAGAACTTACTACTCATAACTCGGAAAGACCCCTATAATCCCCTCAAGGGGATAGTTTGTTTAGATCTTTATTCTGTAAATCTCGAATCTTACGTCTTATAACTTACAACTTTGAACTCAAAACCCGCGTTAGGGATAGTAGTGGAAATCCTTTTGTAGCAATCGGATTTTTTGTAATCACTTCTAATCTTCTTCTACAAAAGATTGGAACGGATAGCCCGACCGAAGGGAACGCCTATATAATTACCCTTAGCTTTATGTTTCATTAATATTTGTCCATCTGCTATAATTTTAGTACATTGAAGAATAATTTAATTTTGAATAAAATTTTATTTATTCAGCAAGAGGTTTTCTATCTCTTATATGTTGTAATCATTAGATTACTCATTCTATTCTGTTTTACACAGTTTTTATAGAAGTTTGTTTCTATATCAGGTCGTTTCAGACATAAAAATCAATTACTATCGAATGATAGTTGAGTAGTTCATATAAGTTTAATTAAAAACAATTCATGAGTTTAAAAGTAGGCATTATCGGGGCTGGACCAAGTGGTTTGGCAATGTTAAGAGCATTTGAGTCAGAAGAAAAAAAGGGTAACAAAATTCCAGAAATTAAATGTTTTGAGAAGCAAGACAACTGGGGAGGAATGTGGAACTACACTTGGCGTACAGGAGTAGGTAAATACGGAGAGCCATTGCATGGCAGTATGTATAAATATTTATGGTCGAATGGACCAAAAGAATGTTTAGAATTTGCAGATTATACATTTTCTGAACACTTTGGTCAAACAATATCTTCTTATCCACCAAGAGAAGTATTATTCGATTATATAGAAGGGAGAATTAAACAAAGTAATGCGCGAAAGTACATTCAGTTTAATACCGTTGCAAGGTGGGTAGATTATGTAGAGGATAAAAAACAATTTCGCGTTGTTTTTGATGATTTAAAGAAAAATGAAACGTTCGAAGAGTATTTCGATTATTTAATTGTCGGAACTGGACATTTTTCTACACCAAATATGCCTTATTTTAAAGGTATTGAGAATTATACAGGAGATGTAATGCATGCGCATGATTTCCGTGGAGCTGATCCATTTAGAGGTAAAGAAATTTTATTGATTGGGAGTAGTTATTCGGCAGAAGATATTGCGGTACAATGCTATAAACACGGAACTAAATCGGTCACAATTTCTTATCGTACAAATCCAATCGATTGTAAATGGCCAAATGGAATAGAAGAATTGCCTTTGGTCACACATTTTGAAGATAAGAAAGCATTTTTCAAAGACGGAACATCAAAAGAGTTTGATGCAGTGATTATGTGTACAGGTTATCAACACAAATTTCCGTTTTTACCAGATAATTTGCGTCTAAAAACAAAAAACTGTTTGTATCCAGAAGGAATGTATAAAGGTGTAATATCAGATGTTAATGCTCAATTGTTATTTTTGGGAATGCAGGATCAATATTACACATTTAATATGTTTGATGCACAAGCATGGTTTGCGCGTGATTATATTTTGGGACGAATTGATTTGCCTTCAAAAGAAGAAATTCAAAAAGATATTCAGAAATGGATTGATTATGAAAAACAATCGATTTCTGCTGATGATCATGTTGATTTTCAAACTGATTATTTGAAGGATTTGATTCATTTAACTGATTATCCTATGTTCGATTTGGATAAAGTTGCTAATATGTTCAAATCTTGGTTAAAAGATAAAGAAGAAAATATTTTGACTTATCGGGATAAAACCTATACCTCTGTTATGGACGAAACGAAAGCAGAAAAACATCACACAGCTTGGATGAAAGAGTTGGATGATAGTTTAGAACGCTATTTGGATGAAGATCCGATTGATGAAAAGCAATTAGAAAAAACAAATTATTATTAATATTAACAAAAAGACTAACAAATGTGTTGGTCTTTTTTTATTTTCAATTGTATATTTAAACATCGTTAAAAAAGAAAAGTGTTTATTTTTGACAGAGCACAACACAATATGATTTAATACAATAGAAATGGAGATTCAATATTTTTTCGAATTATTTGGTACACTTTTTTTTGGAATTTCGGGCGCTTTAGCAGCAGATGAAAAATCTGGTAACGATTGGTTTGGTGTAACCTTTATTGCTTTCCTAACTTCAATTGGAGGTGGTACAATTCGTGATATTTTACTTTCCGTTGAAATTATGTGGATAAAAGATGTGAATCTTATTTATGCGGTAGGGATTGGTGTTATTTTAGCGGCAATTTTCTATACGCCTTTACTTAAACTTCGTAAAACATTTATGCTTTTTGATACGTTAGGGATTGCTTTGTTTACAATTGTTGGTTTAGAAAAAGCTCTAAATCTTGGAATTCATCCCGTAATCGCACCTGTAATGGGAATGTTTACCGCGGTTTTTGGATCCATTATTCGCGATATGATGTTGAACGAAGTTCCGATTATTTTCAAGAAAGAAATTTATGCATTTGCATGTCTTTGCGGTGCAGTTATTTATATGATCTTATGGAAATTGGGACTTGATCGTAACATCAATTTCTTTGTTTCGGGTGGTGTGATTGTCGCAATTCGTTTGGCTGCAATCAAATACAACTTATCATTACCGAAATTCAAAAGTCATTAATTTATAGATTCGTATCTTAGCAAACTAATTTTTTATAGATGGAAATTCAATACATTTTTGAATTATTCGGAACGGTTGTGTTTGCAATTTCTGGTGCTTTAGCTGGAGATGAAAGACAAAAACACGATTGGTTTGGAATTGCTTGCTTTGCTTTTATAACGGCTGTTGGTGGCGGAACTTTACGCGATTTATTTCTTAACAGTTATCCGTTAGTTTGGATAAATGATATGAATGTCATTTACGCAGTTTTTGCTGGAATTTTATTAGCAGGATTATTTTTTAAATATTTTTCACGATTAAGAGTAACATTGATGCTTTTCGATACATTGGGAATTGCGTTATTTACAATAGTAGGTTTAGAGAAAGCACATTCTTTGGGTGCAAATGATTTTATTTCTGTGATGATGGGAATGATGACTGCTGTAATGGGTGGTATGTTGCGCGATGTTTTGATGAATAGAACGCCTACGGTTTTTGTGAAAGAAATTTATGCAATGGCATGTATCGCAGGAGGTGTGATGTATTTAATTTTTGATAATTTTGGATTAGATCGTAATATCAATTTCATCGTTTCGGGCGCTATTATCGCGGCGATTCGTATTGTAACTGTAAAATATAAGTTGTCGTTACCTAAATTTTATTAATCATGCAAAAAACACAATTTAATCAAGAAAATTGGACAGGAAGAATTGATTCTGAAGATGGAGAGTTAGGTTTAAGAATTCATCAAGTTATTTCTGATTACGATAAATTTGAAACATCATCCGTTCAACCAAAAGTACTTTTAGGATTTTGTTCAGAAGAAGGTGTTGAACGAAATAAAGGGCGAATTGGTGCGAAAAATTCGCCAGATTTGATTCGTAAAAGTTTAGCGAATTTGCCTTTACATTTTTCTGAAACTAATTTTATTTTTGATGCTGGAAATATTCACTGTGATGATAATAATTTAGAATCTGCACGAGAAGAACAAATCAATCAAGTTGATAAAATCATTCGACAAAATCATTTTCCGATTGTAATTGGAGGAGGACATGAAACAGCTTTGGGCGATTTTTTGGCTTTAGCAAAATCATACAAAAATATTGGAATCATCAATCTTGATGCACATTTTGATTTGAGAATGCCAAATCCACAATCAACTTCTGGAACGCCTTTTTACGAAATGGCTAAGTATTGCGAAGAAAATGAAATGAAGTTCAATTATATTCCAATCGGTATTCAAGAATTGGGAAATACGAAAGCATTATTTCAACGCGCTGAAAATTTAGGTGTTAATTTTATCATGGCAGATGAAGTTCATTTCAATTTGAATAAAGTGTTAGATGATTTGAAAACGATTATTCAACAATTTGATGCGCTTTATGTGTCGTTGGATATGGATGTTTTTGATGCAGCTTATGCGCCAGGTGTAAGTGCAACGACAATTAATGGTTTGGCACCTTTTCAGGTTAAATATATTTTGAAGGTTTTGATGAACTCAAACAAAGTGAAAATATTTGATTTGGTTGAATATAATTCGCTTTTTGATGTTGATAACTCCACAGCGAAACTCTCTGCACAAATGATTTACGAAGTTTTAAGACATTAATTCTGAAATATTTTACAATATTTTGTAACCTTTTTCAGTTATCTGCGTATACATATATAGTGGTGTTGATAAAATGCCAAAAGAAATTGATAATAATCATTAATAATAGGAGGGTTTTAGTTAAATGAGACAGCTTAAAATTACAAAGCAGGTAACAAATCGTGAAACTGCGTCGTTGGATAAATACTTACAAGAGATTGGTAAAGTAGATTTGATTACAGCGGAGGAGGAAGTAGAGTTAGCACAACGTATCAAAGCAGGAGATCGTGTTGCCTTAGAAAAATTAACAAAAGCAAACTTACGTTTCGTGGTATCTGTTGCGAAACAATATCAAAATCAAGGTTTAAGTTTACCAGATTTAATTAATGAAGGAAATTTAGGTTTGATTAAAGCAGCGCAACGTTTTGACGAAACGCGTGGTTTCAAATTTATCTCGTATGCGGTTTGGTGGATTCGTCAATCTATCTTACAAGCATTAGCAGAGCAATCTCGTATTGTACGTTTACCATTAAATAAAATTGGATCGATCAATAAAATTAATAAAGCCTATGCTTTATTAGAACAAGAACATGAGCGTGCCCCATCTGCAGAAGAAATTTCTGAAGTTTTGGATATGTCTGAAGGTGATGTAAAAGAGTCGATGAAAAACTCTGGTCGTCACGTCTCAATGGATGCACCATTAGTAGAAGGAGAAGATTCTAACTTATACGATGTATTAAACATTGGTGAATCTCCATCTCCAGATGTACAGTTGATGATTGAATCTTTACGTGTAGAGATTGAACGTGCATTACAAACATTAACGCCTCGTGAAGCTGATTTAATTCGTTTATACTTTGGATTAAACGGTCAACACCCAATGACGTTAGAAGAAATTGGAGAAACGTTTGATTTAACAAGAGAACGTGTTCGTCAAATTAAAGAAAAAGCAATTCGCCGTTTAAAACATACTTCAAGATCTAAGATTTTGAAAACATATATCGGACGATAAAAATAAAAAACTCCAACTAAATTTAGTTGGAGTTTTTCGTTATAATAATTTCCCGCTTAGTAAAATTGCAGCAATTGTAAAGTAGATAATCAATCCTGAAACGTCAACCAAAGTTGCAACGAAAGGCGAGGATGCTGTTGCGGGATCAAATCCAATTTTTCTCAAAATAAATGGAACTAAAGATCCAGAAAGTGTTCCCCATAAAACAATAACAATTAAAGATAAAGCGACTGTTAAAGCTACATACAACCAATATTCTCCATAACTATAAATTCCAGTTTTTTGCCAAATTAAGATTCGGATAAAACCCACAAATCCTAGAATTGCACCTAAGATTAATCCCGAAGCAAATTCTTTTTTCATTACATACCACCAATCTTTTAGCTTTAATTCGCCCAAAGCCATCGCTCGAATAATCAGGGAAGCCGCTTGAGAACCAGAATTTCCACCACTCGAAATAATCAATGGAACAAATAAAGCCAACACAACTGCTTTTTCGATTTCCTGGTCATAATAACTCATTGCAGAAGCCGTAAACATTTCGCCAATAAATAAGATAACCAGCCAACCTGCGCGCTTTTTGATTAATTCCGCAATAGGTGTTTTAGTATACGAAACATCCAATTCTTCCATCCCTCCGAATTTCTGAATATCTTCTGTATCACGCATTTTCATTCGGTCCAAGATGTCGTCGAAGGTTACAATTCCGACCAAAACATCATTTTCTGTCACAATTGGCATCGCAGAACGATCGTATTTATCAAAAACTTCTAAGGCTTCCTCTAAAGGAGTCGTCGTCTTGATTGAAACAAAATTATGATCGATCAAATCTTCAACTTTAGTATCTTCATCAGCCAAAAGAATTTCGCCAATTTTTAAATCATCAATTAATCTATTTTTTCCATCAACAATAAAAATATACGTCAACGTTTCCGCTTTTTTTCCATATTTTTTGATGTGCGCCAAAACTTGTTTTACCGTATAATGTTCTTTTACCTGAATATAATTTGGCGTCATCAAACGCGCAATCGAATCTTCTTTGTATCCAATCAAATTTAGTGCTGTAGCGCGTTCTTCAGGATTTAAAAGATTAATGGAATGTTTGATTAATTGATCTGGGAAATTTTCAAATAGTTCTGTTCGGTCATCAGGATCAAGATTGTTCAAAACTTCAGCTAAATCTTCGTCCGTCAAACTTTTTACAATTTCGTACTGAATATCGGGTTCAAAATAGGAGAATACTTCAACTTTATCATCATTCGAAAGCGAATAAAAAGCGATATTTCTTTCCTTTACGTTCAGTGCAGTCAATTGTTCGGCAATATCTGCTGGATGTTGATTAAGCATATTATTTTCCATAAATTTGTTGTTTTTATCCCAAGCTGCAAATTAAGTCTTTTTGAGATGAGAAGAAGTATAGATTGGCTACTTTTAAGCTAATTTTAATATAGAAAATCATGATGAACAAAGCTGATCAAAACCAAATGAAAGAGTATATAAAATCTATGGATGTAGATGACAGATTCGTTGGAATTTGGTCTGGAACTGATCATGGGAAATTTTTTAAAGGAGAAACAAATAGTTGGATGGTCAATAGAAAAGCTGACGGAACAATGACGGTTAACTTTAAAACGATTTATAGTGATGATCGCGTAACTTTTTCTGAAGACGAAGGCGTTTGGTGTACGATTGGTGATGAATATTATGAGTTTAGAGATTCTGATGAGATGGCAGATATTTATACTTATATTTTTATGTCAAAAGATTCGATTCATTTTATCATCAACGAAGAATTGAAAGACGAAGAACCTTATAACTTTATTGACAATAGAGTTTTCTTGGATTAAAAATAATTTTGCTGAATCATTTTTTCTGTTATATTCGTATTGAATTAATTAACACTGAAAATGAAAAAACTATTATTTACTCTCTTATTATCATCTTCTCTATTTGCGCAAGAAAAAGCGACAGATTTGTTTAATGCAAACGTTAGTTTTATTGGAATCGGAATTCAATATGAAAAAGCTTTATCCGAAAATTTCACCGCTTTAGGAACGTTAGATTATATGGGAGGTTTCAGATACAGCTATAGCGATTTTTATGGGAGTGATTTTGAGTATATTTTGACAACAAACATAGCTTTAGAAGGACGTTATTATTATAATTTTGACCGAAGACTTTCTAAAGGAAAAAACACCAAAAATAATTCTGGGAATTATATTGCTTTAAAAGGAAATTATACGCCAGATTGGTTAACAACTTCTAATAGTGATAATTTGGGTGTTAATCCGCAAGGTTCTATTACGTTAAATTATGGATTTAAACGTTCTTTTGCTCAAAACTTTTTTTACGAGTTTTATACGGGATTAGGACTTTCTCTTTATCAAGATGATAAAGTTACTTTTGATTATGAAATTCAGAATTATAAATATTATAAAAAAACAGAAACTGGAGTTGCCTTAGATTTAGGCTTTCGAGTTGGTTACAATTTCTAAAAAATATAAATCGTTGAGTTTTCAACGATTTTTTTATTTCATTACCTTTGCACCACAAAATACAAACAAACAACAAATAAGATTATGCCAATAGTAGCACCATCAATTTTAGCAGCCGATTTCGGGAATTTAGCAAAAGACATCGAAATGGTTAATAATTCTCAAGCCGAATGGTTTCATTTAGATGTAATGGACGGCGTTTTTGTTCCAAATATCTCTTACGGAATGCCAATTATTGAGAAAATAAATTCGTTAACAGACAAAGTTTTGGATGTACATTTAATGATTGTTGATCCAGATCGTTACATTTCAACTTTCAAACAAGTTGGCGCAGATATTTTGACTGTTCATTACGAAGCGTGTACACATTTACATCGTACAATTCAGGCTATAAAAGCAGAAGGAATGAAAGCAGGAGTGGCGCTTAATCCGCATACACCAGTATCTGTTTTAGAAGATGTGATTAATGATTTAGATTTGGTGTTAATTATGAGTGTTAATCCAGGTTTTGGAGGTCAAAAATTCATTGAGAATACATACAACAAAGTGTCTAAGTTGAAAAAAATGATTACAGAAGCTAATGCAAATGTTATCATCGAAATTGATGGCGGAGTTGGAGTTCAAAATGCATCAAAATTGGTAGAAGCTGGTGCAGACGCTTTAGTTGCAGGTTCGGCAGTTTTCAATGCTGAGAATCCAACAGCATATATTGCAGAATTACAAAAAGCTTAATAAAAATAGGTTAATAAATAATAAAAAAACTGAATCAGAAATGGTTCAGTTTTTTTGTTAATGTCATTCTGAATGAAGCGTTAGTGGATTGAAAAATTTTATTAGATTCCTTGAAAGCTCGTATGACTTTTTACTAATCAACTCAGCCTGACAGTAGATGTCTTCTTGAACTTGTTTCAAGATCTCATCAAGTTAATCAAACAATTTTCTCATTAAAATCTTAACTTTGTTGCATGAATTTCTCTAAAGACAACCCAAAAAAGATTTATACGATTGATGAAATCAAAGATAAAATGGCAAAATATTGTCTTTATCAAGATCGTTGTCATTGGGAAGTAGAGAAAAAACTACGTGATTTTGATTTGATTCCAGAAGCGAAAGATGAGATTCTTTTTAAGTTAATTCATTACGGGTTTCTGAATGAAGAACGTTTTGTACATAGTTTTGTTCGAGGGAAGGTTAATCAAAAAATGTGGGGAAGAAATCGTCTTCGTCAAGAATTAAAAATGCGTCAAATTGATCAAAAATTAATTGAAAAAGCGTTTAAGGAAGAAATTGATTTGGAAAAATATTGGAATAATTTATTGCACTTAACACAGAAAAAGTTCAATTTATTAGCTTCTGAGCGCGAATCTTTCAAGAAAATAAACAAAGTAAAAGCATATTTAGCGTACAAAGGTTACGAGTTTGATTTGATGAATGACGCTATCGAAACAGTGAAAACAAAAGAGTAATACAATTCATCCACGAAATTCGACAATTCGGTCAACTATTTTTAAAATTAAAAACGACTTCACTTAATTTTATTCCATAATAAATAAACACATTATGGAAAATTTAATCAAAATCATTATTTACATTCACGCATTTTTCGGAGGAATTGGTTTGGTTGCTGGAACTGCTGTTATGATCATAAAAAAAGGAAACTCGACTCACAAAAAAGTGGGGAAAATATTTTCGATTGGTATGTTAGTTAGCTCTATTCTTTCGTTAATCATTTGTGCTTTTCCAAATCACCACAATTCTTTTCTTTTAATGATTGGTGTTTTTACAATTTATATGATTTTGATCGGAAATAGAATTCTGAATTATAAACGCAAAAATTATTCGAATAATTTAGATAAAATCATTTCTGGAGCAATGTTTATCACATCTATTGTGATGATTGTTTTTGGATTACTTCCACTTTTTATAAGCAATGGAATTGGATTATTGTATTTAATTTTTGGGTTTTTAGGCGGATTTATGTCTTATCGAGATTTTATTTTTTACAAGAATCCAGAGAATTATAAAAAATGGACAATGAATCATGTTGGAAAAATGGTTGGCGCTTATATCGCTTCAGTAACAGCGTTTTTGGTTGCAGGTGCTGGATTTGGAAATAATATTTATTTTTGGATTGTACCTTCAATTATCGGAACGATTTATATTTTTTCTTGGTCAAAAAAACTAAATAAAAAAGTTGCAGTGAATTGATTATCTTTAATCGAAACACTTGTATGAAGAATCTATATATTTTTCTCTTATTCATTCTTTTTGTTCAATGCGAGCAACCGAGTAATCAATCTGCTAAAGGTTGGGAAAAGACAGATGAAATAAAAGCAGATTCTGTTTTTAAAGATGAAAATGTAAATGAAGCTATTGAACAAGCTATTTATATTGCAAAAAGTAATCATATACCAATTAGAACAATCTCTCTCTTTTTCGCAAAAGAAAAATTTTATTTGTATGTTTCTTCGGCTGGACAAGATTGTTCAATAGGGAATTATTATACATTACCAATTACTATTCAAAATACAGATTATACTATTCTTTTAGATAAAAATGAAGTATTAAATAAATATATCGATATCTCAAATTTAAATTATATTCCTTTAGATAAAGAAAAAATAACATTCTGCTGCGAGATAAAAGGTTACGCTTTTCGATTTCATAAAGATGAAGAAGGAAATTACCAATTAAGAGAGTTGGAGCATTTTTATAATTATACGGATGATTTTGTTTTAGAAGAAGATAAAAAATATTATCCTATTCAATATGATGAAATTACAGAACCAGAACCATTTATTCATCCTAATGATGTAAAATAAAAAAACGAATTTCGAAACTCGAAACTCGAAATTCGTTTATACATCAAGTTCTAATAATAAGTAAAAACCATTTTCGAATGCTTTTTTTTCTTTTTCAATAAAGCCTTTTTGTTTGTAAAAACGTAGAGCTTTTGTGTTTTTTTCATCACACTTCAATCTAATTGGATATCCAACTTTTTCGATTACTTTATTCAATAATTCTGAGCCGATTGATTGGTTATGATATTGTTCGTCTACATATAAATGATGAATAAAATTGTCAATAAGCCAAACAGAAACAAATCCAACCAATATCTCATCTACGAATGCAACTAAAATGTATTCATTTTTAGTACTTTCATCAAAGTCAGATAATTTATATCGGGAAGTATCAGTCCACAAAAAAGTTTTTTGTCTAGATTGGAGAAACAATTCTTGTAAGGCTAGATAATCATCATTTCTGCTTTCAACAATTTTAATCATATTTTTTAAGAGAATAAACTAATATTTACCTAATTCGTTTTCAAATTCTTGTAGATAATTCGCTAAATGAAAACCATCTACAAAACCATGATTTGCTTCAACCGAAACAGGCATGTACATTTTATCGTTTTGGGTATACGCTTTTCCAAAAATAATTCGCGGAATAGATTCTCCCGTTCCAAAATTACTTGGTTGCGTTAAACCTGTAAATCTCGACCAAGGAAACGTAGAATGACGAACCAAACCAATGGTAATTTCTTCGTTTTTGATGTGCAAACCAACCGAGTTTTCTACACTTTGTATTTGCTCTTGAAGTTGCGCGTTAAATGCATCAAAATCTTCGGTAAAATTCATCAACGCAAAACCAAAAGTTCCGTCTTTTCTACCAATTGTTGTTCCGCAATCTAAATGATCGTACACAAAAATTTCATCATCTTCGATACGATATTTAAACTCATTAATCTTATTTTCTGCCAACATCGAGCAATGTAAATAAATGGCGAAAAAAGACAACTTATTTGCCTTTGCAAATTTGTATGCTTTAGAACATTCAACCTCCGCAACAACTCCGACATACGGATTATCCATTTTCGAGAACATATTAAAATGCTCTATACGATTCCAACCTTCAGGATTAAATTTCTGTTTCATTGCTGCAAAGTTAAAACCTTATGATTTATATTTATCATTATAGTATTAATAAAAAAACATTTTAGGAGTTTTGCATTGTTTTAAATAAAATTTAAAAAATTGATTAATATATAATTATAAAATTTTTATTAAAGAATATATTTTTATATTTGTTAAAGAAAATAGATTATTGATTGTATCAATTTTCATGAAATTTTCCAAATTTTTTAATTACTCTCACCCTAGAAATATATACTCTCCTACCATTGTTAATTTGTTTTGATATAATTTAATATGAAAACAAAGTTTTGATTATTAATTAAATATAAATAATACTTAAATTACAATGATAAAACAACATTGGGGATACTTTATTTTTTTATTCTTTTATAGTATTACACATGCGCAAGTAGTGAACTCAGGAGATATTGATTATACAAAAGTTGCTACCATATCTAATGTCACTCGAACTGGATATACAGGATCATCATACTATTCTAGTACGACATCATTTAATCTTCGATTTGGAGTAAATTCTAATGGTACAACGGCAGCAACAGTACCTGTTCTTAAATCATTCAAATATGGTACGATAGAATATGTTCCTTATTTAAAAGGGCTTACTCCTTATGAAAATATAAAAATTTCTAGAAAAGAAAATAATGATGTAAAAAGTGCGACGAAGTTTACCGGTTTTTTTGAATATAGTAATATTAGTGGTACTACAGACAAGTTTTTTAATGCTGAATATGTTGATAATCTTGAAACATTAATTAATAGTTATACATTAAATAGAGGGGTTGATAATATTTTTTCAAATTTCAATTCGAGTACGATGAATAATATTGAAAGAATTGATCTTATTCGAAATAGCGGAATGGAAGTACCAACTGGGGTTAGTCTTAATAAAGTTGGTGTTTTGATTTTAGAAAGAGGAGGTAATGATGATTATCGACTTGCTGCTATTACCAAATTGGATACAAATGGTAATGTAAGTGGTTTAGGAAGTTTAATTGCTCGGGCTAGAGGTAAATTTGGAGCTTTAGGAAAGAGTGTACTGTCGACTGTTTTTATGAATTCTAGCACAGTTTCTCCAGACCCCATAAAACCTAATCAAGATTTAACATCACAAAATATAGCAGGAGATTTTATTGATCTTGAAACATTAGGGCTTACACCAGGACAAGTGATTTATGGGATAGCTGTTTTTCCGAATGACGTTACATCAGCTATGGATCTTATTGGTTTATCAAATGTTCCAATTAATACAAATGGAGATAGTGATGGTGGAGGTCTTGACCTTATGGGAGGAGGAGGTTTCGCCATTGTGAGTACAACTGCTATTGTATCACTTAGTGGTAATGTCTACAGAGATATGATTAATAATAATATAGTAGATGGTGTTGGAATAGGAACAGCTAGTGGATCTCAGTTATATGCTTATCTAATCAACTCTTCTAATAAAGTTATTTTTAAACAAATAGTTAACACAAATGGTAGCTATTTGTTTTCTTCAATTTTAATAGATACAAGTGAAGATTATTCGGTAGCAATTGATTCTCGAAATTTAAGTATTAATGACGTATATCCTTCTGCTTATTCACTTCCAACAGGATGGGTTTCTATGGGGCAAACTTACGGAACAAATAATGGTTTAGGATCAGGAAACGATAGTAATACAACACTTAAAGTTCCGGTTAGATTTCTTACTTCGACTCCTTTTATTACTAATGTTAATTTTGGAATAAATCTTCATTGTTCAAAACCTGGAGATTTTACTACTGGCGGAAATCCTACAAATGTTGGTATTACCAATCAAACAAAACTTCCTAATTGGCCAGAAGCTATTCCCAATGCGTTTATCACATTAGAGTCAAAAGCTGACGGTTTAGTTCTGACGAGAGTTCAAAGTTCTACAGCTATAGTAAGTCCTAAGAAAGGTATGCTAATTTATGATGTAAATGCTGCATGTGTAAAATTATACAACGGGAATATTTGGAATTGTATTCAACGAAGTTGTAATGATTAATATCTAAATTTCAATAAATAGTTTTAAAATGAAAAAAATAATATACATTTTTATTTGTATAATCACAAGTTACGTAAACGCTCAAGTATATATTGGAACTAATAATGTAGTAGCTAATGAAAGTACACTTCTTTTTTTCGAAGGAAATACAACGAGTGATTTAACAAATGATGTGACAACAACTAATAGTAAAGGTATTATTCTTCCAGCAGTTGCAACTACACCTACTTATAATGTTGTAACTCCTACTACTAATAATCCTAATAATGGGACATTTATTTTTGATCGAACATCAAAAATGATAAAAATGTTTGAAAATGGTTATTGGAAAAACATATCTAATTCTGTCGGTAGCGATCTAAAACTATATGATAATAGTAGTGCAGAATTAGGAAAAGGAGTTATAATAGGAGAGCAAACAACCAATGCAAAAGGTGTTTTAGTTTTAGAATCTACGTCTAAGTCTTTAATTTTACCACAAATACAAAACCCACACATAACTGTTAAAAGTCCTTATGCAGGGATGATATGTTATGATACAGTGAGTAATACATTTGCTAGTTTTGATGGGGTGAGTTGGAATTATTGGCGATAATAAAATATCAAAACTATTTTCTTTTATAAATTCATCTAACTTATAAAACTCTATCTATTGTAGGTCAAATTTATGATTGTTAGTATTTAATAAATATTAACTTGACTTTATAGGATTCAATTTTCAACACTAAATTTCTGTTTCATCATTACAAATTTAAATACATTTTCACTAAATTGGTTTGTTAGTATGACTATTACCTAACATCATAAAAAATGAATAATGTGAATCTTAATTTATTCTCTGAAGTTGAATTGAAAGAAGAATTACTTTCAACATCTCAGCAGTTAAATTTTCCTTCTGCTACAGAAATTGTAAAGCCAGGTCAATATATAAAGGTTGTTCCTTATGTACTTTCTGGTGTAATTAAAGTATTGCGTATAAATGAAAACGGAGATGAATTATTTCTTTACTACATAAGAAAAGGCGAATCGTGTGCAGAATCTATAGCCAAAAGTATTTTGAATACAACTACTAATATTAAGGCAATTGTAGAAGAAGATGTAGAATTGCTAGCCATACCAACAGAAAAAGTGAACCAATGGTTTGTTAAATTTCCAAGTTGGCAATTGTTCGTTGTTAAAATGTTAAATCAACGCTACGAAGAACTTTCTCATACTTTAGATAACATTGCATTATCCAAAGTTTCTTTGCAAAGTCTTTATTTTAGAGGGTTGGTTACTCATTTTATAGCAGTTAGTACAACATAAGTACAACAATTGGAAAAGTATGTTTTAAGTCTTTGTTGAGATTAGATTTTGAGCCATAAAAAACGAAACTTTAACATTTGATCTGGGCTTAAAAATGCGAAATTCGAGCATATAAACCGACTTTATTTAACTGAGCAGTACAATTCATCAACTGATATTCTGCCAATTTGGAACAATAATAGTCCCTTGATGCTTTGGCATATCCATTTTGAAGCAACAATTCATTCAAACATTCGCCTGATTCCAGGATTACATAACCTAATTACCTATGATAAAAATCGTAGGCATTTTTTATTTCTGTAAGTATGGTTACTCTATCTCCAACACC
>NZ_JAOCFS010000045.1:0-14679 GCF_029842105.1 Empedobacter sp. GD03797
ATTAACCGCAGTTGCTTTTTTGTTGTTGCCCTATACACTTACCAACTTTGCAAATAGGCGTTTATATTTTACTGACTATCAATTACAGCTTGATGTAGTATTTTGGGTTTTGATAACCTTATTTTTAATCTTCACTATACACATAATTAGGTAATTCTTTTGGCATTACAATAGTAGGCCAGTAGAATTCTGCATCCCTCCATCCATTCTCTTTTGTTCCTCTTTGTTTTAAAAGCATTAATACTGGTTTATTTTCTGCCATTACTTTTGTGCGAACGTTATCCGTTCTACCATCTCCAGGAGAGTCATTGAATGTTGAATTGTTGTTTTTTAAACGAGATGCTTCTCTGCCTTCTCTTACATATAAACCAATTTCAGACGTATTCTTGTCATTCAATGCTAATTCAACAGCTTTGAATACTAAGTTCGTGTCCCAATTAAGCCCAACATTTCCAAATTGTGGTTCGTATGTGAATGTACTATCAATTAACGCTATAATATTTTTGAACTGTTCTAATGTGATAACACCTTCTTGATCTTTGTTTAAAATGGGTTGAATAATTTGATCAATTTTAGAAATGTTGTCTTGAATATTGGTTTTACTTTTCGTTTGGAAACCTATTGGTAAAAATCTCGAATATTCTTTGAACGACACAACATTAGAAGCCTTAATTTTATTAGGACCACAAGGTTTAATTGTATTGCCTTCTTTCGCTATAAAACGAACGGCAGCTTCTGGATCTTTTTCTATATTTTCTCTTAAATTATTATCAAAGAAATGCATATTACGCATCGCATTATACACTCTTACCGAAGTGTAAAATCGAGTGACCGCTAAATCTTTTTCACTTCTGCTACCATACATACGAGAATGTTGTAATACCGTATCCATTTGAAAAGAAGCAGGATTACGACCATAGAAGAAACCAATTAAATGATCAATGGTAATTCCTCTATCAAGCGTTTGACCACCAATAAATATATTAAACGGATTATCTAAACGTAATTGACCATCTTCACCTAATAATTCAACGACTTGATTTTCGGAATTAACAATCGTTACGCCAATAAATTTACATTCTAACGCCTCTTTCACTTGTATAACCACTTCTTCTAAAGTAGGTAATTTATCTACTACTAACTTCATTGATAATTCAAACTCGTGGTAGGCATACTTTAAAAAAGTAAACAATTCTGTATCTGATAAATTGTTTAATTCCTCTAATAGTGTTTCGACCAATTGTTTTTGTTGGCTATGAATTAATTTAGTAACACTGGTATGCAATACAAAAGCCGAATGGTAATTTGGCGCCCATATATCAGCAGATTCTTTTTCTTGTAATTGACGAATGGCACCACCGACCAAATAGCTAATGATGGCATCCCGAATAGCTTTAAAATTCTCTGTACGCAAACAATTGGATAACGACTTTTTGTTGTACGTTCCTGTACTTTTACCTTTGCCATTTAGATAATCTATCTGATCGTCATTTACTTGTTTGTACACATAATACGCTGTAGAATCTGGATCAATAGCCTTTTCGAAATAATATTTACCTCCAACGTAAGCAGGATGTGGTTTTAATAAATTGGTAAACGCAGGACGATTAGGAGCCGTTTCTACCCCATCTATTTCTAAATTATCGGGTTGTAGATATAATGAATATGGTGTAGCAGTAACTTGTAAAAAGCTATTTCTCCCTTTTAATTTTAATCTGAATTGCGATAATGAATCTGCAATTTTTGCAAAATCTATTCCTTCTGCTTTTTCTTTATCATTAACAAAAGATACACTCGCTTGGTCTGCCTCGTCGTCTATGATTAAGATGTTTTTATCTTGTAACAATGGAACAGAATCAAATATCTCGTGTAAACGTTCCATATTTTTCATCTCTTTTTTTACGACAAAAATGACTTTGTTTTGCAGAATATATCCCGTTAGTTGATCTAAATTTTGCATTTTGATGACATCCCAAACGTATAGTTTGCGAGCATTAATAGGCGTTTCAAATTCAGATTTTAGACGTTTGATGGTTTGCTCGACTAAGGCTACCGAATTTTTGGTCAATATGACCGCCACATCGTAGTTTTCGTCAAAGCATTTTGCCATTACACCCAAAAAGGCACGTGTTTTACCCGATTGTATTAAACCCAGTAATACACCAGGTTTAATTTCATCCGTTTTATGTTGTATTAAATTATTGACAACATCTGTCATTAATTCTTTTAATTCTAAAGAATCGTTGCGTTTTTCGGTTATGTAGTTATAGTAGCTCATTATATTTTTAACTTTCCATTATTACTTTTAAAATATCTGGACTTTTTTCTTTGAATTGTGCTATACGTTTGACGACTTCATTGTTTGGATCACACCATTTTTTATCTAACGATTTTATTACTTTATATTTATCCTCATCACTCATTATAGCAAAATCTTTACTTCCTAATACTTCTATTAAATCTTTTTCAATAAATTCTTTTATATCTAAATTAACTATTTCAATATTTCTATTTAAATAAATTTCAAGTATTAAAAAATCTATATAATCCTTATATTTATTTCCATTTAAATAAATATTTAATTCACCTAATATAAATAATGACCAATAAAAATCTCTATTCATTTTTATTGGTAATGATTTTAAATGAATACCTTTTATATATGGAAAAACATCTTCATTAGTAATCAATTTCTTATTAAAATAATAATTCATTAGTGATGAGTTTATAATACATGTAATATAAACAAAGTCTATATAATTAAAACTATTATCACTTTTATAAACGTTATATATAGATTGATCTGTGAAAAATTGATTTTTATCAATAAATGCTAGTAATTTATTACCTGTCTTTCTTACAAGAATTTTATACTTGCTTAAGTATACATTTTCATCAGTATTACTATGTAACTCTTCTGGTAAATAATTAATAAATCTATTACTCCAATTAATAGAATATTGACCAATGTCCTTTCCTAAAAGATATTTTCTATGATTAATATCTTTTTTGGAATCAGAAAAGAATTTTTTAATTCCTGACGCAACTATTCCGACATAAACATTTAAAACATCACCTAATTGATAACTGTCTAATTCTATATCACTAATTATTTTTTTATCTAATTCATTTAATTTTACATTAATAACATAATCGGAATTATTTAACCATTCTTTTTTATTCCATATTTCATAAATATTATTATAAAAATTACAATCTGACTTTTTAAGTACTTTAGTGTCATAAAGCTGTTTATTTTTTTTAATATTTAAAATAATAGAATCAGTAACAGCTTCGAAAATACTGTTCTTAAAAATTACAATTAAATCGATATGGTTCTTTTCTAATATAAATTTTCTTGAATTTTTCAAATATTCATTCTGTAAAATGGTACTAGGTATAATAAATGAATTAACACCGTTAAATTTTAGTAAATTAACAGCATTTTCAATAAACAAAGCATAACTATTAACTTTGTATTCTGCAGTATTTTTATATTTTTTTAATAAATATTCAAATTCATTATCAGTAATATGAACACGTTCTTTTCCTTTATATGTTACATACGGCGGATTTCCAATCACTACATCAAACCCCTCTTTAATGTCGAACATCCATTCTGGGTTAAAAAATGGAGAGCAGGCATTTTGGTTGTAAGGATCCCAAGACGCTAATGCATCGGCATCGGTTGCAGGATACCCAATATTTTTTAATTCTTCAGCAATCTGCCAACGAATGGTTTGGTCTTCTTCTTTGTATTTTTTCTTTGTTTCGGGCGTACGGGCATTAAAAATTTTGTTGCGTACAGCTTTTAGTTTTGCCTTTAACTCAATAATGGTTTCTGTTTCAAATAAATTAGTTTGTTTATCCGAATTTTCGATATCTACTAAGGTATTTGCTGTAACAAATTTGGTTTCTAAATTCGGTAATGGTTTTATCCCAAAATTTGGTAACTCTTTATGCACCTTTTGCTCTACCACCAACGAAATAAAGAAACGTAATTTAGAAATTTGCGCTGCAATCGGCTGGATATCTACTCCATAAATCGAATTTTCGATAATATACAATTTACGGGCATAGTCAGGATCATTGATTTTTTCATCGAAATTATGGTTGATTTCTTTTAACAAATCTTCACGAATCTCGTTGTTATCAATTTTAAACACTTCTTCTGCTTGTTGTTGTGCCTTTTTAATTTGTAACTCTTTCCATATGGTATTATCAGGATCTAACTTACTTAATACATGCACCATTTTTTGTAAAGTACCCATAGGAAAAGCCCCTGACCCACAAGCAGGATCTAATATTTTACAAGCACCTAAAGATTTGATAATTTCAGTGGTTAATTCTCTATTCTCTTTAAACGGGTTGTACGCATCAAAAGCAAATAATTGATGCAATTGTGTATCTATCTCTTCCTCAGAAAGGTTATTCCAGTTGGAACAATTATTTTTTAGGTAGGCGATTAAACTTTCGTCTACCATATAATTGACAATTTCACGTGGGGTATAAAATGAACCCGTTTGTTTACGCGCTGTAGATTTAGTTTCAGGATTGTAAGAAGCTAATAAGTTTTCGAATACACGCCCTAGCAATTCAGGATCTAATTCAACCTCTTCCTCCAAAGGTGTATTTTCAGTAATCGTGAATTTATAAGACTTTAAAATTTCGAATAAACCTTTGGCTTTAGATTCTTTAAACTCTTTCGATTTTGCACCATATTCTTCTGATAAATCAACTGTAATTTCGTTCCCGAAAAACAAATAATCTGGAACAATTAATTTCTGCTCTTTTGGTAAATTATCCGAAAAACCATCGATGTATATACGTTCAACTTTCGATTCTTTTTCTCCACGAACATCTAAACATTCAAACAATCCACCATTTAAAAATGGTACCGTATCATTAACCATTTTAAGAAACAACTCTTTGTTTTTAAAATAGTTTTCGTAACGCATTAAATGCGTTACTCCAAAATTAGAAGATGACGAACGGAACGCTCTGAAACGTTTGTCGTATTCATCTGCCTCTTTTGGACAATTTAACGTTGCAAAAAATAAGTTTTGTAGTATTGCTTTGTAATAGATAGATTCTTTGTCTTGTTCGACAAACATTCCTACAGGCTTTAAAGGATCTATTTTATGTAATAAATCTTGTTGTAGAAACTTAATATCAAATAATTCTTCTGGTATTAATTTTTTTTCTTTGATAAACCATACAAATAACAAACGAGTTAGTAATCGAATGACATTTGTTGCCTTATGTTCGTTCACTAAATCGTCGTAATCTTTACTTAATGTAACAGCATCTTCTAAAGTTGGTTCAGAAGGGAATTTCACTTCTTTGATTGCCCAGAAGTACCAGTTAGATAATTCTTTGTAGAATTTTTTATTCAGTATAGAAACGTTAAAATTGTCTGTCCAGAATTTATATAATTTGTCGAATGTATCTAGGTTCGCTTTTTTACCAATAACCAAATCATTAAGTATACGTAAATGTCCTGCGTGCGGTTGATTAAAATCTATATCACGTAAAATACTTACTTTACCTAATTTTTCACCTTCTAAATATGATTTTTTATAAGGCATACGTTCAGCAGAAGCTAACGCAATTTGGTGACCATATTTGAAAATGGTAATTACAGGCAAGTTTTTAAACTCACGAGAAATGGCTCTTGTAATTTCGGCAAAAGTGGTACGCGAAATTTTATCCGCTTTTAAATCCACTGCAACGATAATTAAACCGTTGTATTTTTCATCAATTTTATTGATTGAAATACTATCTTGGTTATTAATAGCATCATCATCAATTAAACCAATTGTATATAAATTTTGAATCGCTTTAAACACCTCACGATTTGGATTTGATTCAAAAAAATCAGTTGGGTTGATTGGTGTTTCAGTAAGTATGTTAATTGGAACATTTAATTGTTTGAATAAATCTAATGTCCCTGAAACTATATTTTTAGAAAATTTATCTAGTATCATTTTTATTTAGTCGTTATAAACCATGTGATTAAATCGAAGTTATCTATTTGATATTTCTCATCAAAAGAATTGACTTCTTTCACTTCATTAATATCTTTCTTTTTAGCGTTACCTAAACCTTTAATTTTATCTAATAAGCTATTGCTAACTGTTTTGATTTGTTCACCAGCCTCATTCACAACCGTTTCAGTCGTTTTATTCGACATCCAAGTATCAAAAGCATTTTTTAAAACCTTTATTTCAGCTTCATCTCCATTATCAATTTTATTATTCACGATACGAGTATTATTTTTATGCGTATCTAAAAAATCTAAAATTTGTTTTTGGTTATTTAAGCACTCAGCACCCTCATTATCAATATAAATCAATTCGAATTGTTTATATTTATGATGATCTACTTTAGGCTTTTTTGCTGGATAACCCAATAATGCAATAATACCATTTTCAGCTAAATTACTTTTATCTGCAATAAACCCAGTATAAACAGCGTTTGGAATTTTACTGTACTTTTCTCTTTCATTCGCTAATTCAGACCATAAATCTTGTCTAAAACGCTCTAAAGATAAATCATCAAAACCAAAGTTTTTATCCCCGTCCAAATCTTCTAACGAATTTTCTAGTTGGACTAATAAATTATCCTTTAATTTTGATTCGATCGTATCGTCATCTCCAAAAATATCTTTTGTACCATCTGTAAAGTTTACATCTACTTCGGCACCTGCTAATGTCATCGCTGTCATACGACTTTCAATTCGACTTTGTAAATTAAGATAAGCATTTACATCGCCAGAAGGCCAGAAATTAACTCCAAAAATTTTGTCATTAGGAGAACCTAAACGATCAATACGCCCCATACGTTGAATGATACGAACGGGATTCCAGTGTATATCGTAATTAATAACCATATCGGCATCTTGTAGGTTTTGCCCCTCTGATAAAGCATCAGTTGCAATTAATATTTCGATAGGTTCATCAAAAGCTTTTCGATAGTCTTTGTTATGTTCAATTTTCAACCACGATTTCCATTCATCAAAAGCTAAATGTCTTTCTGTTTCTGTTTTAAAATCCCATTGCTTCTCATTGTAAACTTTAGTAAATGGAGCAAAACGTTCTAAAATATTTTCAAAATCTTTGGTTTCGATGTTGTCGTATGATGTTTTAGCGACAGATCCCGTTACCAATCCAATTCTTGAAAAACCTCTGTACGTTAATTGATTAAATAAATAATTGGCTGTATCATGGTAAACGGTAAATATAATTACTTTTTTGTTGTTGTTATTTTCAGATAAAGATTGTTTTTGTTTGATGATATTCATTAATATCTCAAGTTTAGAATCGATTGATGGAACAGATTGTTTCCCATCTTCTTCATTAAATTTATCTTTAAATGAGTTTGTTTGATCGATTATATTTTGGAGTGCCTTAATATCTTCTATCAAATGCTTTTTAAACACATCCAACATACCAGCTTTATCAATTTCACTCAGTTTAATTTTACGTTTTTTCCCGATTTCAAACGCATCACTTATTAAATCATCAATTTCGTCATCATCCGTCTGTAAATTTCTAAAATCATCAATTGCCCCTTTTTTACTGACATCGTAAGCTTGAATCAGATGTAAAACATTAGAATGATGGGAATGAATATTCTCAATCGTTTTACTAAAAGAATACCATGAAGATTCTAACCTTTTAAAAACTAAAATGTACATCATCTTAACTAAGAAAAACTCACGTTGTTTTTCATCATGAAGTACAGAAACACCTTCTTCTTGTGGTAAATAAAATGATGGCATATAACCAGAAAAACGTTTCGGTAAAAAATCCAATAAATTTTGAAATGTATTTTCCCCAAAAAGTTCCGGTGTACTGTAATGATTTTGAGGTGGAAGTTTTAACGGAAATTTTAAAACATTTTCAAACCCTTTAATCAAATTACGCGTTCTAGCAACAATTAAAGCATCCGTTAAGAAAAATAAAGATTGAGGCAATTCTTTAATTAATTGCCCAACATTTCTATTTTCATGTTCTTTCCATGTATTAAAAGCCATTTGTGCTTGACGAAATGTAGCCTCTAAATTATTGACCTCTAAAGTTTCTTTAAAGAAATCATTTTCTCCTTTCGCAATTAAATTAAATTGGTTACGAATATCCATTAACGAATTATTTATTGGAGTTGCAGAAAGTAATAAAATTTTAATGTCTACATTTTTCTTAATAATTTCTTCTAACAAGAATTTGTAACGATTGGATTTATTGTTACGAAGATTATGACTTTCGTCTATAACTAATAATTTTGGTGTTTTGTTTGTAATAAAATTATAATCAAAAGATTCAATTCTATCCATTCTTTCTTCGGTTAAATCTGTATGAAAGAATAATTTATAGTCTAATTTATCGTCCTCGAATTTAGAGGAATGCCCTTTAATGTATCTTCTCCAGTTGTTTTCTAATTTTTTTGGAGCTAATAATATTACTTCCCTTTTTTCTTGGTAATATTTCATAACGGCTAAAGCACTCCACGTTTTACCCAAACCAACAGCGTCAGCCAAAATGGCTCCATTATGAGCCTCTAACATCTTAATTAAGCTAATAACTCCTTTTTGCTGGAAATTAAAAAGTGTGTTATAAATTACCGTATTTTCTAAACGATGAAATTGTTTCTTAAATTCTGGATTACTGTCTATATCTTCAAAATCTTCATTAAACAATTCAAATAAAACCTTATAGTACAAATCTTTAGGTGTATACTCTATGTATATACTTTGGATTTCGTCAATTAAATATTGTTTAAAAGGTTTTTTCGTTTTTTTGTTATCCTTTTCAATCAATTTTTCAGAAGAAGCCTGTTTTGAGTTCCATAATTCCTCAAACCACTCGATTAATTCTTTAAAATTCAGGTTATTACCAGTTTCCCCAATATTTAATTCTATATTATTTGTGTGTTTTAAGCCAATACCTGGTTCAGTAAGATTTGAACTACCCGTAATGTAGTAATTAAGGGCGTCATTATTTTCATCTTTAAACAAATATGCTTTTGCATGACAAAAATTAGGGGTTAACGTCTTACAAATAACCTTATCTTGTTTTAAGAAATCAACACACGTTTTAGCCGCTGCATTTAATTTTAAAGCTGCATCTATTGTTATGTTTTCATTTAATAAATCTACTACCCGAGATGTCTTCATGTTGTTTTCAACAATATCACCAAAAACAAATCTAAATTTATTTTGAGTTTGGTTTAAATTATCTGAAAGCCAAGCTAATGCACCAATAGTAAAATAACCAGAAACGATATCTAATTCCCCATTGTTATTATATTTTTGAATCCACTCAAAAACTGTATGTTTATCTTTTGAATTATCTAAAATCATTTAAATCTTTTTACATAAATAAGAAATTGCTATACCTATAAAAATATTCCATAAATATAATTAACAATATACTATATTGAATCGATTTAGTTATACAAAAACTAAATAACTTTAATTTTATATTATTTTTAGTGATGCGTAACTTACGTAAGTAAAAATCAACAAAAACATTTTTTTGTTTTTTTGTGTTTATGAAAAACTGTTTTAAACGAAGAATACAACGCAAAAAGGAGAACCAATGGTTCTCCTTTGCTTTGAATATAGCTTATGTTTCCAGTTTTTTATTTTGATGATTTTACAATTTTCTTTTTTGGTAAAAATAGCTTACGTTACTTACTCCCTATAAATTGATGCAATGGCTTGAAATTGGGTGATATTTTGGAGATTAAAATATGGGAGTGCGTAAGCCTTTTTTTTAAATCTCTCTAATGAATCTATATTTTTTTTCACGAAGCATAAATGCATCTTTACCACCTTCTACAATTTCTGCAATATGTTCACGAATCCCCATAGACTTTAATAAATCTGTTTCTGACGGATCAATGGCTTTTGTATTTTCTATTGCACCGTTTATATAATCAAACTTATAAGGGCTGGTTGATTCAATATTATTTTGACCTTTCTGATTCGCTACAATAATGTTTTCAGCATCTGCATTTACAACGATGTTAGCATTATGAGTAACTACAATAATTTGTCTTTCTAACTTCTTATTTTTTAAATAATCAACTAAATCTCTTGTAATGGATCTATTATCTAGATTATCTTCTGGTTGGTCGATTAAAATTGGTGATTTTGATTTACTTAAACCAATAATAAGCATAAGTATTACAAAACTTGCTTTTCCTGTAGACATTTCACCCAACTTATCGTTTTTGTAAGTGATTTTCCAATAGTCGAAGAAGTAATCATCTAATAATACTTTAATAAAATCTTTTTTATTTGTTTTAGATGTTATTGAATAAGAATCATCCATTACTGCATCAAATACCTTTTTTAATTCCTCTTTTACGGCTTGATAATTATATTCAGTTATAGGCTTTTTAGCTTCATCTAAAATAATTTCATAGTCTTTATAGCTAGCTCTTCGACCATCACTTAAATCAATTATTTTATTGTAAATCTTCTTAAAATTAAACTGAGGTATTCCTTCTATTTCTAAACCATCTTTTTCAAGTTCGTTTGTTCGTTCTTTTAAAGCTTCTATTAATAATTGATATTGATCGTATACTTCATCATACAATTGAAATAATTCTGTTTTACATTCTATAATTTTAGTATTAACTTCAGTTATAATTTTAGATAGTTCATCAATTTCTTTTAAAAGTTTTTGATCGCTTTGAATGGATTGATTTAAAGTATCAACTTGTTTTTTTACTTCATCTGTTTGCTTGAAAAGAACTAATTCTTGATTAATTCTGTCTCTTTCTGTTATTATTAATGAAATTTCTGATTTTAAAACATTTTCATTAATAAAAACTTTCTTTTTTTCTTCTGTTACGGTAATTTTTATCTCTTCTTTACATAATTCTACTTCTTCTAACATTTGATTAATCGAAGTAAATTTATCTGAGTAAAACGCTGAAATATTAGTATTTTTTAAACTTGACAAGAAATTAGATTTTAAAACTTTAATATCCTTTAATTTAATTTCTAAGTCAGTTAGGAATGTATTTGTTTTATCAAAGTCTTGTGTAAAAGCTTCAAAATTGGCTTTATTAATAATTTCTTGTTTTTGTAATTCTTTATATTGTTCTAATTGTTCTGGAGTTAAACCAGCTTGTTTGTTAAGTTCTTCTACTTTAGCATTATTAGTTGCTATATTAGTTTCTAATACTTCTTTATTAGATTTTGTTTTACTCTCATCTTCACATTTTTTAAGATCATCCAATAAACTGAAATAGTGATTGATTTTATTATCACGAGCTTTATCTAATTGCTGAACCTGCTTAATAAAATTATCGTAAATAGCCTTTGAATCTGAATCTTCATTAATAAGATCTCTTACCAATTTATTTAACGATCTTCCTTTATCATTAATCTCAGTCTCTGCTAATTTTACTAAATAATTTTGTGGAATATACTTTATGTCTGGAATAATTGAATTTTCTTCAGTATCCCTAAATAACAATTGATTTATACCCGCTTTCGTAGTGATTTCGAAATTAAAATTTGAATCAATTTCTTTTAAATTATATTTTTCCTTTCCTGTATCATTTTTCAATATTTCTTGATCTGGAAGCAATGTTTTTGCAATTGAATATAACAGGATAGACTTACCAGAAGATTTACCACCTATAATAACATTTAAATTCTGATTCAAATGAATTTCTTCATTATTAAAAGTATTGTTATCAGAAATAAATTTCACTTTTTCTATTACAACCTTATCTTCTTTAAAATCTGGTTTATCTTTTTGTATTTTAGCTCTTTGTATTGGTTCAAAAATAATTTGTTTTAATCCCTCAAATGAATTTTCAGCTTTAATCCAAGTAAACTTTTCATTAACTTTATCTATTGAATGTGCATCACTACACTCTAAAATTGCTTTTTTTGAATCTTCTATATAAGTATTATTATTTATAGCATATATTCTATCTTCTATGAAATAAGTTAAATAAGTTTTATTACCAAAAATAATATGTGAATATTTATCAAATTTTCTTTCTGTCTCACAATTCCTTGGTTTTGAATCATTTTTAAATCCACCATATCCAGTATATGGAGTAATAATAATATAATCATCGATAGGTTTAAAACTCTTATTTAATTCAGTTAAAAGAGTTTCAAAATCAACAGAAATAGCTTCTAAACCTAGTTCATTTATATCTTCTATTGTACAAAATTTATCAATTCTATTGTGAATTTTGACCCTCCCTAATACATTAAGAATATTATTAAGGTTGATTACTGGATTAAAAAGAATGTGTACATTTATATGATCTCCTTTATTATTTTTATCACTAACTCTAAACTCAAAATTTGGAATTACGCAACATTTACCCTTTAACTTATTATTTACTTGATCAAATTCATTTTGTGTGATATAAAAATAATTAGTTAATCCAATACACTTAATACCATTTTCAATAATTTTATTACAAAACTCATCAATTGTTGTTAATCCATATTTGTTTGCTGTACCATTTGTTAATGGTGAATGAATATGTAAATCCCATTTATTCCATTCTGAACCTCTCATATTATTTTTTTATTACAAATAAAAAGATATTTTTCCTATAAAAGCTATTGTAAAAAATATAATCCTACCTTATAATAAATTAAAAGTAGGATTATGTTTTTAGTCTTCGTTTATAGATTTACTTTCCTGTTGAACCTGTTCGTAATCTTTTTCTTTTACTGCATACACATAATTTCTATTTTTAACGATGCGAAGAAAGCCTAATTTCTTTAATGCTTTACCTAATTGGATGACGGTTGAATTGTTGATGTTGATGTTACCGAAATAGGCTAACCTTGTGGCTATTTGCGTTGTATTGAGAAAAGCTGTTGCTGTTTCCTTATCTGCTTTTTCAAACCATGTTAGTAGCAATTCTTCCTCTGGGGATTTGATTTGGTATTGTTCGTTATTTTGGTTGATGTTGTTAATTTCTTCGTTGTTGAACCAATACCTAAATCCTTCATCAATTAGATGCAATGCTTGTTTGTAACAATTATCAAGGTTTACATTGTGATGGTATTCAATATATTCTACTTCAAAGCATAGAAATCTACGTGAACCTGTAGTGTCATTTAAGAATTGAGCGGTATTTACCGAACCTGCAAATGATGCTCTACGCGGTAAAGTTTCGTTGTTGTGTCCGTATGCTTTTCTCATTCGGATATGGGATTTGGTAATGATTTCTTTTAACGATCCTATTTCTGTTTTGTTTAGGTTTTCTAATTCGTCTAAGTTGATTAACATACATTCTGCTAAATGGATTAAGGTGTCTTTGTTGTTTGGATTAATCGTGCCTGAAAACAGATAGTCTTTTAATGGTTTAGGCACTAATTTTTCCATCCAAGTTGTTTTTCCTATTCCTTGTTTCCCACTGAACACAATAACTGTTTGATTGACTACTTTTTCGTTGGTTACACAAGCTACCATTGCGACAAACCATTTTTTAAAACACTCTAACCATAATTCTTGATTGGTAGTTGTTATGGTGTTAGCCAATTCGGTGATGTAATCAATCTCTTGATTTATCTCTGGTAAGGTTGAAAAATAATCTTTGAATGGATCGAATTGTTCGACATAATCTGACATCAATAAATAGCGTAATCCTTGAATACTGCATTTGACTTTAGCTTTTAATACTTCTCTAAGAATAGAATTTTCTACAAAGTCGGTTATTGGTTTATACATTTGGTTGCGAACCTTTTTGTATTCCAACTTTCCTGTTACAATGTTGTACCTAAAGTTGTACCTTTTATTTAGGAACATTTCCAATCGTTCTATGGCAGCAGGTTTTTCTTCGTCATCGTCGATTTCTTCCTCGTTTGTTGAACTACTTTTCGGATTTGTCTTTTCCTTTGTTTTCGGTGTTTTATACTCCTTATCAGTACCAAATTCGTGTGTATTGTTGTACGCACTTTTTACTGCATTCATTACTTCGATTTCGTTGTAATTGTAATCGGATAAAATGAAGCCTAATGCTTCTGCATAACTGATTCCTTTTCGGTTTAGGTTACACGCTAATTGATGTACAAAGTTATTTCGGTTTCCTTCGACGTAATCCATTTTCTGTTTTGTGAATCTGACGCAATGATCGTATAATAGATCTGGAGTATTGAGATTTGAGATATTAGATTCTGCACTTCGGCTTCGCTCAGTGACCAGAAATATATCTGCATTTGGGTTGAAAAAGATTTCTGGATCGTAGGAGTAGAAGCATAGCCTGGTGATGTCTTTTCCGGATTTATCGATTTCTATTTCTAATTCTTTTTCGTAAAATTCTTTGATAATGTTGTACGTGTTTTTGTGTTCGTCTTGATTGGTTGAAACCTTCACAAATAGCTTTAATCCGTTGTTTGATGGACTGATAAATGCAACAAATGTTGTACTTAATTCAATGGCTTTTTGTTTGATTTCTGCTAACTTATTTTTCTCTACTTTATCAATATCCAGTACAATTATTTGATTGTAATTTTGGAGGTAGTCTAATTTTCTACCTTCCTTGAATGTGGCACTTGGTGTAAAAGCAAGTAATGATTTCTTTGCTTTTTCGTATGGTTCCATTTTTCCTTGTTCTAAGGATTTGCGCAAGTACAGGATTTGACTTTTGTAAGTTCCTTCTTTGATTTCTGTTACGATTTGT
>NZ_JAOCFS010000046.1:0-12652 GCF_029842105.1 Empedobacter sp. GD03797
AGGATGATAATTTTTGTAATCATATATCTAATTAGAATTCTTATTAGTTCAATCTTATTATAAGTTAGAATGAAATAAATTATTTCCTCAAGACATTTCAATAAAAATATCAAGTGATTTTACCTAAAACCTAAGGAGGTTTTAATTAAAACGTCTCGACGTTTTATATCAAACAAAAAGTCCTAAGCAATGCTCAGGACTTTTCTATTGTTATAATCGAAACTTAGTTTCTACTTATTTCATTTGAAATAATGGGCGAGAAGACATAAACTCATTTACACGATCTGCAACTCCATCAATGATTTCTTCGTTATCAATATTCATTAATACTTCGTCAATCAAGTCAGCAACAGTTTGCATATCTGCTTCAACCAACCCACGAGTTGTTACAGCTGCCGTACCCAAACGAATCCCCGATGTAACGAAAGGAGATTTATCATCGAAAGGAACCATGTTTTTGTTACAAGTGATTTCTGCCAAAACTAAAGCGTTTTCTGCTTGTTTCCCAGAAATACCTTTGTTACGTAAGTCGATCAACATACAGTGATTATCTGTACCTCCAGAAACAATGTCATAACCTTTTGCAACCAATGCCGCAGCCAAAGCCTTCGCATTCTTCACAACTTGTACAATATAGTCCATATAACCGTCAGATAAAGCCTCTTCAAAAGCAACAGCTTTAGACGCGATTACATGCTCCAAAGGCCCACCTTGTGTACCAGGGAACACTGCTCCGTTCAAGATTTGAGACATCATTTTCACTTCACCTTTAGGAGTTTTTGCTCCCCAAGGGTTCTCAAAATCTTTCCCCATCATAATGACTCCACCACGAGGACCACGTAAAGTCTTGTGAGTTGTCGTCGTTACGATATGACAATGAGGCATAGGATCGTTTAAGATTCCGCGGGCAATTAACCCAGCAGGATGTGAGATATCAGCCAATAACAAAGCACCAACTTCATCAGCTACCTCACGAAATTTAGCATAATCTATATCTCTTGAGTAAGCCGAAGCACCACAAATTATCATTTGAGGCTTCTCTTTACGAGCAGTTTCTGCCATAGCTTCGTAGTCAATTCTCCCCGTCTCTTTATCCACTCCATAGAAAGAAGTTTGGTAAGTTAACCCAGAAAAATTAACAGGAGAGCCATGTGTTAAGTGACCACCGTGAGATAAATCGAATCCTAAGATTTTATCTCCAGGTTTTAAACACGCTAAGTAAACAGCCGCATTCGCCTGAGAACCTGAGTGAGGTTGCACGTTTGCATACTCCGCATTAAACAACGCTTTCAAACGATCAATTGCAATAGTTTCCACTTCGTCTACAACTTCGCAACCACCGTAGTAGCGCTTTCCAGGATAACCTTCTGCATATTTATTTGTTAAAACAGAACCCATCGCGCGCATTACGTTGTCCGAAACAAAGTTTTCTGACGCGATTAATTCAATTCCATTCAGTTGTCTTTCTTTTTCTTCTTCAATCAAATCGAAGATTACATCTTGTGCCATGTTTTGTTTGTATTAATTGTGTTTCAAATATAAGCTTTTATCATTAGAATTTCTAACTGATATATTCGCAATAACCTAAGAATTATCAAAACAATTTTTCTAATTATTTGGGCGTTCCCTTCGGGCGGGCTATTCGTTGCAATCTTTGCTTTGTAACTCCGCTATCGCTTCGTTCCACGCAAAGGATTTCCACTCCTATCCCTAACGCATCTCGAGTTGTGAGTAATAAGTTCTGAGTTTTGAGTAATAATATTTATACTTTTTTCAGAATCATACCTTATTAATAATTAAAAACCAATTTACTTATTCAAAGGAATTTCAAATGACCTTTCAATAAAAAGGCGTAAAAAAATGAAGAAATTCGAAGCGATAAAAAGATTTAACCAATAGGTTTTTAAATCTTTTCGCGCAGAATGAATCATTTTCAGCCGATTTATTGAGGTCTTGATTTGCTTGTGCTGAGTTTATCGAAGTATTGTTTCGTTTTTTCATCAAGGAAAAAATGAAAGAAAGTTTACTTAGTTATTGAGAATTTATTTCAAGAGTCCAATTAATAAGCATTTTGAGATTCTTCATTTCGCTACCGCTCCATTTAGAATGACACTGAAAAAATGAATTATCATTTCACTTGTCTTTCCGAGGTTTTCGAGGAATCTCTATCAAAATCATTCATAACTAATTTAAGAATCATACCTTATTAATAATTGAAAACCAATTTAGTTATTCAAAGGAATTTCAAATGACCTTTCAATAAAAAGGCGCAAAAAAATGAAGAAATTCGAAGCGATAAAAAGATTTAGCCGATAGGTTTTTAAATCTTTTCGTGAAGAATGAATCATTTTTAGCCGATTTATTGAGGTCTTGATTTTTTTGTTTCGTTTTTTCATCAAGGAAAAAATGAAAGATGGTTTCTTAGATATTCAAAATTTCTAATTTCTAAACTAACCAATTACCAAATTCTCTCATTAAATTTACAGCATGAAAAACCCTACTTTTTGCATTGGTTTGATGTCTGGAACTTCGTTAGATGGTTTGGATATTTGCTATGTCCAATTTGATGATAACCAACTTTTCGAAATTTTACATGCCGAAACTATAGATTATTCATCCGATTGGCGAACAAAACTAACAGAAGCTTTTCAATATTCGGCTATGGATTTATGTCAATTGGATGTAGAGTTTGGTTATTTTCTTGGAGAACAAGTAAAAGAATTTATTCATAAAAATAAGATAGAAAAAGTAGATTTTGTTGCATCTCACGGGCAAACTATTTTTCATCAACCGCAGAAATCATTCACTTTGCAAATAGGAAATGGTGCAGCAATTGCGTCGCGTTGTCAACAAAAAGTGGTGTGTGATTTTAGAACACAAGACGTTATTTTAGGAGGACAAGGAGCACCTTTGGTTCCGATTGGGGACGAATTATTATTTTCTAACTATGATGCATGTTTAAACCTTGGAGGTTTTTCTAACATTTCGATGAATAGAAATGGAAAACGAATTGCATTTGATATCTGCCCAATCAATATTGTCTTGAATCATTTTGCAAAACAACTCGGTTTTGAATTTGATAAAAATGGAGAACTAGCAGAACAAGGACATATTAATACTGTATTAGTTGATGAATTAAACCTTTTGAATTATTATCATCAACCTTTCCCAAAATCATTAGGTTTTGAATGGGTAACGAATGAGTTTTTAACAATTGTTGATAAGTACGATATTTCTATTGAAGATAAGCTAAGAAGTTGTGTGGAGCATTTCGTAATTCAAATTAAGAACACCTTTTCATTATACGATATCAACAATGTGTTGATAACTGGAGGAGGAGTTCGAAATTCATTTTTTATCAATCGTTTACGAGAATTATCAACTGTTGAAATCATCATTCCAACTGATAATTTAATTGATTTTAAAGAAGCTTTAATTTTTGCATTTTTAGGATACAGAAAATTTACGAATCAAATTAATTGTTTAGCTTCAGTAACTGGTGCAAGCAAAGATCATTCTTCAGGAATTATCTATAATCCTATTTAAAGAATTTTGAATTAAATAATACCACCAGATTAAAATCCAATTATTTTAACTTGTGTATATTTACAGAAATTACAAATAAAAAAAGATGATTTCTAAACTATTTCAAAAATTTATTCATAGCCAAACTTCTGGCGGAATTACCTTAATTTTCTGTACACTATTTTCGTTAATTGTTGCCAATTCAATGTTTGCTGACTCTTACCAAGGTATTTGGCATTTGGATCTATTCGGGCATTCTTTTGCACATTGGATCAACGATGGATTAATGGCTATTTTCTTTTTCTTAATCGGATTAGAATTAAAACGTGAAATGCTAATTGGAGAACTTTCCAATGTGAAGAAAGCTATTTTGCCCATTTTTGCTGCAGTTGGAGGAATGTTAGTTCCTGCTGGAATTTTTGCTGCTTTGAATTATGGAACTGATACCATTAATGGATTTGGAATTCCAATGGCGACAGATATTGCATTTGCCGTTGCAGTGATTACAATGTTAGGGAAAAGAGTTCCAATGTCTTTAAAAGTGTTTTTAACGGCACTTGCAGTAATTGATGATTTAGGTGCTATTTTGGTGATTGCATTATTTTATCCTAATCCTGAGTTACCTTTTGACATTACTCAATTTGGGATTGCAATGGGTGTTTTAGCTTTATTATTTGGGTTAAATCGAATGAAAGTGAATTCAATCATACCTTATATAATTGGTGGAATTATTGTGTGGTGGTTTATGTTACACTCAGGAATACACGCAACAATTGCAGGTGTTTTAGTGGCTTTTACAATTCCTTTTAATAAAGTTCAATCCAAATCCCTTTGTGCTAAAGCAGAACACTTTTTACATTTACCAGTCGCCTTCATCATTTTACCATTATTCGCTTTAGCAAATACAGCAATTACTATTGATGGTGGAGGATTCTCCCATTTTAGTTTCCCGTTAGCAGCTGGAATTTTCTTAGGTTTAGTAGTAGGTAAACCAATTGGTGTAACCTTAGCGACTTTTATAGCTGTAAAATTGGGATTAAGTGAATTGCCAACAGCTGTAAACTTTAAACGTGTTTTTGGAGCAGGAATGTTAGCAGGAATTGGTTTTACAATGTCTATTTTCGTATCGATTTTGGCGTTTAAAGATCCTGATTATGTGAATGAAGCTAAATTAATGATTCTTGTAGCTTCGGTAGCTGCTGCAGTTTTTGGATTCTTTTATTTAAAAAGAACGTTAACGACTCGTCAGGATTATTCAGATTAATTGAACAAAATATTCATCATATCAAGTCGATTTTTTCTTCGGAAGAAATCGACTTTTATTTTATCCCTGCGTATCTTCGTATAAATTTTTGTACAAATGAGAACGTATCAAGAAACCATTGATTGGTTATTTTCTAATTTACCGATGTTTCAACGTGTAGGAGCAACTGCATTTAAAAAGGATTTAACGAATATTACTGAATTATGTGAATATTTAGGAAATCCTCAAAAGAAGTTTAAAACGATTCATATCGCAGGAACAAACGGTAAAGGAAGTACGTCTCATATGTTAGCTTCAATACTTCAAGAAGCGGGATACAAAACTGGTTTAACAACTTCACCACATTTAAAGGATTTTCGTGAACGAATTCGTGTAAATGGCGCAATGGCTGATGAAGAATTTGTGATTGACTTTGTAAGTAAACATGAAAAAAAAATCATCGATCAAAAAGCGTCTTTTTTCGAAATAGCAATTGCGATGGCTTTCGAATATTTTGCACAACAAAATGTAGATATCGCAATTATAGAAACTGGTTTGGGCGGACGATTAGATTCAACTAATATTATTTTACCAGAACTTTCTGTGATTACGAACATTGGTTTAGACCATACACAATTTTTGGGTGATACGTTGGATAAAATTGCATTTGAAAAAGCTGGAATAATCAAACCAAATACTGCGGTTGTAATTGGTGAAACAACAGCCGAGACAAAACCAGTTTTTGAGCAAGTTGCAAAAGATAGAAATGCTGAAATCATTTTTGCAGAAGAAAAACATTTTCAAGATTTACCTTCAGATTTGAAAGGTTCTTATCAAATCAAAAATAAACGTACCGTTTTAACCGCTATTGAACAATTGCAAAAACAAGGTTGGACAATTTCTTCTGAAAATATTACAAATGGCTTATTGAATGTTGTAAAGAATACAAATTTACGCGGACGTTGGGATATTTTAGGACAACATCCATTAATTGTTGCAGATACAGCGCACAATCCGCATGGTTTAGCAGAAGTTTCGAAACAAATAAATGAACAAGCGTACAATCAATTACATTTAGTTTTAGGATTTGTGAATGATAAAGATGTTTTATCTATTTTAAATTTCTTTCCTAAAAAAGCAACCTATTATTTCTGTCAACCAGATGTTCCTCGAAAATACGATATTGACGACTTGTATAAAATCATACCAGAAGATATTACCGATAAACACTTTTTTGATACTGTAGAAAAAGCATTAATTTCT
Organism: Empedobacter sp. GD03797; assembly: GCF_029842105.1. Lineage (NCBI taxonomy): Bacteria > Pseudomonadati > Bacteroidota > Flavobacteriia > Flavobacteriales > Weeksellaceae > Empedobacter > Empedobacter sp. GD03797. The sequence goes on from NZ_JAOCFS010000046.1 coordinate 6,032, forward strand.
GCAAAATCAAATGCAAAATCAAATGACATGATTTACGTTGGAGGTAGTACATTTATTGTTGCAGAAGTCATCTAATTATTAAAATAATAATATGAAATAAATCATGTTAGACTCCGCTTGAATAGCGGAGTTTATATTTTTTATAACCTATAACAATTATTGTTTCATGTGTTAAATATTTGCAATTCAGAATTTTGAATGTATTTTTTTACTAAATTTAAGATGGTTTGGTTAATACAAAAAATATGAAAAAAGTTTTATTAGTTTTTACACTTATGGCAACTGCTATATTTGTAAAATCACAGGTAGGTATTGGTACTAATAGTCCTAAAGCTACCTTGGATATCACGGCTGCAAATTCCTCAGGAACATCTGCAACAGCAGAAGGTATAATAATCCCTCGTGTAGATAGACAAAGGGCACAATCCATGCAAAATGTTGAAAAATCTACAATCATTTATGTAAATAATATTACGACTGGTACTCAAACAGGAACAGCCATTAACATAGATACCGAAGGATTTTACCATTTTAGCGGAACAGCGTGGATAAAATTGCCAGATGCTGTGCAGACGTTAGAACAAACATATTGGAAAGCCCAAGCTCTCTCAACATCGCCAAAGAACGGAGATGTGCTAAATAAAAGTGCAAGTTCATCGGAGTTAGTTGATGTAGATATTTACCAGAAAGGGAAAGTAGGAATTGGTTATAATTCAAATTTTGATATTGATTTTGAATCAAATCCTACACAAAAACAATTAGAAGTAGGAGGGGATTTTAGAGCTGTATATTCTGTTCCTGGCGCTTTGAAAACTGATCCTCCAAAAAGATACTTAGGTATTGAAACGAATAGTGGTACAATGCCTTCGGGATTTTCAAGTAATGGAAATTTATTTTATTCTTCTAAAAATAAAAATATAAATGATTTTATGACGCCTACTATTGATGCCGAAGGAAATTTAATTATACAAGATAACGGGGGTATCGCTCTAGTAAGTAGGAAAGGAGCGAGTAGTACTTTAAAGTTAAATTCTCTAGATGTTAAAGAGGGAATGATTTCTTTTGGTATGGCTTCCGGTTTTCAGTCTGCATTCTATGATAAATATGTAAATGTAGAACTAACTTTAGATGGATTTAGTGTAATAGATTGGCTTAATACTGATGCTCAGTTTGGTTTAGATTTTACGAAGAAAAAATTTTATATAGGAGATTTTAGCTTGAATAAAACGCATTATTATTTTCCTCAAACACGTCCAACAAAGGATAAACAAATATTAGAGTATAGTCAAGCTACTGAATCGTTAGAATGGGTAGATGGAGGTTCAAGCTCAGCTTCGCCAAAATTTTTCTATATGCCATCAATCGTTTTGCCAACAACTGCTTCAGGAGTTACCGATTATGTGACATACAACTCAGCTGATGGAACTTTTTCTGTTGATTTATATGCTATTTACAAAGCTCAATTCGATGCTCCTATAAAGAGTTCTAACGGAACTTCAACTGGATTAGCAGGTTTTGTGTTAGCAAGAGATAAATATGAATATCATATTATTTATGCAGACAAAACTGTTTTTCCACATGCAAATATTGTTTTTTCTACAACAGCAGGAGAAGAAGGTAAATTTACCTACAAAGTAGATCCAAATGCAATTGTTAGAAATGGGTCTTTTATGAATATTGTATTAAAGGTTAAGTAATTAACAAAAGTTAATCAGTTTAATTAATCTTAAAAAATACAATATGAAATTTAATATAAAAAAATATTTATACAGCTTCTTTGCTTTTGTTGCATTTCAACAAGCAAGTGCGCAAGTTATATTTAAGGAAGATTTTGGGCAAAGTTCTGTAAGAACAATTTCTCCTTATGTACCGCAAGGAGGAGTAGATGCTAGTTTAGGGAAATTTAAACATGGTTCTAGTTTTTATTACGCAGCCAATACTTATTTCACTTCAATTCCTGGTACCTATACTTCGCTTAAAACAGCAAATACAGATGTACACGTTGTTAATGATGGTTATTATACAATTGTTAGCCCAAAAACTGTTTACAATTTTGCTAAACCAAGCGGTGGAACAGATTGGGATGGTAATTGGTGGGCAAAAATAGCTGACCATACAGGAAATGCCAATGGTTCTGTTATGATTGTCAATGCAGGCCAAGTTAAAAATCAATTTTATAGACGAGCAGTTACATTAGAAAAAGGTAAAACGTATAAAATTTCAGCTTGGTTTTATGGAAGTGGAAGTGATAAAATGGGCGTAATGTTTCAAGCGCAAAATATTGCAACAGAGGCAGAGTTAGGAAAATCATCTACTTTTAGTTTAAATAGTACAGCTAATCAATGGCAAAAGAAAGAATGGAGTTTTAAAATTCCTAATACAGATGGTTGTGGTAATATAGCAGTTGCACTACGTAATATGCTTGCTGATGATCAGGGAAATGATCTTTATATTGACGACATCGTTTTAGAAGAGGTTGTAGATCCTACAGCTCCAGAAATAGGTTGTGGAAATTTAGCAAACTTTGATGATTTGATAAAACCTGTGGATGATGTCTACAAATGGGGAACAGGAAATTATATGATTCATACAAATGATAAAGTTTCTGTAAGCAATACGATGGTGCCTATCGTATTATCAGGAACATCGAAAAATGCAACTATTTCTACTATTGGGAATTGGCCAACAGGTATTACATTAGATACAACTACTGGAGAAGTAAAAGTAGCAGCTGGAACAATAATGCCAACGGCTCCGTTAGAATATCAAGTATGTAGTTTGATTGGTGTTTGTTCTAAAGCAACTGTTACATTTATTCCATTGCAAGAGAATTTAGCGCTTACAGGATCTGTAACAAACCAATGTGATTATGTTGGGACAGCTTTGAATTCAAAACCCAATGAATATACTTTAACCATTACTAATAAGTTGTCTGTTCCTTTTATTGCTTCTGCTGACGAAACGTTAGAAGTTAAATTTACAATAAATAATGGAACTGGAGCGAATGCTAATAATTTAGATACGCCAAGTTATTCAGCAAATTATAGTAATTATGATACTAAATGGGACTATAAAACAACAACTAATGTTTTGCCAATTTATAGTATACATTCTTTTAAATTAAAAGTAGGTCAAGTAATTCCAGCTAATGGTAGTATACAGTTGAAATTTATAAAGAATTGGACGGCACTTGGTATTACTCAAGGTTTAAGTAAATCATTAGATATTAGCTTGGATGTAGTTAATAAAAGTCAAACTAATATTGATACTGATTTAAGCGATAATAAATTATATATTTCAGTTTTTGATGCGGTAAATTCAAATAATGTCCCAGACCTAACAACAAAAGTAAGCCAATATCAAGTAATTACAGTTGGTGAAGCAGCAGGTTTAGGATCTAATACAAAGGGATATACTTTTTTTACAAAGATTAATGGAGTAGAAACGGAGATTCCTTCTAATTATTTGATTCCAACAAATGACAAAGGGGTTTCATTTAGCTTTTCTTATAAAAGTGAATGTAAAATTTATAAAGCAACAGTTAGTGTTCCTGTAGGTTTTGATAATCCAGGAACCATTTCTACCAATTCTTCTACAGCTCAGAGTTCAGCTAAAGGTTGTTATGGTAGTCCTTTTATTGTTTATGGATTAACGCCTGCTGTTGTTTTACCTGTTAACCCAATAGTGTATTCGTGGGAAGTTAGTAATGATAATGGAGCTACTTGGTTAGCGGTAGCTAGTAATGATTTAAATTACACAAACGCTACAACTGCTTCATTGACAATAGTTAGTTTGGTAAAGAATGTAAAAGTTCGTCGTGTAGCTAAAATTAATTCGTCTATAACAGCAGATAATGTAACATCTGTATCAAACGAAGTAGAGGTGCTTGTAACAAATAATGTAATTTCTGTTCAAAATAATATTTCAGATTTTAGTATTCCTGTTAACGGGAAAATTACCATTCCATCTATTACAACTTCAGAAGTTAGTACGATCGAAATTAAAGATCATAATGGTGTTGTAAGAAATGTTGGTGATGAGGTTTCTTTTAATACAGAAGGAATTTATACAATAACAATAAAAGCAACTACTACGGCAAGTCCTTATTGTGTTACTACAAAAACAATTCTTGTTAATGTATACAATTTAGGTGCTTGTAATGAAATTCGTCAAAAAACGATGGCAAATAGAAGTACATGGAGTACAGTTCCAGTATTAATTATTCCAGGTTGGGTAACGAGTGAAGCAAATGCTGTTGATACTGATTTATCTACTTACTCTACAATTACAATTCCTGTAGGACTTTTAGGTCTAGGAACAACTTGGCAAAATTTATTCTTCGATCATGTTGTACCGGCAGGAACGCCTGTTACAATAAAATTAGGACAAGAATATAGTGCAGTACAAGTTGGAGGAGGAGTTACTGTTCAAGCATTAGATGCAAATGAAAAAACAGCTGGGCCTCTTTTAGCTGTTGGTGACGGAGCGTTATTAGACCTTTTAGTTGGTGATAATGTGTTTGAGTATACTTTCATTCCAAAAGATAATAAAGGAAATCCTATTGCTTATAAAGGAGTAAGAGCTGTTGTGGTTAGTACAGTTGCTGTAGCGAATAATGCTAAAATTTTTGGAGCTTATTATGATAAGAATGTAAGTTTTTCGGGACAAAATCCAACATGTACGAATGGTATTCCAAATACAAAAGTTGCAGCTGGCGCGTCAAAACCAGGAAGTTCAACTTCTTACCCTTATCCACATACAGAAGTTACTTTAAATCCTTTAGTTGATGATGTAACTTGGGGAGTAGAAGATATTGGTTTGGGAGTTGCTAGTTCATTAGCTTCAGTTGTATATCCATATTTAGCAGTAGATAATGATATTAATACCTTTGCAATTTTTAATAAATCAGTAGCTGCATTAAATCGTCAAAAGTTAACGGTTAAGTTTAACCAAAATGTACGTCCAGGAGATCAAATCCGAATTTTAATGGGAGGTTTCGAAGTTCCTGTGTTGGATCTAAGTTTATTAACAGATATTAAAATTCAACGATACAAAGGTAACGTTAAGGTTGGTCAATTACTTAATGGTAGCCAATTCAAAATATTAGATTTAAACTTATTAGCTCTTTTAGGAAATGTTGGAGACAGAAAAGCACTTATTGTTGATGCAATTAACGAACCTTTCGATAAAATAGAGATGAGTTATTTGAGTACCGTACAAGTAGGTTTATTAGGAGATTATACATATGTTTATGACATTAGTATAATGCCTACAATGAAATTTGAAGGACAAGATTCTACAAACGCGACAGCTCTTTGTGCATCAGATTTTCTAAAAGTTACAAAAGTAGATAATTGTACAACTTATGATGTGTCTATGGCTTATGCAACAAAAGAAAAATTTATCGATGTAGATGGTGTTGAGAAAGATAGAGTAGTTTCTTTTACGGATATTCCAAATTCTATATTAAAAGAAATAAAAGATGATGGAAAATTCATTTACTATGAATTTAACTCATTACATACTAATTATGCCAACGATTTGTACATAAAAGTACAAACCAAACGTCAAGGATGTAATTATTCAGAACCAATGTATCTACCAATCAAACTAATTAACTGTTTAAATGGTATTGTGAATCCAGTTCTTAAAATGAGCGCATCTAAATAATTAACAATACTTAATGCCATATTTAAAGGAAGACTTTTTTAGTCTTCCTTTTTTTTTTAGCTTAAATTTAGACTCTATCATTATTAATTTTAATTGATAAGCAAAAACATGCATGTCTTACAATTTTTTCAAAAATCTCTTCAAAAACTATATTACACCCAGTTTTGTCCTGCTGAACTTGTTTCAGCATCACATATAGAATAATAAATGATAAGCTTTTACTTTATCAAAGAGTTTTTTATGAAAGCTTAAATTATAATATTTTCTAAATCCGTTTCAGTGTCACATCCATTTTATTATTAACTATATTGAATAAACTATTCTCGCTTCGCGACAATTCTTCCCGAGTCGATAACCACAAAGTATCTGCTGTTGCTTTGCTTAATTCAGCAAACCAACACCGTCTAATCATTCCTTGCTGTAAAAACTATTCCGCCCAGTCCTGCTGAACTCGTTTCAGCATCACATCATGAAACTATCCCCTCGAGGGGATTATAGGGGTGTTATCTAAGTTGTGAATAATAAGTTCTAAGTTTCGAGAAACAAAAAAAGTATGCTATCTATAAACAGATGATTTCCTTTTTGAATTATTATAAAACTTCTTCACAAAACTATCTCCATCCAGTCCTGCTGAACTCGTTTCAGCATCACATTCTAAATAATGTAAAAGAACAATTTTCTTTATAATAGTGATAACCTTTCTTAGGTAAATCTAAAATCGTAAATCTAAAATCCTCCTTTTTCTGTCAAAAATATCAATCTAAACTACAAATCTTCTTCAATTTTTCATTTTTCACTGATCGTTTTTCTCTATTTCGTCTGCCGTTTAGCGTAAACCGTCAAACATTTCAAAAAATATTTCCCATCATACCAATCACTTAAGAGAAGAATGTAAAATAAATGTAAAGATGGTTTGGAAAAACGAATAATGCAGGCGTATATTTGCAACCT
>NZ_JAOCFS010000047.1:0-12258 GCF_029842105.1 Empedobacter sp. GD03797
GCATGATACAAGTTGATGAGAAACTGAAATAAATTCATGTTAACAAAGTATAAAAAAAGGACTTCAATTGAAGTCCTTTTTTTGTGTTATATTGAAATAATTATTTTACTAATTTTTTCTCAGCGTCACGATAGAAATTTTCTTTTTGATCGTTTCCTAACGTTTTGTAAGCTTGAATTAAGTTACGAATAACTTGACGATTTTCTGGTTGAATTTCGTACATCTTTTCAAGATAAGGAGCTGCTTCTGTAAACAAAGCTTTACGTTTTGCTTCGTTTGTGTTGTAAACTTCTTTCTCTTTTTTAGATGTTCCTAAATTGTTGTTCATTGTTTCAACAATTTCTTTATCTGGTTGCAAAATAGCTAAAACTAAATTGTTATAAGACTCGAAATGTTTAGGATTTAATTCAATCGCTTTTTTAAACAAGTTTTTAGATTCTGCTGCTTTAGAAGCGTCATCTAAATATAAAACACCTAAGTTGTAATAATTTTGCGCATCGTTTGGATTAATTTTAATCGCTTCTTCGATACGTTTTGTCATTTTATCAGCATTTCCAGAAACTTGGTAAATTCCAGTTGCGATATTGTTGATATCAGCATCTTTTGGATATTTTGTAGTCGCTTCTTCTACGATAGCATCGTATTTTTTTGCATTGTACAATCCATTAAGAGCTAAAACATACATATCACGGTTGTAATTTTTTGTTTGATTAGCTGATTTTCCAGTGAATCCTTTTGCTGCTAATTCTTTCAAAATCGTTAAAGATTTCTCATAATCAGCTGCGTTGTAAAAACAGATTGCTGCTTGATATTTGTAGATATCTTCTTTTGTACCTAAAGCTTCAACTAAGTTGAAAACATTTAAGAATTTTGTTCCAGCTTCAGCAAATTGTTTTGCGTCCATTGCTTTGTTTGCAGCGTCTAATTCTTTGTTTGCTAAATTAGAAACTTCAGATTGCAACAAAAAACCATATTTTGGTTGTAAAGCAACTTCTTTTGCTTTTGCGTAATTACCACTAGCTGTAGCTTTATCTAAATCAGCTTGAGAATAGTAAAATTCGTCTTTTTTAGAGTCTTTATTTTTGACTTGCCAAACTTTACCGTTTTCGTATTTAGATAATTTTGCTAAATCTTGACTTGCTTTTGTAACGTCACCTTTTGCTAAGTTTTCTTTTGCTGATTTATTATATTTTTCAGCTAAAACTGTAGGTTCTGTCGTTAATTCTTCTGTGTTAGTTTGAGCGAATGATGTTGACATTGCTAAAACTAATCCTAAACTAAATAATAATTTTTTCATTGATTATTCATTATTTGGATCCTCAGCAGGCGTTTCTTCTGCTTGAGTTTCGTTGTTTTCGTTTGTGTTTTCTACAACAATTGGATTTCCTTCTTCATCAAGTTCTAATTCGTCTTCCAATTCTTCTTCAACTTGTACTTTTGCAATTGCTGCAATTTCGTCGTTCTTTTTCAAGTTAATTAATCGAACACCTTGCGTTGCACGACCCATTACACGAATTTCATCTAAACCAGTTCTAATTGCAACTCCAGATTTATTAATAATCATTAAATCATCTTCGTCTGTAACAGCTTCAATCGCGATTAATTTTCCTGTTTTATCAGTAATATTAAGTGTTGTTACACCTTTACCACCACGATTCGTTTCACGATAATCTTCGATAGAAGAACGTTTTCCGTAACCTTGTTCAGAAACAACTAATACAGTTTCTTTTTCTACATCAGTCACAACAATCATCCCGATAACCTCATTATCTGGTTGATCTCCTAAATTGATACCACGAACTCCAGAAGCAGTACGGCCCATTGGACGAACTTTTTCGTCTTCGAATCGAATAGCTTTACCATATTTAGAAGCGATCATAATTTGAGATTTACCATCTGTTAATAAGGCTTCTAATAATGTGTCACCTTCGCGAACTGTAATTGCGTTAATACCATTTACACGTGGACGAGAATAAGCTTCTAAAGATGTTTTCTTGATGATACCATTTTTAGTTACCATGATTACGTAATTATTATTTACGTATTCTTCGTTCATTAAATCGTGTGTAAGGATATATGCTTTTACTTTATCATCTGGTTCGATGTTGATCAAATTCTGAATTGCACGACCTTTGGATGTTTTAGAACCTTCTGGAATTTCGTACACACGCATCCAATAACATTTTCCTTTTTCTGTAAAGAATAACATGTATTGGTGGTTAGATGCCGAAACCATATATTCTAAGAAGTCTTCGTCACGTGTTGTAGCTGCTCTGTTACCAACTCCTCCACGAGATTGTTTGCGGTATTCAGAAAGTGGTGTACGTTTGATGTAACCCATGTGAGAAATTGTTAAAACAACTTGTTCATCAGGAATTAAATCTTCGATATTTAAGTCTCCACCTGCATAATCGATATCTGTACGACGTTCGTCACCATATTTTTTACGAACTTCTAATAACTCATCTTTGATAATTTGCATACGTAAATCTTCGTTTGCTAAAATATCTTTCAAATGATTAATCATTTTCATGATTTCTTCGTACTCTTCACGAATTTTATCAATCTCAAGACCAGTTAATGTACGTAAACGTAAATCTAAAATTGCACGTGCTTGAATTTCTGATAACTCGAAAGCTTCCATTAATCCTGTACGCGCTTCGTCTGGTGTTGCAGATTCGCGAATGATTTTAATTGCACGATCAAGATCATCTTGTGTTCCGATTACTTTCATGTAACCTTCTAAGATATGAGCTCTTTCTTGTGCCTTTCTCAATTCATATTCAGTACGACGAACAATCACTTCGTGACGGTGTTCTACGAAATGATAAATCATGTCTTTCAAGTTCAATTGCTCTGGTCTACCTTTTACCAAGGCAATATTATTTACACTGAAAGATGATTGTAATTGAGTGAATTTATATAGTTTATTTAAAACAACGTTAGGAACCGCATCCATTTTAAGGACATAAACGATACGCATACCTTTACGGTCAGATTCGTCACGAATCTCAGAAATACCATCTAATTTACCATCTTTTACCAACTCAGCAGTTTTTGCAATCATATCTGCTTTGTTAACTTGGTAAGGAATTTCTGTAGCAATAATACAATCGCGACCATGTACTTCTTCGAAATTAGTTTTTGCACGTAAAACAACACGTCCACGTCCAGTTTCGAAAGCTTGTTTTACACCATCGTAACCATAAATTGTACCTCCTGTTGGGAAGTCTGGTGCTTTGATGTATTGTGTTAATTCGTCAATTGTAATCTCACGATTGTCGATGTAAGCAATTGTTCCGTCAATAACTTCTGTTAAGTTATGTGGCGCCATATTTGTTGCCATACCAACCGCAATACCAGATGCACCATTTACCAATAAGTTTGGAACACGAGTAGGTAATACAGTAGGTTCTTGGATAGTATCGTCAAAGTTTAGTTGAAAGTCAACTGTCTCTTTATCTAAATCAGCTAATAATTCGTCTGAAATTTTTTGAAGTCTTGCTTCAGTATAACGCATTGCAGCAGGTGGATCACCATCTACAGAACCGTAGTTACCTTGTCCGTCTACCAATAAGTAACGCAAAGACCAAGGTTGCGCCATACGTACCATTGTGTCGTAAACAGAAATGTCGCCATGTGGGTGGAATTTACCTAAAACTTCCCCTACAATACGTGCCGACTTTTTGTAAGAACGATTAGAAAAAACACCTAATTCATACATTCCGAATAATACTCTACGGTGTACAGGTTTTAAACCATCACGCACATCCGGAAGCGCACGAGATACGATTACCGACATCGAATAATCGATGTAAGCGGATTTCATTTCATCCTCAATGTTAATTGGGATTAGTCTTTCTCCTTCAGTCATATTGTTTTGTTATATAAGGTGGCTAATATACGAATTTTAAGCTAAAAAAAGACTGATAAAAACAAGATATTTGATGTTTTATGAAAGTTTTAAGGAAACTTTTCTAATCCTTCTAAAAATAGCTTCGTTTGATCTTCGCAAATGATATTGTTGATAAGTTTTAATTGTTATTGTTTTAATTTTCTCTTGCTTAACAAAAAAATGTTTTTATATTTGCACTTCGAAAATTACAAAGTGTAGAACGGAACGCGGTTTACTATTAATTCAGCTTTTTTGTAATTTTCTATCAATTTGATTTTTGAATTAATAATAATAACTGTATATTTGCAACCCATTCGAGTAATGGATTAGAAACTTAGTAAAGATGAGTAAGAGAACATTTCAACCAAGTAACAGAAAAAAAAGAAACAAACACGGATTCCGTGAGCGTATGGCTTCTAAAAACGGGCGCAAAGTATTAGCTGCTCGTAGAAAGAAAGGAAGAAAAGCATTAACTGTTAGTGAAGTAAGAGCTAAAAGATAATCGCTACAATTCATAAAAAATAAGCTTGAAGGTCGTTCTTTCAAGCTTTTTTTTTACATTTGTTTTAAAGACTGTAGAAAGTATGGAAGCTAAAAATGTAATTGAGTTAAGTCAATCATCTATATATCAAAGAAATCATTTAGTATTATCTGACGTTAATTTCACTCTTAACGAAGGAGAATTTGTTTACCTAATCGGAAAAACAGGAAGTGGAAAAAGTAGTTTATTGAAAGTGCTTTATGGTGATTTGCCGCTTCAATCAGGACAAGGTTCTGTGGTTGGAATGGATTTGAAATCACTGAAAACAAGTAAAATTCCTGATCTTAGAAGACATTTAGGAATCGTTTTCCAGGATTTCCAATTGTTAACAGATCGTACGGTAGAGCAAAATTTAACGTTCGTGTTGAAAGCAACAGGTTGGAAGGATAAAGCGACAATCGATAAACGTATTGATGAGGTTTTAGATTCGGTAGGGATGTTGTCTAAAAAGAAAATGATGCCGTTCCGTCTTTCTGGAGGTGAGCAACAACGTGTTTCTATAGCTCGTGCATTGTTAAATCATCCTGAATTAATTTTAGCCGATGAGCCAACAGGAAATTTAGATCCAGAAACATCAAATGATATTATGGATTTGTTGCTGTCAGTATCGAAAGAAAATAATTGTGCAGTTTTGATGGCTACACACGATTACGAAATTATTCGTCGTTATCCTGCGCGTAAGGTACGTTGTGAAGACGGAAGATTATTTGAAGTTGCAGAAGCGATATCAGAATAAGATAAATTACACAATATAATTTTAAAGAAAGAGTTTACTTAGTTGTAGACTCTTTTTTTTGTTAAATAATTAACTAATGTATCAAGGTAAAAAACTTCATTTTATAAGTATGGATGTTCCATTTCCTCCCAATTATGGAGGCGTTATAGATGTTTTTTATAAATTGAAAGCATTTAATCAACTTGGGGTTGAGATTTATTTACATTTGTTTGGGTTTAACGAAACAGATAGCGATGTTTTAAGAATATATGCTAAAGAAGTTTATTTTTATCCAATACATCAAAAGCCTTATTATATTTTTCAGAAATATCCTATTTCAGTAAAATCTAGGGATAGCAAATTATTGTATGAACGAATTAAATCGTTGAAAGCACCTATTTTTTTTGAAAGTCTAAAAACAACATTTATTTTGAATAAATATAACCTTGAAGGTTGTTCTAAATATTTGCGACTACATAATATTGAGCAAAATTATTTTTCTGGATTAGCTGTAAGCGAGAAGAATCTGGTGAAAAAAGCATTGTTTTATATTGAGGCAAAAAAATATATTCAATACGAAAATATTATCCATCAGTTTGATGAAGTTTTTACACTCTCTAAATTTGAACAAAATTATATCCAAGAAAAATACAACAAAGGAAAATTTGTGCCTGTTTTTCATGGAAATGAAACTTTTCAATCACTAAGTGAAAAAGGAAAATTTGCTTTATATCATGGAGATTTGAGAGCTTCGGACAATTGTAAAGTAGTCGATTTCTTGATAGAAGTGTTTAAAGGAATTGATTATCCTTTCGTTATTGCTTCAGGTTCTAGAGAGAATTGGGTAAAAGAAAAAATTAAAAATTATCCTCGTATACAATTTGTTAAATTGAAAGATTTTGATCATTTGAAAAATCTTTTCGAAAAAGCACATCTCAATATAGCGTGGTCTTTTCAGGAATCTGGAACAAAACTAAAAGTGATAAATGCATTATTCAATAGTCGTTTTTCGATAATAAATGAAAATGTGATAGATGATGAGAAAATTAGTGGACTTTGTGTTCAAGTTTCGAATAAATCAGAGCTGATAAAAGCTATTAATCATTTAAAAGATCAATCATTTTTAGCATCAAAAGAATATATTGAAACACTTGAATATGATTTGAATGATAAATTGAATGCCGAAATTATTTTGAAACAAATTTTTAATTAACTTTATGATTATGAACAGAAATCAATTCGCAGATATAATTTTACAACGATTAATTGATCAAAAGGAAGAAATAAGTCAACAATATAATAGTAGCAAAGATAAGATCGGTTATTTTTGGGTTGATGATCTATTGCCAGAAGAATTAGTTTTGGAGATAAATCAAGTTTTTCCACAAGAAAAAGAAATGGTGTTGAAAAAAAGTTTGAAAGAAGATAAATATATTGCTGTTCAAATGGATCAATATCATCCTATTTTAGAAGAAATTATTTACGCTTTTCAAGATGAAAGAATCGTAAATTTGATTGCTGAGATTTGCGAAATAAAACAACCTATTCCAGATTCATCTTTGTATGCTGGAGGTTTGTCTATGATGGGAAATCGTCAATTTTTGCAGCCTCATTTGGATAATTCTCACGATGCGAAAAGAGAATTGTGGCGTGTGTTGAATTTATTGTATTATGTAACGCCAGATTGGAAAGAAGAATATGGTGGTAATTTAGAAGTTTGGCCAAATGGATTGAAAAATGATCAAATTACAATTTTTAGTAAATTCAATCGATTAGCAGTAATGGCAACGCATAATGATTCTTTGCATTCGGTTTCTCCAATAAAGTTTGAAGGTTTTAGAAAATGTGTTTCAAATTATTATTTTTCTAAAGAACCTTTAAGGGAAACAGATTCTTTTCATGTGACTTCGTTTAGAGGTCGTCCAGAGCAAAAGGTTTTGGATCAAGTTTTGCAAGTTGATAATGCACTAAGAATGGGCGTTAGAAAAGTATTTAAAAAAGGAGTAGTGGAAAATCCACATATTTATAAAAAAGAAGAAAAGTAGATTAAAATTTAATCTACTTTTTTATTTTTTCAAAAATCTCCTTCAATTTTAATTCTTCATTTTCCCAACAAAGTTCATTTGCAGCATTTGCAAGGTTTTCTTGGTAACTTCTTTTTCCTTCGTTTAAGATTTCTTGTAGTTTTTCAGCCAAATGTTTTGGTTCGTGATTGTCAATCACTTTTCCAACTTTATATTCTTCGACCATTTTTTTGATTTCGGGTAAATTTGTTGCTAAAACTGGTACTCTAGCTTGAATAAAGTCAAATAATTTATTCGGTAGAGCGTAGCGATAGCTTAATCCTAAATCTTCTTCCATACTCATTCCTACATCAGCTAAAGGTGTTATAGTTTTTAAAGTTTTTGGGGGAATATTTCCTAAAAAATGAATGCGATTAGTCAAGTTAAAATCTTTTACCAATTGTTCGTATTCAGTTTTTTTAGGTCCTTCGCCAGCAATCCAAAATTGACAATTATCAATGTGTTTAAACGCTTCAATCATTTTGTCAATTCCTCGACTCATGTTAATTGCGCCTTGATACAATAATATTTTATCGTTTGTTGGATTTTCGGGTAAGCGAAAGAAAATTAAATCTTGTTTATCGTTAAGTTTTGTTCGGTTGGGAACATTTCTAATCACAGCCGGATTAGCACCATATTCCTTGCGAAACCAATTGGCATATCCATCACTTACTGTATAAAAATACTTGATTTTTGGAACAAGAGAACGTTCTAAAGTTTTCCAAACTTTTTTTGTTTTAGGACGATTGTGTAATGATGGTAATTCTGAATAAATTTCGTGACTATCAAAAACTAAAGGAATTTTTTTGATTTTACTAACCAAATAAAAAGGAAGTAAACTATCCAAATCATTCGCTAATAAAATAGTTTGTTTATCAGCTTTTTTAAGTAAAGTGAAAAACAATTTGTAATTAAATTCTGCATACTTTTTCATTGTTGATTGATTCTTTTGTTCCATCAAAAATGTTTTGTACGGTTTATTCAATTCTGGTCTTCCGTTTATAGTCGCGCCAATCAATTCTACATCGTACCCAAACTTTAACAAAGAATGGCAAACTTTATCTAATCTTTGATCCGTTTCAATATTATTTAGTACAGCAGATAGGATTTTCAATTTTAAGGTTTTTTAAGATTATTTTCCAGGTTTGAAGACGATATAATACGCCTGAACTAAAAATAAAATCGCATTTGGAATAAGGACTGGCCAAGCCTCAATCATAGCAGCATAAATTACAAAACATACACAACCAATTGCATTGATAATGCGGATAATTGTAATCTTCGAAAAAAAGAATGCTAGTACAATAAAGACTGAAGCAAGATAGCCAAAAATATCAGCTATACCAATGTTAGATAAAAAATCCATAAAACGATAAATAAGAATGATAAAGTATAGGCAAAATTATGAAAAATAAGTCGATAACTTTGTGTAAATTTGCACAATGATAGAAACTTTATCAAAGATAAAACACAAAGATTCGCCAAACTTCTTTTTACTTGCTGGTCCATGTGCCATCGAAAGTGAAGATATGGCTTTGAGAATTGCTGAAAAAGTAGTAACAATTACTGATAAATTAGAGATTCCTTATGTTTTTAAAGGATCTTTCAAAAAAGCAAATCGTTCTCGTATTGATAGTTTTACAGGAATTGGAGATGAAAAAGCATTGAAAATTATCCAAAAAGTTGGAGAAACTTTTGATGTTCCAACAACTACAGATATCCACGAACCTTTTCATGCAGAAATGGCGGCGGCTTATGTAGATGTCTTACAAATTCCTGCTTTCTTGGTTCGTCAAACCGATTTAGTGGTTGCAGCTGCACAAACAGGGAAACATGTTACATTGAAAAAAGGTCAATTTCTTTCGCCTGAAGCAATGAAATTTCCTGTAGAAAAAGTGACAGATTCTGGTAATAGTAATGTTGCAATTATCGAGCGTGGAACTATGTTAGGTTACGGAGATTTAGTGGTAGATTATCGTGGAATTCCTGTGATGCAGAATTATGCGCCAGTTATTTTAGATATTACGCATTCTTTGCAACAACCAAATCAAGCTTCGGGTGTAACAGGAGGAAAACCAGAATTAATCGAAACAATTGCAAAAGCTGGGATTGCTGTAGGTGCTGATGGTATTTTTATCGAAACACATCCAGATCCTAAAAACGCGAAAAGTGACGGTGCAAACATGTTACAATTAGATTTGTTAGAAGACTTATTAACGAAATTGGTTAGAGTTCGTCAGGCAATTCTATAAAAATAATTTTTAAAGAAAATTTATTAAATAATACTTAGTCAAGTTGATTAAGTATTTTTAATTTTTTAGATAATGAATAATTTAATTCAGAAATATAATATTCCAGGACCTCGTTACACAAGTTATCCAACTGTTCCGTTTTGGGACAATGATGATTTTACAAAAAAAGGTTGGATTGAAACTTTTCAACGATCTTTCGATGAAAGTAATGCAGAAGAAGGAATATCAATTTACATTCATTTACCTTATTGCGAGTCGTTGTGTACGTTTTGTGCATGTAACAAACGAATTACGAAACAGCATTCGGTAGAAGTTCCGTATATTGATACAGTTTTGAAAGAATGGAAATTATATGTGGATTTATTTTCATCTCGACCAAAAATTAAAGAAATTCATTTAGGAGGAGGAACACCAACGTTTTTCTCTCCAGAAAATTTAAAGAAATTAATTGATGGTATTTTTGAATATGCGGATGTTGCCGAAGGACACGAATTTAGTTTAGAAGGTCATCCAAATAACACAACAAAAGAGCATTTACAGGCTTTATACGATTTAGGTTTTAGACGTATTTCGTATGGTGTACAAGATTATGATCTGAAAGTTCAGGAAGCAATTAATCGTGTTCAACCTTTCGAGAATGTGAAAAGAGCAACAGAAGAAGCGCGCGAAATTGGCTTTACATCGATTTCTCACGATTTGATTTTTGGTCTTCCGCATCAAACAATGGAAGGAATGATGGAAACGATTAATTTGACAAAAGAATTAAATCCAGATCGTATTTCGTTTTACAGTTATGCGCACGTGCCATGGATAAAAGGTGTTGGACAACGTGGTTTTCATGACGAAGATTTGCCTTCGCCAGAATTGAAACGTGCATTATATGAAGAAGGAAAGAAAATGTTCGAGGAAATGAACTATTTCGAAGTTGGGATGGATCATTTTGCTTTAGAACAAGATTCGATGTATCAATCGATGAAAAACCATACATTACATCGTAATTTTATGGGATATTCTTCTTCGAAAACACAATTAATGGTTGGTTTAGGAGTTTCTTCTATTAGTGATTCTTGGTATAGTTTTGCACAAAACGAGAAAACGGTAGAAGAGTACGAAAAATCAATTAATAACGGAGAGTTATCCGTTTTCAAAGGTCATATTTTATCAGAAGAAGATTTGATTATGCGTCGTCATATTCTAAATTTAATGTGTAATTTAGAAACTTCTTGGGCTGATGATAATATGAAATTTGATGATGTAGATCGTATCAAAACTATGTTGCAGGATATGGTTGACGATAATTTGATTGAATTTGTAGAAAATGGTTTGATCGTAAAAGAAGAAGGACGTCCATATGTGAGAAATGTGTGTATGACATTCGATAAGAGAATGATAGATAACGAGCCAGAAACACGCATTTTCTCAATGACAATCTAATAAAATAGATAAATGTTTTAAACTTTATCAAAAAAAGTATATATTTGAATATCTCAAACAATGAAAGAAATAGAAATTCACGGTAAAAAATTTATTCCGTACATCGCTTTTGAAGAAATAGAACACGCCATCAAAAATATGGCAAACGAAGTTTACGAAGAATACAAAGACGAAAGACCGATTTTTGTTGGTGTATTAAACGGAGTTGTAATGTTCTTCAGCGATTTCTTAAAACAATATCAAGGAGAATGTGAGATTTCATTCTTGAAATTAAAATCTTACGAAGGAACAGAATCAACAGGGAAAATTACTATTGAGATGGATATTCCGATGAATGTTGAAGGACGTCACGTAATTATTTTAGAAGATATTGTAGATACAGGTAATACGTTAGTAGAGTTGCACCGAATCTTGAAAGAGAAAAAGGTAAAATCATTAAAAGTAGCAACTTTATTATTTAAGCCAGATGCTTACAAAAAAGATTTAAAGGTAGATTTAGTAGGAATCTCTATTCCTGATAAATTTGTAGTAGGTTATGGATTAGATTTTGACGGATTAGGAAGAAATTTACCAGATATTTATCAAATAAAACATTAAAACAAAATGCTAAACATTGTATTGTTCGGACCTCCTGGCAGTGGTAAAGGAACACAAGCTAAATTTTTAGAAGAAAAGTACCAAACTCCTCAAATTTCTACTGGAGACTTATTTCGTTTCAACCTTAAAAATGAAACAGAATTAGGCGCTCTTGTGAAATCTTACATGGACAAGGGACAATTAGTTCCAGATGAGGTAACAACAAATATGTTGGTTGATCATTTAGATAACAATCCAAATGCGCAAGGATATATTTTTGATGGATATCCACGTACAACATCTCAGGCAGAGGCTTTAGATAAAATCTTAGCAGATAAATACGAAAGCGAAGTTTCGATTACATTAGCATTAGTTGTGGATGACGAAATTTTGGTTCAACGTTTATTAGAGCGCGGAAAAACTTCTGGTCGTGCAGATGATGTGGACGAAAAAATTATCCGTGATCGTATTACAGAATATTACGAGAAAACTGCAATTGTAGCAGAGCACTACAAAGCGCAAGGAAAATGGGTTGAGATTGATGGAGTAGGTTCTATTGAAGATATTACCGAAAAATTGAACGCAGCAATTAAAGAAGTTTTATAAGAACAACTTTTACATTATATTAAAAATGCTCCTTTTAATTAAAGGAGCATTTTTAGTATAATGTCATTCTGAATGTATCTTTTGCGAAATGAAGAATCTGAGATTCCTCGACAAGCTCGGAATGACAATTATGTCAAGTTGAATTTATTTCAGCTTCTCATCAATTTATATCATGT
>NZ_JAOCFS010000048.1:0-11534 GCF_029842105.1 Empedobacter sp. GD03797
GTCGTTATATTTTAAAGGAAAATATATATTATATAAATAAAAACTCTCTGACTTAATTTTTAAAGCGAAATATCTAATTAGTTTGAAAGCGAACAATAGATACTCTATCAAATTTATATAGAAACAAATACTGTAGATATACAAAAAGATGAAAAGGCAGAATAAAATAAATACACCTGATTATAAAAAAATTTACGAAGATATTCTTAATATAAAATATCCTGAAAAAAAAGAGATTTGTCAAGGTATTCTTAATAAAACTACTTTGTCTACATTTGATGTCATAGCTCTTAATAGAAAAATTTTTGGTGAAAAAAATCTCAATATAAAAAGTTTAAATCAAAAATATCGGTCTTACTCCATATTAGATAGAAAAGAAATACTAGATTATCAAAAAAAACATAATCTTAATAATAATGAACTTGCTAATCATTTTAAATTAAGCAGAAATACAATAGCAAAATGGAAAAAAATGTTTTTGTAATATTTATATATCTTCAAAACATTAAAGAAACGAATATAGAGAATCATTATAAAAGTTCTAAGAGATCGTGAAAGGTTTTTTTAACCTATTATTCTACACTAAATATCAATCCAAATCAGTTTCTTTTAAAAGTATGATAATTCACTTTATACAAAAGGTTTTAGCTTTTCAGATATAAACAGGAACTCGAATTATATAGCTATAAAATCTCTACATCAGCGATATCTATCATTACTGATAAAGTGAATAGGCAAATTTAGATTGGCAAAACTACCCCTTAGAATCGGTTTATAGTACTATTTAGATGAATAGAATTGTGTTTAAGATTCATCACAAATACACCAAAAACAAGATGGTATTCCAAACGAAGATTTGAAGAAGCCTTTTTTATATATCATTAATGCTAATTTCTAAGAAATGGACTCTATAAATTCTTAATTGGGGATAATTTTAAATAAATTTTTAACTATTTTAGAAAAAAGGCTCTACTATAAAAAATCAACCAATCTGAAATATATTTACACAAAATTCTGGACAATATCTATAAATTACATAAAAAGTGTAAGTAATTGATTTCTTAACAAGAATTTTATTAATCTTAAAAAAATAATATTTTATCACTTAATTTTCTAAAAGATAGTTATTTTTAATCAAAATTGAATTACTTTTGCCTATCCATTAACTAAATATAAAACTATGAAAGTAAGATTATTAGCTATAATATTGTCAAACTATGCATTTTCCCAAATAGGCATCGGAACTCTTTTTCCTAAAAGTAAACTTGATGTAGAAGGTGATATTATCTTAAGAAATTCTTTACGTGTAGGAGGAAATGATTTAACAAAAGGAAATGCAGGGTTAAAAGATCAAGTTTTAGTATCTCAAGGAGTAGGGATGTCTCCAACATGGAAATATGTAAATGTTCCATTTATGGAGAATGGACAATATAAATTGATTAATACATATGTTATAGATGATAATATTGGGATAAAGTCTATCACTATTTCAGGTGTTAACTACCTTAATAAAATAGGTGATCAATTTGATAGTTCTTGGACCAAAATAAGTGGACTTAAGACAATAATGGAAATCAAGTCAAGTGAGAATAAAACTACTTATCAATTCCAAACAGGTGTAGAGTCTGTCACAACTTCTTCAGTTGGGGAAGTAAAATTTATGTGTGGAATTTTTAAGGATAATACATTAGTTGCTCTAAGACCTGATAAAATTACGACCATTACAACTAACTCGCCTATGCAATATATGTATACACTAAACTATACAGAGGAGAATACTCCCATAGGTTCCTACAGTATTGAGATGGCTTGTAGAGGAATAGAGGGAAATAGTCATACCTTATCGATAGGAACAAATACAACATCTTCTACTAATTCAAATAACTTTCAACTTAAATCTTTTTTAAAGATTGATTTAGCTGAATTAATTACATTTAAAGCAAATAGATGAAAATAAAATTATTAATATCTGGATTATTATTAAGTGCATTGACACAAGCTCAAGTAGGAGTTGACACAAGAGCACCTCAATCTAGTCTTGATGTAAATGGAGATTTTGGTTTAAGAAAGAGAATTTTTTTAGATAATAATAGTGTAGAATCTAAAGGAACAAAAGAGCAGATTTTAGTTTCGCAAGGAGAAGGTTTACCTCCGACATGGAAATCATTACTTATTCCAGAATATGAACCGAATAAGTTTTACTTAATTTTTAATGATTCATTTTCAGATCAGATTGGAATACAAATAGCTCCTAATAACAATTCTTCAGTAAATGTTTCTACAGAATTAATAGATGGGGCTTTATTATCTGATTTAAAATTGAAAGGCTTTAATGAAATTCCTGGTTTAGCAAAATCGTTTAATGTAAATAGCAAATCAAGTAAAGTTTATTTTCAGTTTGAAACTGTTGTTCAACAAAATAATTCAACTTCAACAAATGGTGAAAACATAAAGTATACTTGTGGTATTTTCGTAGATGGAAAACTGAAAAGTGCTAGGATCAATACCATTTATACAAGTAGCTCTACTAGTACATTTCTAACTCATACTCAGATTGGTGGTACATCAAATTTAACTTTAGGTTCTCATAGTATTAATATCGCTTGTGCTAAACTAAGTGGGTCTACAAGGGATTTGGCTATAGGAAGAAATGTAGATGCAGTCACAAATATTAATACGTTTATGGCACAATCATCTTTAAAAGTAGATGTATACGAAATACCTGAAAATTTTAATTCAATATTCAATTAACATGAAACTCTATATAAATATATTACTTGTAATTTTTTCTTATTCATATACATATTCTCAAGTTGGAATTAACACAAAGAACCCTACTAAAACTCTTGACATTAATGGGGATTTAAATTTAAGAAAAGAGTTACGATTAGCAGGAAATGATAATTCTTTAGGTGATGCAGGTACATTAAATCAAGTGTTACAAGTAAAGGATAATGAGTATCCAACTAATGTATGGAAAACTTACAAAGTAGCAGATGGAACAGGTAGTCTTTCATTATATTATTTAAACACGACTATAGATAAAGTAGGATTATTTTTTAATAGTACAGGTAGTATAACTTCATATGAATTAGATTCAAATGATGCTGGATGGAGTTTTATGACGAATAATAAAGATAATTTTGTAGTAAAAGATGCTACGAATTCTAGTAAAGTAACATTAAGTTTTCAAACAACTGTGCAAATAAATAGATCATCGAATTCAACAGGGAATTCTGCTAGTTTTGCATGTGGAATCTTTATGAAAAAAAATAATGAAGGGTTTAAATTAAAGGCTGTAAGATCTGATGTAGTAAGAGGTGTGCCTGGATCTTATAAGATATTTAACTTGAATGTAACATTAGATAAATTAGAACAAGGTAGTTATGAAATACAAGCGGCATGTAGAAATAGACAGCTTGGATCAAATACTACTTTAGTGAATATAGGAATCGGACAGCCTGTTGATGCGACAAAACTGAATCAGGATATGGTGAATTCTACATTAACAACTACACTTTTACATCCTTACATGTAACTAGATAGCCATTCTGTGGATGATCAAAAAATGATATAGGTTATATCAAAAGAAATGTAATGTTTTTATGAATTAAAATGAGACACTGTACCAAAAACTGTGTAAGTATAAAATTCTGCTTGGGTTAAAATCGAGCAGAATTTTTTTTATACATTTAATATTTACATATTTATGGAAACAAAAGACCTATTTCCGGATGATTTTTTCAAACATTTTAAAACTGGCGATGAACTCCAAAACTTTCTCAAAGACTTACAAAAGCGAGGAATTGAAAAAATGTTAGAAGGTGAGTTAGATGCTCACCTGGATTACGATAAGCATGATTTACGCAAGCAAGAAAATGTGCGTAATGGTTATTCTAGTAAAAAGATAAAAACGAGTTATGGCGAAGAAGAAATAAAGGTTCCTAGAGATCGTGATGCTAGTTTTAATCCGATATAAAAGCCAGGGGTACCGAAGATATTTTAATTACAGCAACTGATAACTTAAATGGTTTTACTGATACTATACACACTATATTTCTTGAGTCTAAAACACAAATCTGCGTTGTACATCAAATAAGAAATGCTTGTAAATACGTTGTTTGGAAGGACAAAAAGCAATTTCCAGCTAAATGGTAACATAAACATTCTTATGCCATCCAAAGCTGGAAAAACAACTGGGAAGACCTTACGGTTTTCTTTGAATTCCCCGTAGATATTAGGAAAATCATATACACCACCAATCTAATTGAGAATTTAAACGGTAAAATAAGGAAGTACACTAAAAATAAATTATCCTTCCCTACAGATGAAGCTGTTATGAAATCCGTATATTTGGCTGTGAGAGAAGCAACTAAAAAATGGTCTATGCCAGTAAGAAACTGGGGAGTTATTATTGATCAATTTTTAATCCTATATTTGAAAAAAAGGGTTCAACTATAAAAAAGTCAAACCCTCCTGAAATATATTTACACAGAATTTTGGACAGTGTCAATTTACAATTTTTAAAATATGTAGCTTAACTTACTCTGGATATTTAAGGGGATATCCATCTTTTTTTTTATTGAAGAATTTAATAAACTTCTCACTATCCTTTGGATTTTTCTTAATCCATTCATTCATAATATTAATATTTGTAACCGATAGATCAAAGTGTTTTTTAGAGACAATCGTATCCCCTTTTGAATAAATTTCATTGATTAAATTTTCCTTTACCTCCTTTTTAACGCGTAAATCTTGATTAAAAAAATAGACAAAAGTGACAACCAAAAGAAAGATAATAAAGATTAAATATGGAATTGTACGATCCTTTTTACGTGCATTTTTCTCATACTCTTTCACTTCTTCAAATTGCTTTTTAGCAGAAGCATCCAATGAGATTTCAGGCAATTTATAATTCTTTAAATCAGCTAAAACCTTTTTATGTTCAGCTGTAATCAAATTACCATTCTCAATAAACTGCTTTTGAATCCCATAAAAAGCATAAATCTTTTCATCAATTTCTTTCGTTAACTGTTCTATTCTATTTCCTTCAGCACTCAACGCGGCTAAAATTTCTTCTGGTCTTTTTGGTCTATTATTTTCATTCATAAGTTTAAGTTATTTTAAAATCTTCTTCCAAAATTTCTTTTTGGTTTTATTTCTTGCTCCTGTTGAAGCTTTACTTTCTCAGCTTTCTGTTCTAAAAACACCTGTAAATTAACTGCTTTTAGTTTTTTAAAACTCTCATGTCCACGTGAAAGCTCACTAAACTTTACGCCATAATTTTTAGGTTTTTGCCTGTTTTGTTTTCGTTTTTCATTCTCTAAAACTTCCGAAAATTGAAAAATTTTCAAGCCTTTTAATCGCTCATTTTGATCAAATTGAAGATTTAATCCATACCCTAATTCTTTTAAATTAGTCGATAAATCCTCCAAATTCAAACACTCTTTAAGTCCATTAATCAATACATTTCCATACAATTGGATTTGCTGATCACTTTTTTTCTTAGTCTCTTCTAATACAGTTTCCCAACCTCTATCCTTAGCTAATTCATTGGCTACTGTACTGGTTTGAATACCTATAAATCGTTGATTTACTTTATTCTCTCCATTAAAATCAATACGATTTACAATTAAATGCAAATGAGAAGTATCTGTATCTTGATGTAAATAAGCAATATGCTGATTACCTACTAAATTCTTTTTACTTAAAAAATCATCCACTAGCTTTTCCCAATCTTCCAACGTCCAATTAAGTGTATGTCCTGCTGAAGGAGATAAAACCACATTATAAAATGGTTTAGCTACACGATGATTTTGATGAGCCACAGCCATAAGTTCATGGTAAATCGCACGAGCATTTTCTCCTACAAGACCATTACGACTAATTTCTGTCGCAAACGCTTTCTGCTCTGCCTTATTTTCTCGAGAAGCATAAGCAATAGCCTTTATACTTCCTTTAGTGGTTCTCCCTATTCCGATCATCTAAATAACGATTCATTTTTTCAATTACTTTCATAACTTCTAAATTCAAAAGAGGATCTTTAAATTTCATATAATTACTAATTCGACTAAAATGTGTTCGAAATTGCTGTAATTCTTTATCTGTTCCTACTGACTGAATAGTAGGTACTACTCCTGAATTCAATAAAACATTTCGACAATATTGACTTTGATTTTGTCCAGAAGCGATTACTTTTTTCTGTAATAAAGCGAATTCTTCTTCTGATACACGAATATAAATGGATTTAGATTTTTTATCTGATGCTTTCTTTTTAGGTCGTCCTCCTAACTTTCCATATTGACTTCGATCAAATCGAAGTTCTTCTTTCTTTACAAAATCTTCCCAATTGATTTCTTCCTCCATAATACAAGAAATAAAATAAAAAAAAACAGATAATTATTACTTAAATAAAAACGACTTCATTTATAAAAATACCTTTAAAAATGAATTGAAACTTTGTTTCAAAAAAAGCATTTTAGAATAAAATGATCCATCGAAGATGGAAACTTTTGTGACCGATTTAGGGAACAAAACAAGAGAACCTGATTAGCACAAGAAAAGATAAAATCGGAATGAAATGAGAGATTTTAAGCTTTTTGTATTGCTAAAGGTACATCTTGCACAAAATATTAAGCTAAACTACTGTTTTAAAAATTTATTCTCCATCATTTTTTCAGATATAAAAAACTCCTTTTTATAAATTCAGTTAAGGCAAGATACAAAATATAATGAATAAGCACAAATATTGAATTAGTTATAAAGATAAAAATAACGCAAAAAATAAATCCATATTCTACTATATGCTTTTTCAATTTTGATAGATTTTTCCATCTAAAAAAATCTATTCATAATAAAGAATGAATTCAAAATCATTTGTTTCTACAAGATAAAACATCATCTCTAACACGCTTCTTAGGATGATAAATAGACTATCTATAAGTATCCGATGAATTCTATATAAAAAACAAAATGTCGCTTAAAACGCAAAAAAACGACCTCAAAAGAAGTCGTTAATAAACGTTTCGCTTTCAAATTTAACGATTATCATTAAATTGACTGACAAAATTACAGTTAAAAATCTAATAATCAAATGTTTAATAGATAAAACCTATTAAAGTTTTAAAAAATCGCGCCGCCCCCTGGTGCACATAAAAAAGTCACGTCAATTTGTTTTTGTTTTTCATTCCAACGAAAACAGTACAATTCAAGCGAACTCCTAAAAGTCAATTTTTCAACGAAAAAATGACTCCTTAAAAACGAAAAAATGACTATGTTTTTGTATTTAATAAACATAGCTTATTATTACATTACTTATCTATTTTTAAAAAAACAAATCAAATTTATGATTATCAGAAAGTTACGACGCTTAAAAAAGTTTACTTACGACTTCTTGAATGTTAGCTTACGACTTTTTGAATGCTATAATTGTTTTCACTTACGACTTTTTGAATGCAACTTACGAATTATGAAAATATAATTCGTAAGTTAGCATTTTAACATTCATTCTGTCGTAAGCTAATAAAAATGGGAAGTAAAATAGATAATAAGGAATTAATCCAATCCTACATAATAACAACTGCTAAATATGATTTCAATGTCTATGAAAAAAGAATTGTATATAGAATTGTTGAACTCTTACAAGAAATGTTGGAAGGAAAAACTTTAGATCAGAAATATTCAATTGAGTACAGCTTGTTCCAAGACTCTAAAATTACTATTCCTGTATCTAAATTTTTGAATGGAGAGAAAGACCAAAATTATGTGAGAATAAAAGAAGCATTTATTTCATTAATGAAAAAGATTTTCGAGTATGAAGATAACAAAGAATGGGAAGCTTTTTCGTTGATTCAAAATCCAAAAATTGTAAAAGGATCAGATGAAAAAACAACATATGTGAATTTTTCTCTAAATCCGCATATTGC
The DNA here is from genome assembly GCF_029842105.1 of Empedobacter sp. GD03797. Classification (NCBI taxonomy): domain Bacteria; kingdom Pseudomonadati; phylum Bacteroidota; class Flavobacteriia; order Flavobacteriales; family Weeksellaceae; genus Empedobacter; species Empedobacter sp. GD03797. The sequence continues at coordinate 7,926 of NZ_JAOCFS010000048.1, forward strand.
TTCTGCTTTAATGGATTTTTCTAAAGGATATAGAAAATATGAGTTAGCTACTGCTATGAAATTTGAAAGTATTTATGCAATGCGATTTTATGAATTATTCAGTAAACAAAAAAAGCCCATAAATTATAGCGTTGATTATTTACGTGAGATTCTTATGCTGAATGATAAGTACAAAAAACAAAGTGATTTTGTAAGGAAAGTTATTGAAGTTGCAAAAAAGGAACTTGATGATAAAAGTGAATATACTTTTGAATATGTTCTTCTTCCAGAAGAACGTAAAAAGACTACTCCTATCTCAAGTATCCGTTTTATTCCAATTTTTCAACCTCAGAACGAGGATAAAGATCTAAAGAAAAAAACCGTTTTGAAACAAATGTCAAAACGTTGGTTTATCAAAGATAATGAAATTGAATATTTAAAAACTCAATATCATTTTACTGATGGCGAATTGAAAAACAATTTAAGTTTGTTTGAATCTGCTTATAATAATTTTGCAGAAGGAGAACTTATTGATTTACTTTCTGAAATTCGTCCTCTTGCAATGGATGCAAAAAATGTGAAAGGATATGTAATTGGAGCAATAAAAAAAGTTCTAGAACGTAAAATAATTAATAAATATAATCTTTAATATCAATATTATATTTCTATTATTTCTATTATTTCTATTATTTCTATTATTTCTATTATTTCTATTATTTCTATTATTTCTATTATTTCTATTATTTCTATTAAATATTTTATTTTTTATATTTAATAGAAATAATACATTTGTTATAAACATAAGAAATAATGATTATCAGTATATCAAATCACAAAGGAGGTGTAGGAAAAACTACATCTACAATTAATATAGGAGCTGCTCTTCACAAATTAGGTCATAAAGTTTTAATTGTTGATCTAGATGCTCAAGCTAATTTAACTCATAGTTTAGGTTTAGAGAATGAAGAAAAAAATATATACAAAACATTAACAGAACAAGTAGAAATCACTCCTCTACAATACAAAGAAAATTTCGATATTATTGCTTCTACATTAGATATGTCAGCTATCGATATAGAACTTTCTGGAGAAGCAGGAAGGGAATTCATATTAAAAGAGAGATTATCAAAAATCAAAGATAAATATGATTATATTTTATTAGACACACCTCCATCTTTAGGTCTTTTGACAATAAATGCCTTCACTGCTTCTGATAAAATATTAATTCCTTTACAAGCTGAATATTTAGCTTTACAGGGATTAAAAAAATTATCTGATGTAATTGTAAAAGTACAAAGCAGATTAAATCAGAACTTAGAATTAGCTGGAGTATTTTTAACTCAATTCGACTCTCGTAAAGTTTTGAATAGAGAAATTAATACTATGGTCAACAATTATTTTAAAGATAAAACTCTTCAGACAAAAATTAGAGATAACGTTTCACTTGCTGAAGCTCCTGTAAATAAGATGGACATATTTTCTTATGATGACAAATCAAATGGTGCTAAAGATTATAAGGATCTAACAAAAGAAATACTGGAAATACTTTAAATATTATATTTTTATGAAATATAATATTTATAATAAATAAAAGAAATATGGGAAAGAAAAGTATATTATCAAAAGGTATTGAGGGGTTACTACAAGGTAACCAGGATATTATTGTAGAGAAAAACGAAACAATTCAACAACCATCTATACAAGAAAACATTTCACCTAAAGCTGTTTATTTAGAAACTAAAACAACACAATTAGTTAAAATAGATACATTAGAAAAAATAAAAAATATAGCTTATTGGGAGCGTTCAAAAATCAAAGATATTTTTGAAGAAGCTTTTCAAGATTATATAAAAAAGTATGAAAGCTTAAACGGAGAAATTAAGAATAGGAAATAAATCATTTATTTGAATGAAGATAATTGATTAAAAATATACTTGTTGATCTTTAAAAATAAAAACAATGAAATCCTTAATAAATAAATATAAAGAACTTGGAATAGAAAAGACGATTGATCACGATAAGTTTAATCTAATTTCAGTTGTTCATCATTCAACAGTATTAGAAGGTTCAACTTTAACCGAAATTGAATCTTCCGTTTTAATCAATGATGGCTTGACACCTAAAGGAAAACCTTTAGAGCATTCCTTGATGGTAACAGATCATTATAAAGCTTTAATTTATGTAATTGAACAGGCAAATAAAAAAACACCTATCTCTGTTGAATTAATTAAAAACATTGGAGAACTTGTTTTAAAAAATACTGGATCAGTTTACGAAACTATTCTTGGAACTGTTGATGCTAGCAAAGGAGAATTTAGAAAAGGAAATGTTATGGCTGGAGCCACTTATTTTCCTAATTATGACAAAGTAGAAAGATTAATGAATGATTTAGTTTCTACTATTCAAAATAAAATGAAAACAAATCTATCTATAGAAGATCAGGTAAATTTATCTTTTGATGCTCATTTTAATATGGTGTCAATTCATCCTTTTTATGACGGAAACGGAAGAAGTTCAAGATTACTAATGAATTATATTCAACAATATTACAATCTTCCTTTAGCGATCGTTAATTCTGAATCTAAAGTGGATTATATTGAAGCTTTGATTGAAACCAGAGAAAAAGAAGATATATCTATTTTTAGACATTTCATGAAGCAAGAATATTCAACTCAACTAAAAGAAGAAATTCAAAATTTTGAAAAAATATCTAAACCAAATAAAGGACTTGATTTTAAATTTTTGTTTTAATTATCCTTTTTGATGGAATTAAAAAAATCACGGATAAATTGTCCGTGATTTTTTTTTACTAATTTTACATTACTTTTTATCCCTTAAAAAGTAACAAAAGAGAATAATATCGATAAGATCAACTGTAGTTGAAAATATTTCTCGTATTATTTCAAAATGAATGTATTCCATAAATATTATTTTTTGGAAAGAATCCTGGAGAAGAACAATCCGTCGGCAAACATTTTGCTTCTTCTCCATTTTTCATTTTTATTAAACATTTCGCTATACCCATACAATTTGTATTTGCCATATTTATCACAATAGAACCATGTATTTTCAATAAAACAAAATATCTTCATTTTTTTATTTTCTTCACAAGGATTTCAACCACAGAATAACCCTCCTAAAATTTATTGTTAAACCTACGTTTTCATTCTTAATTTAGAAAGGACAGAAAAAACGCTCAACCTATTTTCTTCTTCTTATTATTATTCAGTTGTTTAATATTAATTATTGTAAATTTATCTCAATAGGTTGGTGTAACTACTGACACAATTATTCCCTTTTATAAATCATCTGTACAATACTAAATAAAAGGGTTTAGAAAAAAAAGGACAGAATTTTCACCCCTAAAAGCAGACTTCTATTTTGGCACTTTTTTAGACAATTTTTTTTACATAAAAAAATCCCTTGAGTTATCTCAAGGGATTCTTATCTTTAAGTTTTATATAAAATCATCTGGATATTTTGACCGTTTTGGATATGTTCATTGAACGTAAAAATGCGGTTTTCAGAGCGTTTTCAAACTCAATTTCATTTATTCAAAACGGCACTTGTTTAAAATCAGTGATTTACCTTAAAATTTATTGGTAGATAATTTCGATTATGTTAAGTAAG
>NZ_JAOCFS010000049.1:0-11437 GCF_029842105.1 Empedobacter sp. GD03797
TAACAAAAGATGCTTTTATGCATCTTTTGTTATTTTTGATTATAGTCATCATCATATTCATCGTAAAAATCATCATGTTCATCATCGCTATAATCTATATTATCATTTAAATCTCTTAGTTTATCATCATACTTCTTATTTAAATAATCTTTGTCTATATGATGTTGTGTATATTTTTCACCTGTTAACCAATTGCTTTCTAATTTTGATTTTGAAATTTTTTCTTTATCAGCATTGTAATTTTGAACATATTCATTACCAAATATAGGATTTTTTAATTTTGAGCGACCTGATTCTTTTTTTTCTGAGTCATAATGCTGAGTATAATTTTCTCCAAATAATGGTTCTTTTTCAACAGAACGTCCGCTTTCTTTTCCATTTTTATCATAATGCTGAACATATTCAGAACCCCATAATGATTTTTTATTTTTTGACTTACCTACTTCTTTGCCATCTTCATAATGTTGAATATACTCCTCTCCTGTTAGCCAATCCTTTTTAGTTTTTGATGTTTTTTTTATTTTACTTTCTTTAATTTTTTCTTGTCCTAATTTGTAAACATCACTATTCTTGTAATTTAAGTAAAAGAGATAAGCTTCTGGGCTCATTTCAGTTTTTTTATTATAATGCCATTTTAATAGTACCATTAAAAATGTAATGATACCTGTGAACAACAAGGGATGTATACCTTTATTAAAGTCAAGTTTTTCAAATAAAAAATTTATGAACCATTCGATTGCATTGTAAAATGTTTTACTATATTCAATTAATTTAGGGTATTTGTTGTGAAGTAAATTAATAAATTTAAAATTTTGAATACATGCCCATGAGAATAGGTGATAAAACCAAAGAGTTATAGAAATAAACCTTATGTTCATCCAAATTAAAGAGTAAAATAGTTCCATTGTTTAAAAGGTTTTGTAGTTATTAATTTCTTTAGTGTTTGTGATTAAATTTATTTTTAAGTACAAAAAAGGTGATTCTCATTTGTGAAACAAGTCAAATCACCTTTTATAATTTATCAATATTGATTATTTTGATTATTGTTAAAATAAATATGCTACTGAAATTTTCAAATTGCTATTTTTTAAGCTCCCTGTAATATCAGTGTCTTCATCATCAGTTGAAGTATTATATATATTCATTAAACCAAAGTCATATCCAATTGAAAATTGATATTTTTGTTTAAACTCAATTCCTGCACTTAATCCTAAACCAAAATCAAATCTTTTTAAACCTTCATCACCAAAAGTATCATATTTTTCTCTATCTGTTTCTCCATCCCAATCGTAGTCAATTGTTTGTTTTCCAAATAATCCATATGCGAAATAAGGTCCGAAACTACCCATTAATTTCATATCAGAGTTTATAGAATGTTTATATCCTAATTGGATTGGAATTTCTAAGTAAGCTGCTTCTACTTTACTTTTTCCAAAACCCCAATAATCAAGTTTTGCTCCTTTTGATGAAACTAATACAGCACCTTCTATAAATACTCCTTCACTAATTTGAGGTAAATTCAATTCAGCTTTAACACCAGCATGATATCCAACTTTAGATGTGAAATTAGTCATTTTGCTAAGATTCATACCGCCTTTAATACCAAACTTAACATTTTCTAAATTTTGGGCATTTGCACCATATAATAAACCAAATGTTAATGCTAAAGAATAAATTTTTTTCATAATTGTAAATTTTCAACAAAAAAACAATTATTAATTAAATATAAATTACGTAAAACCGTAATTGTATTAGAAACAATTGTATTATATTGAATTCTTTTGTAATATAATTACATTATTGATGATTGTTAAGTAGTTTATCTTTTAATGAAGTAGCTCTTTCTTTATTTGAAGATTTTACATAAAGTTCAAGTGTTTTAGTAGAACTATGTCCTGAAACAGCCATAATTTCATAGTTAGTGATATTAGGATTCATTGATAAATTAGTAATAAAACTTCTTCTAGCAGTATGAGAACTAATTAACTCAAATTTTTGGTATTTACTTTTTGTTTTTCTTCTGATTCCTTCTTCATTAGAAATGACTCTATGACCTTCAATAGATTCATTAATTTGAGCTAGTTCACAAATTTTCTTAATGTAATAATTATATTGTTGTTCACTTATTTTATTTGGTAATCCATTATATTTTTTTATTATCTCCAATGTTTCGGGTAGAATAGGAATTATAACTTCTTTACCTGTTTTTCTTGTTTTTTTTATAATAAAATCCTTGATGAAATTATTTTTTGTTAAAACAAATAAATCTGAAACCCTTAGAGCAGTAAATAATTGTAATACAAACCAATCTCTTGCATAATCAATTGTCGTGTCTTGAATAAAATTCAAATTAATTATTGAAGATATTTCTTCTTGAGTTAAGTATTCAGAATCAGTTTCCTCTTCTTTGTATACGAAGTTTCCTCGGATAAAATCTTGATGAACATCTATCCCGCTTTTGTATGCATATTTAAGAATAGCATTGAGTTTATTTTTATTAGTAGCAATAGTGTTTCTGCTATATTTTAACTTTGTTTCTTGAAATTTAATAAATGAAGAAAATATTTTGTAATCAATTTCACATAGCTTAATATTCCTGTTTTTGTCAAATTTTTTCCAAATATTAAACGTTGACTTATATCCTTTTATAGTGTTTTTTCCTAAGTTTTTACCGTTTACGCTTTGTTCGTCTACTTTTATATTTCTTTCAATATAATAGGAGTAATAAGAAGTGAAGGAAGTATTTGAATCAATTTTTGTTTTAGAGCCTAAATTAAAAAAATCTAAATAATGATTTTTTAAGATTTCATTGTTCATAGATTGCCCTTTAATCATTAACTTAATATTAAGTTCATATACAGAGGAATCAAATTCCTGCATAATTTTTTGAACTTCAGCATAGTTTGTAAGAATACAGTTTCGGTTAAATTTTTGTTTTGTTGTATCCCATGATTCTGCATTGATTTTAATATGCTTAATAGTCACTTTGTAATCTGATGTTCGAGATTTTCTCAAACGATAATACAAGGTACATATACCTTGTTTTTTACTTGGATAAAATTTTCCTTCAATCATTTTTTATTTTTTTTGAAGAAAGTGTTATCAAGAGTAGTGCAGGATTTTTGTACCACATTTTGTACCACATCTATATAGTAGTTATTATTGTTCAATAATAGTTAATGATATAGTAAAAAAAGTTTAAACGCACTGACAGAAAGGTCTGTGACAATATGTCAACTATATTGTACTATGTTATTAATTACTATATTTTAGTATTCGAAAATCCCCACTCCGAGTACTAAGCAAAAGCTCGAAACATTAGTTTCGAGCTTTTTTATTTAAATTCTCCTTTTTGTATAATTTTTACTTCAAATTTTCGGACTCTATCATCTGTAAAAGTAGCTTCGTTTTCATAAAATTCAGGAAGTTTGTAATGTGAATTATCCAGCCAGCCACCATTTGGCCAATCAATTTTATGCAGATAATTATTTTTCGTTGTTATAGTTAATCGATATATCTTTGTTGACTTATTCGTTTTAACCTTGACATTTGCGCAATATTTTCCATCTTCAATGTGATCATTTATATTATGAAAATCTGAAGACGACGAACAACTATAAATTATAGTAAAGCAAAAAAGTAAAAGTATATTTTTCATCATCTTTTTATTTAATCTTCGCTTAACAATCTATTGATATTCTGTTAAGCTTTAAATTTAATTTGCTGCATACATTTGCAGTAACAAAATCCTCATGTGTTAATTTATATCATTTCTCAAAATTACTTCTCTCTCCGGGAAGTTTTTTTGTTTTTACATAAAAAGTACAAGACTAACCGCCATTACAAACATTCCGATTACAATTCCGTAAGTTGATAATTTTTTTCCAGCGTATTCGTTTGCGGTCGGAATTAATTCATTGATCGAAATGTAAACCATCATACCTGCGACGCTCGCGAAGATTGCTCCGAAAATTGATTCATCAAAAAATTGTAACAACACAAAATAGCCAATTAATGCGCCAATAGGTTCTGTTAATCCTGATAAAAAAGAATATAGAAATGCTTTTTTTCTATTCTTTGTCGCGTAATAGATTGGTATAGCAACGGCGATTCCTTCTGGAATATTATGAATAGCAATAGCTGATGCAATAGAAATTCCGTAAGTTGGATTTTCTAAAGCGGACAAAAAAGTTGCTAATCCTTCAGGGAAATTATGAATTGATAAAGCTAAAGCTGAAAATAATCCCAAACGTAATAATTTCTGATCGTTTGTTTCTGTTTTATTTTCTTCACAATGATGATGAGGTAATATTTTATCGATTAAAATAATGATTAAAATTCCAGCAAAAAATCCTAATAAAGTATATGTGTAACCTAATTTTTCTCCAAAAACTGTTGATAAAGATAATTTTGCTTTGGTCAAAATTTCTACAAAAGAGACATAAAGCATTACGCCAGCAGAAATTCCTAACATTACGCCTAAGAATTTTGGATTGAATTTTTTGTACAATAAACACAAAAGGCTTCCAATTCCAGTACTAATTCCGGCAAGAAAGGTTAAACTAAAAGCAAATATCAACGGGTTTGAAAACATTAATTTTAATAAATAAGTTAGATTAATCTAACAAATATAATCTTTTCATTGTTTTGAACCAAGATAAATTAAGAAACCAACAAATTTCAATGTAATTTATCAGTTGTTGTAAATTATGAAAAGGATAAACTTATTTTTGTTGCATTAGTTTTTATTCAAATGGAACTTTTAGACGAAAATATTCAAAGCGATGTGTATCGCTCAATGCTCGAAATGATTGCCAAATTGGGATTATCGAGTTATTCTACTACAATAATGACAACAATTATTCTGTCAATTTTGTTAGTTATTATATTATATGCGATCGATTTTTTATTACGAAAAGTGTTACTGCTCGTTTTAACCAACTTTATTGCAAAAAGTAAGACCAAGATTGATGATTTATTGATCAAGAATAGAGTTTTGCAATTTGCAACACATATTGTTCCTGTAATTGTCGCCAAAGAAGCGATTCCGCTTATCTTCAAAGGATTTCCGAATTGGATCAAAATTGCGATGCAAATTACAGATGTTGCGTTGATAATTGCGGTTGGATTGTTGTTTAATGCAATTTTTAAAGCGTTCAGGGATTTTCTTCGAGGTAATAAATCTTTTTCGGATAAACCAATTGATAGTTATCTGCAAGTGATGAATATTTTAGTTTTCTTTGTTTGCGGAATCCTAATTTTCTCGATTGCGACAGGGAAATCGCCTATTACATTTTTGGTTTCTTTGGGAGCAGCTTCGGCGGTTTTGATGTTGGTTTTTAAAGATTCGATATTAGGTTTTGTGGCGAGTATTCAGGTTTCGATGAATGATATGGTGCGCGTGGGCGATTGGATTGAAATGACAAAATATGGCGCAGACGGAACGGTTACTGAAATTAATTTAGGAACGGTAAAAATTCAGAATTTTGATAAAACAATTACAACAATTCCAACGTATGCCTTGGTTTCAGATTCGTTTCGTAATTATCGCGGTATGCAAAATGCTGGTGGACGACGCATTAAACGTTCGATAAATATTAAAATGAATTCGATTCGATTTTTGACTGAAGAAGAAATTGAAGAATTGAAAAAAATCCGAATGTTACATGATTTTATTGTAGATAGAACGAATGAAATCAATCAATATAATGTATCGAATAAAGTTGATCCAACGATTTTGGCGAATGGAAGACGAATGACGAATATTGGTCTTTTTCGACAATATATCAAGACATATACCTATAATAGTCCAAAAATTAGAACAGATTTGATGTTCGAGGTTCGACAACTTCAACCAACCGAGCACGGTTTGCCAATTGAACTATTTATGTTTACAAATACAACAGTTTGGAACGAATATGAAGTGATTATGGCTGATATTTTCGATCATATTATTGCTGTTGTTCCATATTTCCATTTAGAGGTTTTCGAGTCGCCTTCTTCGGATGATATGCGTGTAATTGCTGAAGCATTGAAAAGAAATAATTAACAAAGAAGCTGAACATTATTGTTCAGCTTCTTTGTTTTCGCTGGGTTTTTCCATCAAATTAACCATCAAATTTTTTAGTTTTTGATACATAAAAGAAGTTAATAAGATTAAAATTCCTAAAACGATAAAAGATATTATTCTGAAAATATTGCTCATTTCCCAAACATCTACGAAATATAATTTTAGAATAATCAATCCAAATAATATAATTCCAACAATAGGAAAACCTTTCAGTTGTTTTCTCAATCCGAAATAAATCAATACAAATCCTAAAACGGCCCAAATAATTGGCAATAATATCATTCGGAAAATATCGGCTTGATGCGAAAAATTAGAAGAGCTTTCGTCAAGTGTTATCAACATAAAACCATTGTATTTCTCGAAACTAATCACATAAACCAAGACAATCATGCTGATGATTTGTTTTGCTTTGGAGCTATGGAAATCGCTACTTTTTACAACTAAATAAATAATGTATGCGGTTGGAATGAGATAACTCAAATAAAGGAAATAACTACCGATGTTGTAATTTATTTTGCTTGGTAACAACGGAATTTCGGCAAACATTGGTAAAAATAGAATGCAGAAAGCTGCAGAAATTTGTAAAATAAGTTGCAAAGCATTTCCTAAATTTAGTTTTTCGCGCAGTGCTAAAACAAAAGCAATAAAAAATAATGTATAAATCAATACATAACTTACAATCATCATAAAGTTGAAATAAGGTTCGATTTGGTAAATTAATTCGAACAAAATTCCTGTGTACATCAATAAAAGTGATGTTGAGATGAAGATAAATTTGGAATGATTGAGCTTAAAACCTAAAAATTGTTCTTCGGTTTCGAAATCTTTCATCAAATATATATTCGCAATAGAACAAATTAATGCAATAAAACTTGTGATGAAAACGTGATTGAAAATTACGACTAAATGTTTTTCAGTATCAATATAATCAAACCAATTGACGCATAAAGCAATCAATAAAAAAGGAAACATGGCAATGAAAAAGACTTTGAAAATGTTTTCTTTACTTTTTTTCCAAAGAAACAGTAATAAAGTTGATTCAATCGCGAAACAAATCGAAACGACATTTGCTTTAAATTGTAGTGCAATTGCAGTTGTGATAAGCGCAATACTCAAACCGATTAAGGTTTTTTGTAATAAATTATTTTTAGAGGTTTTGTAGATGTAAAATGCACCGAAAGCGTTTATCAATCCAAATAAGAAAGCCATCAAACCATTATTATTTCCAATAATAAAATAATAAACCGAAGAAATTAAAACGGTTGATAAAATGGTATTGAAAATAAGTAAAAGGCAATTCCAAACCGAAAATTCTCCTTTTTTGAAATAATTCAGCAAACTTGTTACTGTAAAAATAACGTAAAGCAAGCCAAAGAAAAGATATTGCGTTGAGGTTTTGGAATCGTCAATCCACGCAATACTATATATAAAGGTAAAAGCAAACGCGATAAATGAAATGATTTGCCAGTTTTTTCGCCAAGCCATGTACAGCATACTTAGGTTGAGAATCGTCAAATAACTAAATAGAAATACAAAATTGCTTTCGCCTGTACTAATCATTAATGGAGCGGTGAAACCACCAATAATCGAGAAAATGGCTAAAACTTGTCGATTATATAACATTGCCATCACGATAGAAAAAATCGTCACAATTGTTAATAATCCAAAAGTGGTATTCTGAGAAAGTAAATGATATTCTCGGAAGGCGATAGTTAAGGTGAAATATAAAACGGTTAATCCACCTCCAATTAAGATGGAAGAAAAGATTTCAAAATTTTTCCGAATAAAATGAGCAATTCCAATAATCCCTAAACCAACTCCAATTCCAATCATCACGCGGAAAGTTTCGTTGATCCAATTTTGATCAATTGCATATTTTACGAAGTAAGCAATTCCTAGAACTAAGGTTACAATCCCAAAAATCGTCAAGAAATTGTCTTTGATAAATGAAATTGTATTGTTGAGGTTTTTATCAAAACTGCTTTCTGTTGTTTGTCTTGGTGGAATTTCGTCAAAAATACGTTTTGGCGCTTCGACTTTATTGTAGGAAACAACTTCTGGTTGAGGTTCAATTTTTTTCTCTTCAACTATTTTAGGTTGCTCAACAATTGGTTTTGATTCAGTTTTAATTTCTTTCGCATCCAATTGCTCTTGCAAATGTTTTAGCTTAGTTTCTTGATAATCAAGTTGTTTTTTTAGTTGCGAAACTTTATTAAACAAAATCACAATCAATACGAATATAATAATGGCAATAAAAAATTCCATAAAGTGTTTTTTAGTTAAATTGAAGTTAAGCTTTTTTTCAGAAAGCCTAAAATTTTGTTTTGCATATACCAAAATCATTCTGTTTTCGTTATTCTACAAAATCTTTATTTTTGCTAAATGTTTAAAAAGCTAAGTACATTATTGTTTATCGCGCTATCGACTTCGATTTTTGCGCAAGATGGAACGCGTGTTTACGAGTTTTTGAACATTACAACTTCTCCACGTCAAGCGGCTTTGGGAGGAAATGCAGCAACTTCTTGGGATGCTGACCCCAATTCTGCTTTATGGAATCCTGCGTTGATGAACCGAGAAATGCATGGTCAATTTGGAATCAATTACGTCAATTATATTGCGGATGTAGATTTCGGAACATTTTCGACGGTTTATGAAATCGATCAAGAAAATTTTGTTTCTGTTCATGGTCAATATGTTGATTACGGAAAATTAATTGGAACTGACGAAAATGGAAATGTAACAGGGAATTTCAAAGCAAATGATGCCGCAATTACAGTTGGTTATGCACGTGTTTTGGGCGATTATTGGACAGTTGGAGCAAATTTAAAATACATTAATTCTACTATCGAATCATATAAATCTTCGGCAATTGCGGGAGATGTTGGTCTTTCGTACCACGATTTCGATAAAAATATCAATGTTTCGCTAGTTGTGCGTAATATCGGTCAACAAATTCAAACGTATAATGGCAAAAAAGAAGATATGCCAACGCAAGTTAATTTGGGAATTTCGCATCGATTAGAACATGTTCCGTTAGAATTTACGTTTTCTTTGCACGATTTGCAGAAGTTTGATATTTCCCAACCTTATAATAAAAACGGACAAGAAGTCTCTGCTGGAAGAAAAATGATTGATCACCTTTCGGTTGGAGCAGAATTATTTCCCGAATCTGATTTTAATATGCGTTTAGGATATAATTTCAAACGTGGAAATGAATTAGCAGCCGAAGGAATTCGTTCTCTATCTGGCTTAACGTATGGTTTTGGAATCCGTATAAATGCGTTCCGATTTGAGTTTAGTCATGCGAATTACCACAAATCTGGAGGTTCTAATCACTTTGGTTTGATTCTCAATTTAGACCGAATTATTCAAGGTCGAGATTATTGGAGAAGTAATCCTTGGCTATAAAAACTTTTCAAACAACTATAAAATCTTATCTTTGTCTTCAATTCTATATAGATGAAAGAAAATTTAATTATTGCAATCGACGGATATTCTTCTACAGGAAAAAGTTCGATGTCAAAAATTATTGCAAAAAATCTTGGTTATACACATATTGATAGTGGTGCAATGTATCGCGCTGTGACTTTGTATGCGTTTCAACATCAGTATATTGTCGATAATAAAATTGATGAGCAAGCATTAATAACCCATTTATCTGATATCAAGATAGAATTTCAACAAGATCCTACAACTCAAAAGAATCTTACTTTTTTGAATGGTGAAAATGTAGAAGCAGATATTCGTACGATGGAAGTTTCTAAAATGGTTAGTCCAATTTCTGAAATTCCTGCTGTTCGCGATTATTGTGTAGCGCTTCAACAGCAAATGGGAGAAAAAGGAGGTATTGTGATGGATGGTCGCGATATCGGAACAACAGTTTTTCCAAATGCAGATATCAAAATTTTTATAACAGCTTCACCAGAAGTTCGTGCACGACGTCGCTTTTTAGAATATCAACAACAAGGGAAAAATATTCCTTTGGATGAAGTGTTGAAAAATGTGAACGAAAGAGATTATATCGATTCTCATCGCGCATATTCTCCACTTCGTAAAGCTGATGACGCAATCGAAGTCGATAATTCGAACATGAATTTGGAAGAAACGGTGAATAAAGTGATGGAGATTATTAATTCTAAAAAATAGAATCCTCTGTTGCGGTTGTAAATTCTTCCAGAAATTTCATTCCTCGATAGGAGTTTCCTTTTAAATTTAGTTTAGGACTCCAAACTGAAACAATGTAATATTTAGGCATAATTGCAACAATTCCTCCGCCAACACCACTTTTTCCAGGTAATCCAACTCGAAAAGCAAATTCGCCAGATTCATCATAGAAACCACAAGTTTGCATAATAGCGTTGATTCTTTTTGTTTGACTAATGTTTAAAACTTGATAATCATCAAACAAGTTTTTTCCTTTATTGGCCAAAAATGAAAAAGTTTTACTCAATTCCATACACGACATTTCAATCGAGCAGATATAAACATACAAATCCAAAACTTCATCAGGAGAATTATGAATATTGCCCAAGGATTTGATAAAATTTGTTAAAGCTGCATTACGATAAGCGGTAGAAAATTCACTTTTTGCAATTTTATCAGAATATTGAATAGAATAATTACCAGAAACCTTTTTAATAAAATCCAAAAAATATGCTTTCGGATCATCACAAATATCAATTAAGATGTCGCAAACCACTAAAGCACCTGAATTAATAAATGGATTTCTAGGAATTCCTTTGTCAGTTTCTAATTGTAACAATGAATTAAAAGGCGTTCCCGAAGGTTCTACATCAACTCTTTCCCAAATTTTCTCGCCAATTTCTCTATAAACTAAAGCCAAAAGCAACACTTTTGAAATACTTTGAATCGAGAATTTTTCTTCACAATCACCAAATCCAAATTGAAGTTGATCCGTAAACAATAAAGAAACTCCAAATTTCTCGCCATCTATTTTAGATAATTCTGGTATATAGTTCGCCGTTTCACCCAAATTCTCTTCTTCAATTACTTTTAGGTAAATCTTATTTATTATCTCAAAATATTCTTTTTCTTTCGAAATCATAGCGCATATTATATATAGTATGAATGTAAATCTATTTTACACGTTAAACAAAATTAGAAGTTTATTTATTTTCTTAACTAAATATATCCCGTTTCGCGACAATTTCTCCCGATTCGATAACCATAAAGTATCCGCTGCTGCTTTGCTTAATTCAGCAAACCATCACCGTCTAATAATTTCATTGCTGTAAAAATTATGTAACATCGATCCAAATATAAAAAAACAAATTCTCTTGTATAGTCAAATTTAAGAACGACCTTTCAATAAAAAGGCGTTAATAAATGAAGAAGTTCGAAGCGAAG
>NZ_JAOCFS010000005.1:0-166970 GCF_029842105.1 Empedobacter sp. GD03797
TTGTAAAAAATTTCTAATGACTTAGTATTGTTATCAAATTGCTCTTGATCTGATGTTGAGATTAAATCTTTAGCTTGACGTTCATATTGTAAAGCTTTTTTTAAGTCATTCTTTTTCTCATAAATTCGAGCTATATTTCCTAATATTACCACTTTTACACGAGAAAAAATATCGTTATTATCTTTTGCTAAAGCATAAGATTTTAAATAAAATTTTTCAGCCAAATCAATATTTTCAGAATTTTCGTAGGCAGAACCTATGTTATTATAAGTAAAAGCTGTTATTTCATTGAATTTCTTATCATTTTCTGTTAAATTCAGAATGGTTTGATAATTCTTCATTGTCTCATCAAAAGTGTTTCCTTGATTGATTGTGGTAACCAAACTTCCGTAATTAAGATAATAAACAATTGTAGATCTTTTTTTGGCGTAAGAATATGTTATTTTTTGAGCATAGTTATATGATTCTTTATAGCTTGTTGTTGCAGAATCAATATAATTTTTATCTTGTGTTTCGTTGTATTTCTGTTTATAAAAGTAGCCTAAGTTACTGTATGTAAAATTAATTAATAGGTTATTTTTAGACTCAATAGCATGTTTATTAGAAAGAATTGCATCCCTTCTTGTGTTATTTTCTAAAGGATTTTTCGAATTGAAATTAAATCGTAAAAAATATAATTGTGTTAAAATAAAGTTCTCATTCGGATGTTTTGAAAATTCGTTAATACTTTCATTAATGTATTTAATGAATAGATCATTTTTATTTAGATTTTCATAATAACGAGCATATCCAAATTTAACATACGCATCATCGATAGGAGATTTTGTTTTTGCGGAAATGCTTTTTGCCTTACTTAAAGCTTCGCTCTTCTTAGTTTCGTCTTTAGTAGCATTATAGTAATCTGCTAAATAAACATATCCGATAATTTGCTTGCTTGGAAAATCATTTCTGATAAATTTTTCCTCTAAAATTTGCTTCGCTTTTTCAAAATCTTTGCTATACAAATAGGTGTAAACCAATTGTTGATCCTTATCTAAATCACTTTGTGCAGATAAATATTGGCTAAAAAAGACCAATAATAATACCCAAACTTTTCTCTTCATTTTGTAAATGATCCACTTTAATAATTATAATTCTAATGATTGAATAAATTTCTGCAAATCGACATCTTTACCTAAGCCAAGTTTCTGTTTCAAACGATATTTAGTCATTCGTACAGTTTTATTTTCAACTTTTAATAAATTGGAAATCTGTTGATTGTCCATATTAAGGTAGATGAAGGCTGCGTAATTTAAATCTTGAGTAGAGAGCCTGTTTTGAGATATTTCATTCATTTTCTTGAAAAAATTAGGATGAATATCTTGTACAATGGTTTGTAATCCGGTGAAATTACTATCTGTAAGACGTTCGTCTTTTAAAACTTTATTGATATTAAAATTCTTGTCTTCTTTTATTTTCTCTTTTAATTCGGTAATGAAAGAATTTTTGTTATTGAGTTGTAAAGATGTCGCCAATGCTTTTTTCTGCAATTGTTCTTGTTGAATATCCATTAACTTGCGTTCGGCAGTTAGCCTAGCTTTTTCTTCTAATTCTAATTTTAAAGTTAATGCCGTTTCCTGTTTTTCGGCTTCTAATAAATTAGTTTTCTGTTTATTCAATTTTTGTTTGTAGATAAACATATAAACCATAAAAACAATCCCAATTATAGAAATCGCAATAAGAACCAAATACAAAATACGCTGTTTTGTGAAAATTTTATTCTTTTCTGTTAATTGCTTAATTTCTTCATTTTTACGTTCAAAATTATAAAAAGCCTCTAATGAATTTCGCTTATTTTCATATGCTTTTTCATACGCTTTTTGTGTATAGATCAAAGCTTCTTTGTTAAATTTCAAAGCTTTTGATGGCTCATTATTTTTTTCGTAAAAATTTGAAATGGTTTTGACAACGATATTTAAAGAACTAATATCGTTTGTTTTCTTTTCAGATTTAATAATTTGATAGGCTTTCAAATAATACTTTTCAGCTTGTTTATCATTGCCTTTATTCTCCATAATTTCTGCATAAGTAGCATAACAAGTAGCTAATAATGCAGTATTATTAATTTTATTTGCATAATTAAGTGCAATATTTATGTACTTTTCAGCTAAATTGTATCGCTCACTATTACTTAAGTTTTTAAAGGGATAATTATTAATGACCGAGGCTAAATTATTATATGAAATAGATGCAGCTTTTACAGGTATTATATTGATTGTATTTTGATTGATATAATTAATGCTATTTTCTGCATTCTCAAAAATTTTGTCCAGATCTTTAGGATCATTTGTTTTTTGATATTTATTAAAATACATTACCATATAAGCAGAGTAAACGGAAATTAGCTCAGAAATAGATCCACTTTTTTTAGCATAATAGAATGCCTTGTTAATGTAATTTTCATATTCTTCTGAATAAATACCATTATAAGAATGTACTACAGACATTAATTGATAAATCTTAGACTTTAATAAATATTCTTCTGAATAACCATTAAGTATTTTTAATGCCTTATTCGAATAATAGATTGTTTTATCATACATACTATTCAATAAATACAATTTTGCAAAAGCATAAGATGTATATGAGTCATCTAACTTATCAACTGTTTTATCAGCTATTTCTTTAGCTAAATTAGCATATTTTAAAGCATTGTCGTAATCATCTTTATTTGCATAAAGATTAACAAAGTTTATATAGATAATTACTTTATTTAGTTGATTATCATTATTTCGTTTTAGTAAAATATTTAATTCTTCTTCAGCATCATTAAATTTTCCATCAATAGTGTTTTTTTCAATGTTATTAATGCTTTTTTGAATATCATTTTGAGCTAAAACGGGAAAAATTCCAATGAAAAGGATAAAAAAGGATAAAAAAGGTTTTAAAATTTGCAGTTTATGATTTATAAATTTGCAGTTTTGGTTTTAGGTAAAGAGTTTAAAATTAATGAGTAAAGATACAATAAAATAGTTTGTAGACAATTCGTAGACGCTTTTTTTTTTTGTCTGTAGACATTATGAGGCGTCGATTTTTTTGTGAAAACTAATTTCTACTGTTTCTTTGCTTCAGATTTAATAACCAATAAATCTAATTCATACCAACTAGACCAGTTGATTTTTATTAAAAGTCAATCAATCTATCTTCTATTACTAAACCCAAAAAAACCTTCGGCATACCAACCAGAAGGTTTTTTTATGCCCGAAAGTTTCTAAAGATAATCAAAAATGAAGAAATTTTTAAATTTCAAAAAAAAGATTACCTTTGAAATTCAATCGAAAGGGGTGCTTCTTTACAAGAGGCTGAGATTATACCCAAAGAACCTGGGCAGGTAATGCTGCTAAGGGAACTGGTACTTCACCAAATTACATTCGCGCGTAAATTATAAAAGTGTAAGATGGCTCCTTTCATAATATATTTTAAAATTAATTATGAAAAGGTCGATTTTTTTATTGTCATTATTTGGTGCATCTATTCTTTATGCACAAGAAAAAGATTCTATTCAAAAAGAAGAAATTCAATTAGGAGAAGTTTCAATTGTCGAAAAACTTCCAATTACAGTTGAAAAGGTAACTGATAAAATGTTACAAAAGAAGAATTTGGGGCAAGATGTTCCAACTTTGTTAAATTCTGCTACGTCTGTTTCTATAACTTCCGATACAGGAACTGGAATTGGTTATTCGTCTATCAAAATTCGTGGACTTAATGAACAATCTATCAACGTTACATTAAATGGAATTCCGCTTAATAATCCTGAATCTCAAGGTGTTTTTTGGGTGAATATGCCAGATTTGGCTTCGTCTACAAGCTCTATGATGATTCAGAGAGGAGTTGGAACTTCATCAAATGGAATGGCTTCTTTTGGAGCAAGTGTTAACATCGAATCTCAAAATCCTTCTACTGTTCCTTTTGCAGAAGCAAATGTTTCTTTCGGAAATTATAAAACGCAAAAATATACAGTTCAGGCTGGTACGGGAAAAATACTAAATAATAAATTGAGTATTGATGGACGTTTTTCTAAGATAAATTCGGATGGATATGTAGACAGATCTTGGTCAGATTTAATCTCTTATGATTTTACAGCTCTATATGAATTGAATGAAAAAACAAAGTTTAGATTTCAGAACATGTTTGGAAAAGAACAAACGTATCAAGCATGGAGTGGTGTAGATGCTAAAACTTTAAAAAATGATAGAACATATAATTTTGAAGGAGAGATTTTAGACGAAAATGGAAAGGTTGAAGGTTTTTATAAAAATCACACTGATAATTATCGTCAAAATCATTATTTTCTTTCGTGGTTACAAGATTTTGGGAATAATTGGAAATCAAATTTAACAGTTCATTACACAAAAGGTAAAGGTTATTACGAGAGCTATAAAAATGATCGCGGTTTGAAACGCTATAAATTGGATTATTTAACTTCAGATAAAAGAAATTTAATCAATCGAGAATATCTTGATAATGATTTTTATGGTTTTAATCTTGAAGTTGAAAATCAAAAATTAAACGATTTTAAAGTGTTTTTCGGATTATCTGCAAACGAATATGATGGCGATCATTATGGAAATGTCTTATGGGTAAAAGGAACAGATTTTAAGGATAAGGATTTCAAATATTACAACAATCGTTCTGTGAAAAAACAATTGGCTGCATATGCGA
Organism: Empedobacter sp. GD03797; assembly: GCF_029842105.1. Classification (NCBI taxonomy): domain Bacteria; kingdom Pseudomonadati; phylum Bacteroidota; class Flavobacteriia; order Flavobacteriales; family Weeksellaceae; genus Empedobacter; species Empedobacter sp. GD03797. Next base: position 4,702 of record NZ_JAOCFS010000005.1, read on the forward strand.
AAGTGTTGTATCAATTGAATAAGTTTGAATTATTTGGTGATTTGCAATATCGTTATGTTGATTATGATGCGAAATATTTGCCAAATGGAGAAAATGATGACGAAGATTTCAGACCATTTTCGGATAAATTCAATTTTGTGAATCCAAAAGCTGGGATAAATTTTAAAATTAATTCTTCAAATATGATGTATGCTTCTTATGGAATTTCGCATCGTGAGCCACTTCGTGTAGATTATGAGAATAATGGCAAGCGTCCGACGGCTGAATTTTTACAAGATTATGAATTGGGTTATAAAAAGTCAGGACAGTTATCATTGAGCGCAAATGTGTATTATATGGCGTACAAAAATCAATTGGTCCCAACTGGGAAATTGAATGATGTAGGAACGCCGATTCGCGAAAATTCAGGAAAAAGTTATAGACGAGGAGTAGAATTTGATGCAAACTATAAGATTATTCCGAATCGTTTGAATGTTTTTGGAAATATTACGTTTAGCGAAAACAAACACGATAATTACAAAGAAGAAGTTTGGGATACTGATGGAAATTCTTCTGTCAAAGAGTACGGAAAGACAAAAATTGCGCTTTCACCAGATGTGATTTCGGCTTTTGGTTTTGAAGTTATTCCTTTCAAAAACCTGTTGATTAATTTGACGAATAAATATGTTGGTGAACAATATTTATCAAATACAGAACCCGCAGATGGAAAATTAGATAGTTATTTGGTTTCGGATCTTTTGATTCGATATTCGCCCAAAGTAAAAGGAATTAAAAACCTTGAATTTTCGTTTTTGATTAATAATTTATTTGATGTGAAATACGAATCGAATGGTTACTATTACGAAGGTGGATATTATTTCCCTCAAGCCGGAATTAATGTTTTGGGCGGAGTTGGAATTCGTTTGTAGTTATTTTCTTTTAATAGTTATTGTTTTTTTAGATGATAATTATATTTTTGTTAATTAACAATGTAAATTTCAATAATATGAAAAAATTATTAAGTCTTTTAACAATAGGAGCTTTATCATTGAACTTCTTTAGTTGTAAAGATGATGATGACTCAGGAAAATCTTTAGATGATAAAATTGTCGGAATCTGGAAACTTGAAAAAACAGTTTATCAGGAGACAGGTACACCAGATGAAGTAGAATATCCTGATGATTGTGCTAAAAAGTCTACAACAACTTTTAATAAAGACAATACGTATAAAAGTGATGAGTATTATACCGATTATCAAACTGATAAATGTATCAATGAGGTTTATGGAGGTATATATAAAATAGAAAAAGGAAACTTACACATAATAGATGACGAAACTATTTTTAAAATTCAAGAAATTTCATCTAATAAAATGGTTTTACTTCTTGAAGAAGATGTAGATTTAGATGGAAAAGTTGATTCTAAAGTTATTGTTACTTTTATAAAATAAAAAAGCTCAATAATTTAACACTACCCCCAAAAAGTTAGAAACAATTTGGGGGTATTTTTATGAAAAGAAGAGTAAAATATGATTTTGCATTTAAATTAAATATCTAAAGAAGGAGATAAAACAATATATTTACTATTAAAGGACAAAGGAACAATTTTCCATGACGCAAGTCAAGGATTTATAGTATTAGGAGAATTCGAGTTTTCTAAAAATGTTACCTTTTCTCATGATAAACTGGTTTTTAATAAGTTTTTAAGATGGGTGAATAATTAAGAAAGCTAAATTAGTATTTCTTAAGGAAATTACGGGAGTTTATTCTAAAAGACTAATAAACAACTAATTCCTTAATTAAATAAACAAATTACTCATTGTAAATTAAAAATAGAAAAACTTATAAAATCGGATGAATATCTGAATAATAAAGTTCAAAACTACTAACCATTAAAGGTACTGGATTAATGACTATCGCAACGATGCTTACTGAAACGATGTGTTTTAAATGTTAAAAAAAATAAAGCAATTTTCGAGTTTTGCAGATTATAATTTTATGAGAAGAGAATTAGGAACATCAGTAAAAGAGCAAACAAAAATATCTAAAAAAAGGCAACAGATATATCCGTAATACCATATATTTTCCATTTATGGGAGCTTGTAGATTTAACCTAATAATGAAGGAAGTTTATACCAAAATAAATGATAAAAATACATCAAGAATGATAGGGCAAGTCAGCAAAAACTGTTAGTTTGAAATTATACTTTATGGGAATTATACAATTTTTGATACTGATTATAATAAAGTAACCTCAGTAAAAACTGAGGCTACACAAGATACTTTAACAAAGTAAAACTCCTTTAATTTTTGTAAAGATAAAATTTTGGTCTAAATAGTTGTTTATTTAAATAGTGCCTTTTTTATTGTGTTAAAACATGAAAAGCTTCTTCCAAGTTTTTATATTGTCCTTTAAACTCTTCTATCGGTTGATCTGCCACAATTTTTCCTTTATTCAACAAGATTACACGTGAACAAAGCGCTTCCACTTCTTGCATAATATGTGTAGAAAGAATCACCGTTTTTTCCTTTCCAATCTCTTTAATTACCTCTCTAATTTCAATAATCTGATTTGGATCCAAACCATTTGTAGGTTCATCTAAAATCAAAATTTCTGGACTCGAGATAATCGCTTGCGCCAATCCGACACGTTGTTTATATCCTTTTGATAATTGATGAATTTTCTTATGTTTCTCAGGCGATAAACCTACTTTTTCGATGACTTCATCAATTTTTGATTTAGGCACATTTCGAATATTTGTGACAAATTCCAAATACTCTTTTACATACATATCCATGTACAATGGATTATTTTCTTGCAAAAATCCAATCAACTTTTTCGATTCAATTGGTTGTGTCGAAACATTAAAATCATTCACAGAAATTTCACCAGAATCTGCATTTATTGCATTGGTAATACTTTTCATCAATGTCGATTTTCCTGCTCCATTTGGTCCAAGTAAGCCAACAACTTCGCCATTATTTATCGAAAACGAAACTTTGTCTAAAGCCACTTGTTCACCGTATTTTTTTACTAAATCTGTAATGATTATTCCCATTTGATGAAAAATTTTCGATAAAATTAGCAAAAAAGATTTGGATAACTGAAAAATTATTTTTTAGATTTGTAGAACAATTAGAAAAACGAAATGGCAACATTCAATTATTTTAACGCATTCTTTTTTTACTTTTTTGGGTATTATCCAGGAGAGCAGGGACTGCGTTGTCAAAATTGATTGTTAACATTCATAATAAGATAATATAAAGTCTCGCAATTTGTGGGACTTTTTTTGTGGAAAAAAATGAAAAATAGAGTTGCAATACAAGGTTACATTGGTTCATATCATCACGAAGCTGCCAATAATTATTTAGGAAATGACATCGAAATTGTAGAATGCGACACGTTCAAAACTTTAGCAAAGTCACTTACAAAGGGAAAAGTAGACACAGCAATTATGGCAATAGAAAATACAATTGCTGGAGCAATTTTACCAAACTATGCGTTGCTAACGAAATATAATTTGAAAGTTGTTGGAGAAATTTATTTATCAATCCAACATCAATTGATGGTCAAAAAAGGACAAACTTTAGACGATGTAAAAGAAGTTCGTTCGCACCAAATGGCATTGTTACAATGTGATAAGTTCCTTGAAAAACATCCAACTTGGCGCGTTGTAAATGATATCGATACCGCATTAACAGCCAAAGATATTGTGGAGCAAGATTTACATGATGTAGCTGCAATTGCCTCAAGAAAAGCGGCAGAAGTTTATGGATTAGATATTTTAGCTTCGAGTATTCAGACGTTTCAAGATAATTTCACTCGCTTTTTTGTATTGCAACGCGAGCATAACGATTACGAAGATTTCAACAAAGTTTCGATGCGTTTTTCTGTTCCACACCAGTCTGGTGCTTTGGTTGACGTGTTAAATCAAATTGCAGAATGTGGAATAAATATGGACAAAATACAATCTGTTCCGATTATTGAAAAACCTTGGGAATACTCTTTCCACATTGATATTACGTTCGAGCAAAAAGAACAATATTATGAATTGCTTGGAAAAATTGCACGAAAATTAACGGATTTAGAAATATTAGGCGAATATAAACTGGGAAAAAAATGATAGCAGAAGCCCAACGATTACAAAGTGTTCAGGAATATTATTTCTCGAAAAAATTACAAGAAATAGCGAACATGAAAACCGACATTCCAATCATTTCATTAGGAATTGGAAGTCCAGATTTACAACCTCATCCAGATGTGATCGAGGAATTAATCAAAAGCTCGCAAAGCGGAATCAATGGCTATCAAAGTTATCGTGGAATTCCAGAAATGCGCGAAGCTATGGCAAGTTTTTACAAAAACAAGTTTGATGTAGACGCCAATCCTTCTACAGAAATTTTGCCATTAATGGGTTCTAAAGAAGGAATTATGCACATTTCTATGGCTTTTCTGAATGAAGGTGATAAAGTTTTAATTCCAAATCCTGGTTATCCAACATATTCGTCGGTTACAGAATTAGTTCAAGCAGAACCGTTGTTTTACGATTTAAAAAATGAAAATGATTGGCTTCCAGATTTTGATCAGTTAGAAAAACTAGCAGAACAAAAACCAAAAATTATGTGGCTCAATTATCCACATATGCCAACAGGAGCCAAAGCTCCAAAAGACGTTCTTAGAAAATTAGTAGAGTTTGCAACTCGTCACAATATTTTAATCGTTAATGATAATCCGTATAGTTTTATTTTGAACGATGAACCAACAAGTATTTTAGAAATTGAAGGTGCAAAAGATGTTTGTATAGAACTGAATTCATTAAGCAAAACCTTTAATATTGCAGGTTGGCGAGTAGGAATGGTGATCGGAAAAGAAAGTTTCATCAATTCTATTTTAAAAGTGAAATCAAATATGGATTCGGGAATGAATTTTGCTATACAAAAAGCCGCTACAAAAGCTCTTTTAGTTGATGATTCTTGGTACGATGAGTTGACAAAAGTTTACGCAGAAAGACGAAAAATTATTTGGGAAATCGCTGATCTCTTAAATGTAAAATATAATCCCAATGCAGCAGGAATGTTTATTTGGGCGAAGCTTCCAGAAGGAAAAGATGATAAAGAATTTATTGATGAAATTTTATACGATAAAAAAGTATTTATCACGCCAGGAAGTATTTTCGGAAGTAATGGTGAAGGATTTATTCGATTCTCACTTTGCGCACCCGTCGAGAAGTTGATTGAAGTAAAGAAAAGATTAGAAGCATGAAAACAATTTCAGTAATCGGTTTAGGATTAATCGGAGGTTCTTTTGCTTTAGCGTTAAAAAAAGTTGGTGTTGCCGAAAAAATAATCGGTGTTGATCAAAATATTGAACATCAAATACAAGCTTTAGAATTAGGAATTGTAGATGAAATTGCTCCTTTGAATGAAGCGCTTTCTCAATCAGATTTAGTGGTAATTGCAGTTCCAATTAATTCAATTCAAAATGTTTTACCAGAAATTTTAGATCAAATTAATGATAAAACAATTGTAATGGACATGGGATCGACAAAAGCTGGAATTTGTAAAAAAGTAGCAAATCACCTCAAAAGAAAACAATTTGTTGCTACACATCCAATCGCAGGAACGGAAAATTCTGGGCCAAAAGCAGCTTTTCCTGAATTGTTTTTAAACAAAGTTGCGATTTTGTGTGATGTTGAACAAAGCGAAAAAGAAGCAGTAAAAAAAGTGAGAAAAATTTATCAATCGCTTTGGATGAATGTCAAAACAATGACTTCGGATGCGCATGATGCGCACATTGCGTACGTTTCTCATCTTTCACATATTACATCTTTCGCTTTAGGACAAACAGTTTTGGAAGAAGAAAAGAATGAAGATGCAATTTTTGATATGGCTGGATCTGGTTTCGAATCTACAGTTCGTTTGGCAAAAAGTTCACCAGATATGTGGACGCCAATTTTGATTCAGAATCGAGAAAATTTACTCAATGCTATTGATGCTTATCAAACACAAATTTCTAAAATCAGAAAAATGATCGAAGAAAAAGATGCAGAAGATATTCATCAATATTTAAAAAACACAAACGACATACGTCGAATATTAAATAAATAATTACTCTCAAATAAAATAAATATTAAACCTTAAATTTGTAAATGTTATGGAAAACAATAACTGGATAAAAGAATACGACAAACCAATGATCATCGCTGGACCTTGTAGTGCAGAAAGTGAAAAACAAATGATGACAATCGCTGAAGATTTGGACAAAGATTATGTGCAAGTTTTCCGTGCGGGAATTTGGAAGCCTCGTACTAAACCAAATTGTTTCGAAGGAGTTGGTGCAATCGGATTAAACTGGTTGAAAAAAGTAAAAGACGAATTCGGAATGAAAATCGCAACTGAAATCGCCAATGCAAATCACGCAAAATTAGCGTTAGAATATGATGTTGACGTTTTATGGATTGGTGCTCGTTCTACGGTAAACCCTTTTACAGTACAAGAAATTGCTGAAGCTTTACGTGATACAGACAAAACAGTTTTGGTTAAAAATCCTGTAAATCCAGATTTAGATTTATGGATTGGTGCTTTGGAACGTTTAGAAGGTCAAGGAATCAAAAATTTAGGTGCTATTCACCGTGGTTTCTCAACATACAAAAAGACAAAATACCGTAACAATCCGCAATGGCAAATTGCGTTAGATTTCAAAAACAAATTGCCAAACGTGCCAATTATTTGTGATCCATCACACATTTGTGGAAACAGAACAGGATTATTTGATGTTGCGCAGCAAGCCTTCAACTTCGAATATAATGGATTGATGATTGAAACGCATAACAATCCTGATGAAGCTTGGTCTGATGCAGCTCAACAAGTAACACCAGCGCGTTTATTAGAAATCTTGAAAGATTTAGAAATTCGTGTTTCTGATGATCCAGATGCAATTTACAAAACTGGAATTCAGAATTTACGTCATCAAATTGATGAATTAGATAATTCTATTTTAGATGCAATTGCTCAACGTATGAAAGTTGCAAACTCTATCGGAGAATTAAAAAAAGAACATAATGTGGCAGTTTTTCAGCCAGATCGTTGGAAACAAATCAAAGATAATTCTGTAAAAGCAGGAGTTTCTTTAGGTTTATCTGAGGATTTTGTTGACAAATTATTGCAAGCAATTCACCAAGAATCTGTTGCGCAACAAAACCAAATTATGGTAAAAAAAGAAGAAAAAATTTAAACAATATTGAAAGGAATTGTCATAAAATCTACTGGTAGTTGGTATCATCTTTTAACCAAAGATGGTACAACTTATCAGGCAAGAATTAGAGGAAAATTTAGAATAGCCAATATCAAACATACCAATCCAATTGCTGTTGGAGACGAGGTTGAGTTTGAGATTGACAAAGATGATATTGCTGTCATTACAAAAATTCATGATCGCAAAAATTACATCATTCGAAAATCTGTTAATCTATCCAAAAAAACGCACATTATTGCGTCTAACATTGATGTTGCATTTTTGGTTGTAACGCTTTCTAATCCCAAAACTTCGTTTGGTTTTATTGACCGTTTTTTGATTACTGCCGAGGCTTATCATATTCCCGTTGTGATTTTATTTAATAAAATGGATTCGTACACGGAAGATGAAATGGCTGAGTTAGAAATTTATAAATCAATTTACAATTCTATCGGTTACGAAAGTCTTGATATTTCTGCTGAAACAGGACTAAATTTAGACCTTGTAAAAGATCGAATGAAAGATAAAGTAAGCTTGGTTTCGGGACATTCTGGTGTTGGAAAATCAACTTTATTGAATACGTTAAATCCTGATTTAAACTTAAAAACGCACGAAGTTTCTGATTTTAATAGCAAAGGACAACATACCACAACTTTTGCCCAGATGTACGAATGGCCTTTTGGAGGTTTCATTATCGATACGCCTGGAATTAAAGAATTTGGTTTGGTTCATATCGACAAAACAGAATTACAAGGTTATTTTCCTGAAATTTTAGAACTGAAACACAATTGTAAATTTGATAATTGTATTCACGTGAACGAGCCAAAATGTGCTGTGCGTGATGCAGTAGAAAATGGTGAAATCGCAGTTTCTCGCTACGAAAATTATCTCACTTTTTTAGAAGAAGATATTTATACCGAAAAATAAAATTTGAGCCGTTTCTTATGAAATGGCTTTTTTATTTTCTCAAATTACGGTTTCCCGTAAAAATAATTCAATTTCTCATTTTATTTTTGTTAAAATTAATTGAATGAGCAATTTATATGTACAAATCGCTTTAGATTTTGTGGAATGTACAAAGGAACAAAAAGAAAGATTTTTGTTGCATTTAGAAGATTTAAATTGGAAACCATTAAATCCAAATAAATTGTGGATTGCTAAATTTGATAATTCTGAAAATAAAGAAAATAAACTAAAAAATATAGAACAAGAAATCATCAAAGCAAAAGAAATATCAAAGCTCTATGAGTTAGATTATGCGATAATTGCAGATGAGGAAATCTATTTTAACCAACTAACTTAAACCTATAGCGATTGCTTTCTAAACTTAAATTACAACAAGCGTTATTGCACATTTAAAAGATGAGTTTTAACGCTTTTTTATTTGTTAAATTTTTCATAAATTTCAATCAGTTTAATACCAATTAAAACAATATTTATGCGAGTGATTTTACAGCGTGTGCAACATGCTTCTGTAAAGGTAGATGGAGAAATAACTGGGAAAATAGAAAACGGAATTTTAGCTCTGGTTGGTTTTGAACCTGATGATACGGAGGAAGATTTTGAATGGATTTCGAAAAAAATAATTCAACTCCGAATTTTCAATGATGAAAATGACGTGATGAATTTGGATGTACAGCAAACAAATGGAGATATTTTGGTTGTGTCTCAATTTACGTTGCATGCTTCTACGAAAAAAGGAAATCGTCCGTCATATATCAAAGCGTCAAAACCAGATCTAGCAAACGTACAATATGAAACATTTTTGAACGTTTTAGAATCAAATTTTAAACCTGTACAAAGAGGAATTTTTGGTGCAGATATGAAAGTCGAATTGTTGAATGATGGTCCAGTAACCATTTTTATCGATTCAAAAAATAAAGAATAACTTGATTAATAGATATTGAATGAAACAAACTCTACTTTTTTCAACTTTTTTAATTAGTTCATTTTCTTTTGCGCAAAACTATGCAGTCGATCAAATTCCAGCCGATTTGATAAAAGATGCTTATGCAGTTGTGCGAAAAAATGAAGAAAAAATAGAACTTCTAAAAGTTGATGAATTAAAATATACGGAAGATGTTGTCGTAACGGTTTTGAGTAAAGCGGGCGATAATTATGTTGGTGCGCAAGCGAACTATGATCCGAATACAAAAATTGACTTATTCGAAGCAACTTTGTATGATGCAAACGGAAAGGAAATTAAAAAATTCAAGACCAAAGATTTTGGTGATCAAAGTTATGTAACGGGTGGACAAATGTACACGGATGATCGCGTGAAATATTTGAATTACACTCCAACCAATTATCCTTACACGATACATTATAAAATTATTACAACGAACAAAAATACACTTTGGATTCCGCGTTGGTCACCAATTCGAGCAGCAAATTTATCGATCGAAAAATCATCTTATCAATTTGTCAATAAAACATCTTCTACTATTCGATTGAAAGAAGATAATTTTAAAGGTTTTGACATAGCAAAAACAGGAGATAACAATAATTTGAGCTATTCATTAAATAATGTTTTGGCATTTAATGAAGAAGATCAAATGGTTGGAAGTCAAAAAATATTTCCTCGCGCTATTTTAGCTTCAAATCAAATTAATATCGATGGTGTTAAAGGAAATTTTGACAATTGGAATGATTATGGAAAATGGACTTTTGATAATTTAATTCGTTCAAAATTAGATTTTACTCCATCTCAAAAATCAACTTTTCAAAATATGGTAAAAGATGCAAAATCGGACGAAGAAAAAGTTCAGATTTTGTACAAACATTTGCAAAATAAAGTTCGATATATTGGTGTACAATTAGGAATTGGAGGACTTTCGCCTTTTCCAAATTCTTATGTTGAGAGCAAAAGTTATGGCGATTGTAAAGCCTTATCTAATTATATGATTGGAATGTTAGATGCGGTAAATATTAAATCGTATCACACGATATTATTTGCTGGAAATCCAATTGATATTGACGAACAAATGATGTATCAACAAGGAAATCACATGATTGTTTATGTGCCTCTAAACGGAAAAGATATTTAGTTAGAAGCAACAAGTCAAACAGCTCCATATAATTATTTGGGTGATTTTGCAGGAAATAGAAAAGTATTAATTGTTGATGAAAAAGGTGGAAAAATTATTCCTTCGCAACAATTTAGAACTGAAGATAATGAATTATTCGTCAATGGAAATGCAACGCTTTTAGCGGATGGAACATTAAATTTTAATTTTTCTGAAACCTCAAAAGGATTGATTTACGAGAATTTTTCAAGATTTAATCAATTAAGCGAAAAAGATCTTGATGTTCGTCTAAAAAATCGTTTTTCTTATTTGCAAGGAATATCATTCAAAAAGAAAGAATTTAATAATGATTGGAAAAATGCTGTTTTTACTTCAAATTTCGAGTTTTCAGCACCAAATTATGCTAAAATTCAAGGAAATAACATCATTCTGAATATTATTCCAGTAAATAAAGAAGAGACTTCTGTCAAAAAAATGAAAGACAGAAAGTTTGATTTCAACATCGAAACAGGATATGTTGACGAAGTTTTCTATACATTGACGCTTCCTTCTGGTTATAAATTGCCACAAAAATTTGATGCAATTACCGTGAAATCTGCTTTTGGAGAGTATCAATTAGAAATCAATCCGAAAGAAAATAATACATTCGAAATCAAACGAATTTACAAACAATTTTCTGGAACTTTTTCGAAAGAAAAATACAACGAATATGTAGAATTTCGTAGACAGATTTCGGGTTACGACAACACAAAACTAATTTTAGAAAAATTATAACACTATTTATGAAAACAATATTTACAATTGTTGCTACTGTTGCAACCGTTTCGAGCTTTGCACAAGATGTGAAATTTGGAAAACTCTCAAAACAAGATTTCGAGAAAACAAAAAGCTCAATTCAAGCTGATGCTCCTGCTGAAGTTTTATATGCCGACGGAAATTATAAAGTCACTTTTAATACCAGTCAAGGAGGTGTTGAGCAAACAAAGAAAGTTTTTTTATAGAATAATTGTATTTGATAAAGATAAAACACCAGATGATGTTTTGAAAGTTGAAATTCCTCTTTACAAAAGTTCTGGCTCTGATCAAGATAAATTAATCTCCTTAAAAGCTATTACTTATAACTTAGAAAATGGTAAAATTGTTGAACAAAAAGTTGAGAAAAAAGATATTTTCTTAGATAAAGTACATCGTTTTTTAGACAAACAAACTTTTACGTTTCCTAATGTAAAAAATGGATCTATTTTAGAATACACCTACGAAATAGTTTCTCCATTTGTTCGACAAACTGATACGTGGTATTTTCAAGGATCTATTCCTGTAGTTACAAGTAATTTTACGTTCCAAAATCAGGAATACTTTAATTATCAACAAGATTTGAGAGGTGGATTTGCTCCGAAAATTTCAAAAAATTCAAAGGAAGATACGTTTACAAGTACTTCATTTGGACAAAGAGGAGCTACATTTAACGGAGGTATTGGTAAACAAGGAGCCACAACAGAAAATATAAAATTAAAAATCAATACACTAACCTATTCATTAACTAATTTACCTTCTTATTCTCGCGAAGCATATGTACTTAATCCAAGAAATATGTTAGCAAGTGTACAGTTCGAATTAGCTTCTTTTATTGCACCAGGAAGAACTTCAGAAAATTATGCAACAACTTGGGATCGAATTGGAAAAGATTTAATGGATCAAGAGGATTTTGGTAGACAATTGAATGGAAATAATTTCTTAGATGAAACTGTAAACGCTATAATTGCTGGTAAAGCAACAAACAACGAAAAAGTGTCTGCTATTTTTGAATATGTGAAAAATAATTTTACTTGGAATGAATATCATGGTGTAACAACAGAAAAAGGGTTGAGAAAAACTTTTAACGAAAAATCTGGGAATTCTGCTGATATTAATCTTATGCTTACAACTATGTTGCGTAAAGCTGGATTAGACGCAAATCCAATTGTTTTGAGTACGTTGCAAAATGGTTTAATCAATTATTCGTTTCCTTCTCGTAGCAAATTGAATTATGTAATTGTTGGAACAACTATAGATAATGAGTTTTATTTGATGGATGCAACTGATAAAAATGCTCAAATTAATTTGTTACCAATTCGAGCAATTAACGATCGCGGATTTATGGTAAATGATAAAGGAATCAAAGAAGTTCCTTTGCGTAATTCGGTTATGACCAATGATAAAAAATCAATTACAGCTGATTTAAAAGCAGACGGAACATTAACTGGAAATTTTTCGAATGTTCGCGATAATTATTTTTATATGTTTGATAAAAGTGAAATCGCAGATGATCCAAAAGCGTTCGAAAAAGAATTTATAGAAGATTATAATTTTGAAATTTCAGAATTTAAAACACAAGACAACAAGCAAAATTTAATTCGTCATCAATTCAAATTTGATGATATTAAAGTAGATGTGGCTGGAAATAAAATATTATTCAATCCATTTTTATTTGTTGCGAATACAAAACATAATTTAAATCTAGATCAACGTAATTATAACATTGAATTTGGAGCACCAACTACGAATACAAATACAGTTAAAATTAAAATTCCAGAAGGTTACAAAGTCGAATCTTTGCCAACAGAAAAACAATTTACAATGCCCGATCAAACTGGTGGTTATGCGTATAAAGTAATTGAGAAAGATGGTTTTATTATCGCTGAAGCCCAAAAAGTCATTCCATATAGTATTTTACCTGCGCAATATTACAAACCATTGAAAGAATTTTTAACAAATATCATTAATGCAGAAAGTCAGCAAGTGATTTTGGTAAAACAATAAAAAATATTCTAAACATCGAATAAAGCCAACTCCAAATACGAGTTGGCTTTTTATTTTTGTACCTTTAACTTTTAAAATTTAAAATAAGATGAGCCTTAAACAAGCACAAACAGACGTTGATAATTGGATCAAAGAACATGGTGTTCGCTATTTTAACGAGTTAACAAATATGGCACAACTAACCGAAGAGGTTGGAGAAGTTGCTCGTATTATTGCGCGTCGTTACGGTGAACAATCGGAGAAAGAATCAGATAAAAACAAAGATCTTGGCGAAGAATTGGCAGATGTTATTTTTGTAGCACTTTGTTTGGCGAATCAAACAGGTGTTGATTTAGAATCAGCTTTTTACAAAAAATTAGATTACAAAACAAAACGTGACCACGATCGTCATCAAAATAATGATAAATTAAAATAAATATGATTGAAATTTCTGCTCTAAAATCTCCGATAAATAATCAATTAGCCATCACAGGTTCTAAAAGCGAAAGCAATCGTTTGTTGTTATTAAGTCAATTATTTGAGAATGTTTTGACATTAGAAAATGTTTCAAATTCAGAAGATTCTCAATTAATGCAAAAAGCGTTAGCCAACAAAACTGATTTAGTTGATATTCACCACGCGGGAACTGCTATGCGATTTTTAACAGCTTATTTTTCTATTCAAGATGGACGAAAAATAACGTTGACAGGCTCTGATAGAATGAAACAACGACCAATAAAAGTTTTGGTTGACGCCTTGAATGAGTTGGGTGCAGAAATTTCGTATCAAGAAAACGAAGGCTATCCACCTTTATCGATTGTAGGAAAAAAAATAACGAAAGATTCCATTACAATTCCTTCTAATATTAGTTCTCAATATATTTCAGCTTTATGTTTGATAGGAACAAAATTAGAAAATGGATTAACGATAAATCTTGATGGAAAAATTATTTCTGTTCCTTATATTCAAATGACAATTCAGTTGTTGAATAAAGTTGGAATTAATGCAATTTTCGAAGGAAATACAATCAAAATTCCTTTTACTGAAAACATCAAAGCTCAAACATTACAAGTAGAATCAGATTGGAGTTCAGCTTCATATTATTACAGTTTGATTGCTTTATCTAAAAATTCGGAAGTAAAAATCTCAACTTATTTCGAAGATTCTTTACAAGGAGATTCAGCTTTACAATATATTTATGCAGAAAATTTTGGTGTAATTTCAACTTTTGAAAATGGAGTTTTAACATTGAAGAATAATGAAAATTTCACTCTAAAATCTATCATCGAATTAAATTTAATCAATACTCCAGATATTGCACAGACGATTGCTGCAACTTGTGTGGGATTGAAAGCAAAATGTCATTTAACTGGTTTGGAAACACTAAAAATTAAAGAAACCGATCGTTTGGTTGCACTTAAAAATGAGTTGGAAAAATTTGGAGCAATTATTACAATTACAAACGATTCTTTAACGATAGAAGGTTATCATAATTTTGAAGAAACGCCGACTTTAGCGACTTACAATGACCATAGAATGGCAATGTGTATGGCGCCTTTGGCTCAAATTTACCCAATTCGAATTGAGAATGAAATGGTCGTAGAAAAATCATATCCAACATTTTGGGAAGATTGGAAACAACTTGGTTTTGAAATTAAATCGATTTAAAATATAAACTAAAAAATCCGCTTAATAAGCGGATTTTTTTAGTTTATAAAGTTAAGTTTTATTCAAAATTTTGCATGTTTACCAAATTAGCATAAACTCCTTTTTTCTCGATAAGCGAATGATGATTTCCTTCTTCAATAATTCTTCCTGCTTCCATTACCACAATTTTATCTGCATTCTGAATGGTTGATAAACGGTGCGCAATAACTAAAGAAGTACGATTTTGCATCATATTATTTAACGCAACTTGCACCAATTTTTCAGATTTAGTATCCAAAGCAGAAGTTGCTTCATCCAAAACCATAATCGGTGGATTTTTATAAACCGCACGTGCAATACTTAAACGTTGTTTTTGTCCACCAGAAAGTTTGCTTCCTCCCTCACCTACCGACTCTTGGTATTTTTCTGGCATTTTTACAATAAACTCTTCCGCATTTGCAATTTGCGCTGCATGTTCTACTTTTTCTAAATTTGGAGATTTATCACCTAATGAAATATTATTAAAAATTGTATCATTAAACAGAATCGAATCTTGCGTAACCAAACCAAATAACAAGCGATAATCATGTAATTTTATATGTTTGATATCAATTCCATCAATCAAAATTTGACCAGATTTCACATCCCAAAAACGAGTAATTAAATTAGCTAAAGTTGATTTTCCAGAACCAGACTGCCCAACTAAAGCAACCGTTTCTCCTTTGTTAATTGTTAAATTAAAATTCTCAATTACATTATGTTTACCATAAGCAAATGTCACATTTCTAAACTCAATTTTATCTTCAAAAGCTTCAATTCCTTTAGCATCTGGAACATCTTTTATCGAAACATCAGCATCCAAAACTTCAAAAATTCTCTTTGCAGAAACTTCTCCTTTTTGTACATCTGATAAAGCCTTAGAAAAGCGTTTAATCGGATCTAATAATGTATAAAATGTTGCGATGTAAAAGATGAATTGTGAACCTGTTAAACCATTTCCTTCTAACGATAACTTACCTCCAAAAAAAACAATTAATCCAATTGTAACAGCTCCTAAAAATTCACTTGTTGGTGAGGCCAAAGCACGTTTTTTCATTACTTTTTGAAGATATTTTCGATAACGATTAATCGATTCATCAAAACGACCTTTTACTTGATCTTCAGCATTAAAAATTTTGATAATCTTAAGCGAAGAAAGTGTTTCGTCTACATAAGTAATAATGTTAGATAATTCGTCTTGTGCATGAGCTGCAGCTTTTTTCAGACTTTTTCCAATCAACGAAATAATTGTTCCCATAATTGGAAAAACTAAAATAGCGAAAATTGTTAATTGATAACTAACTGTAAACAATACCACAACGAAAACAATAATCATAATTGGTGAACGAACAATCTCTACTATTGAATTTAAGATGTTAGATTCTACTTCGTTTACATCACTTGAAATACGATTAATCATATCTCCTTTTCGTTTTTCAGTAAAATAAGCAACTGGCAAATCAATAATTTTGTTGTGAATATCAACACGTAAATCACGTGTCACACCCGAACGTAAGTCTACCAAACAAGTTTCTGAAAGAAAACTGAAAATATTTCGAAATAAAAATGCAATAATAAATATCACACACGAAATCGCTAACACATAAACTGGTCCTTGAGTTTGAGAAAGCTCATTCATATAATAAGCTGAATAATCTGAAAAAAATTGTTTCAAATCACCCAAATCACCAGAATAAATAGGTTTTGCGATAACTCCAGTTGTTTTTTCACCAAACAAAACACTCAAAATTGGCATCATAAAAGCCAATGCAATTACATTGAAAAGTGCATAAAGTAAATTGAATATAATCGCTGTAACAAACGAAGTTCTATATGGTTTTGCGTACGAAAACGCTCTTTTAGTTAAACTCATTGATTTATTTTAGAAAATCAAAACCTTAGTTTTGAAGCTACAAATTTACGCAAAAAAAATAATGACTATTCTTTTAGAAATAGTCATTATAGAGTAAAATTTTGTGGGTTTGATTACTCAGAGTAACCTTTTCGTTTTTGTTTTGATTTTTATTTAACTCGTTGCCAAGTTTGCGTTCTTCCTACAAGAGAAATCCCGATAAAACCTCTTACGTCTAATTTATCATTTCCGTTAAGAGACATTTTTGCTTTGTATTCCTTTCCACTATTAGGATCAATGATTTTTCCACCATTCCATTCTTTTCCATCTTTTTTAAGACCAGAAAGAATTTGCATTCCTAAAATTGGTTTATTTTTTAATGCGCCTGAACAATCTGTACATTTTGCAGCTTCTTTTCCTTTTGTTAAAATCTTAGTGACTTTACCATAAAGTTTTCCATCTTTCTCGAAAATCTCTACGTAAGACTTCGCCTGTTTTGTCTCATCATCAATTGTTTTCCAAATTCCAATTGGTGATTGTGCATACATTAAAGATGTCAACATAAAGAATAATCCGAATAAAATTGATTTTTTCATATTTTTATCCTTTAAAATTTATTTCACTAAAATAACTATTTTTTAGTGTAAATAAAACACTATGCTTTATTTTTTATTAAAATAATCTTTTTTAAACACACAAACCCTTTTATAGTATTAATTATCAGTTGTTTAATTTAATAAATAATTTTAAATAAATAAATATAAATTTTATTCATAAAAGTCAAAACAGTGTATTATTATGCTTACATAGCAATAATAAAAGAGAAAGCATTTTTATGGTTTTTGTCATTTTTTCGACAATTTCTTCTTCAAGAATAAAAAAATGAATACATTTGTCTACTATTTTTATAGAGTTTATAGATTGAAGAATGAATCAGCTTACGAAATACAGTTTACCATTTAGAAAACAAGAAGTAGAACCGTTGATAGAATCCATTATTTATGATGAGATTTTTCAACAACCAAATCCTTTGTATAAGAAAGAAGATTTACTCAATCAATTCAATTCTATCTTGTTAAAAATTGTTCCTGAGGAGAAGTCGAATCAAATTAGTTTATACTTTTTTGAACAATTTGCACAACTTAGACAAGAATTAGAAGAACTGATTTTTGTTTTTTATGCAAATGATCCTGCATCTAAATCAGAAATTGAAATCATTTTAGCTTATCCTGGTTTTTTCGCGATTGCAATTCATCGTTTAGCACATATTCTCTATAAATTAAATACGCCAATTCTTCCACGTTTTTTCTCTGAATATGCACATTCTAAAACTGGAATTGATATTCATCCTGGTGCTACAATTGGAAAAAATTTTTATATCGATCATGGTACAGGAATTGTGATTGGAGAGACAACATTGATTGGTGATCATGTAAAAATTTACCAAGGCGTAACATTAGGAGCGTTTTATGTTTCGAAAAATTTGGCTGATAAAAAACGTCATCCAACAATAGAAAACAATGTCACAATTTATGCTGGGGCAACTATTTTGGGAGGAACAACTGTAATTGGAGAAAATTCTGTAATCGGTGGAAATGTTTGGATTACAGAAAGTATAGAAGAAGATTCTGTTGTCTATCAAGAGAATAAACCGCAAATAAAAAAACAAAAAAAAGAACAACATATCAATTATATCATCTAAAACCTTACAACAATGATTTACAATAACGTATTAGAAACTATAGGAAATACACCAATTATTAAACTGAATAAATTATTTCCTAACCATAATGTTTATATTAAAGTAGAAAAACAAAATCCAGGTGGATCAATTAAAGATCGTATTGCTTTAGCAATGATTGAAGATGCGGAAAAAGCTGGAATTTTAAAACCTGGAGGAACAATTATAGAACCTACTTCGGGTAATACAGGAATTGGCTTATCATTTGTTGCAGCTGTAAAAGGTTACAAAATGATTATCACAATGCCAGAATCAATGTCAATTGAGCGTCGAAAAATTATGGAAGCTTATGGTGCTGAATTTGTTTTAACTCCAAAAGAATTAGGAATGAAAGGCGCTATTGCAAAAGCACAAGAATTAGCCGAAACAATAGAAGGCGCTTGGGTTCCGCAACAATTTGAGAATAGTTCGAATCCGACAGTTCATTACAATACAACAGCAAAAGAAATTCTTTCTGATTTTCCACAAGGAGTAGATTATTTAATCACAGGAGTTGGAACAGGTGGACATCTTTCTGGAATTGGAAAAGCATTGAAAGAAGTTAATTCTTCAACAAAAGTTATCGCTGTAGAACCAACAGATTCTCCTGTCATTTCAGGAGGAAATCCTGGTCCACACGCGATTCAAGGAATTGGAGCAGGCTTTATTCCAACTAATTTAGATACTTCAATTGTTGATTCTTCTATTCAAATTACAAGAGAAGAAGCATTTGAGTTTGCAAAAAAAGTAGCAAAAGTAGAAGGTTTATTTGTCGGAATTTCGACAGGAGCTTCGTTGGCTGCAGTTGCTAAAACATTGAATGAAGTAGATAAAGAAGCGAAAATATTAACTGTCAACTACGATACTGGCGAACGCTATTTATCAGTAGAAGGTTTATTTTAAATACTATAAAATTTTTTAAACAAAAGGAGATATTGTCAAAATGTCTCCTTTTTTTATTCAATATAGTCAAAAAGTCAGTTTTTAGGTTTTATTTCTACTTTGGAATATTTTTTGATGGAATACACCAAACAAAACCAATATAAAAAACTAAAAACCAATGGATTTTAATCAATTTACAATAAAGGGTCGTGAGGCGATTCAAGCAGCGCAGCAAATTGCAGTTGCTCAAAAAAATCAAGCAATAGAACCAGCTCATATTTTAGGCGGAATGATAGATGTTGATGAAAACGTATTATCATTAATCTTAGAAAAACAAGGTGTAAAAATGGATATGTTGAAACCTGAGCTGGATTTAGAAATCAATAAATATCCAAAAATTGAAGGCCAACAAGGAAATCATCTTTCCAATTCATCTAACCAAATTTTGCAATCTGCACAAGAAATTGCAAAAGAGATGAACGATGATTTTATCACCTTAGAGCATTTATTATTAGGTATAATCAAGAATGTATCGCCTGTAAGTCAGTTATTAAAAAATAGAGGTGTAACATTCGACAACACAAAAAAATTAGTAACAGAATTGAGAAACGGAGAAAGAGTAACTTCTGAAAACGCAGAAGGAACATATAATTCATTAAATAAATACGCTAAAAATTTAACAGATTTAGCAAAAGAAGGAAAATTAGATCCTGTAATTGGACGTGACGAAGAAATTCGTCGTGTTTTACAAATTCTATCACGTCGTACAAAAAATAATCCAATCCTTATTGGTGAACCAGGTGTTGGTAAAACAGCTATAGCAGAAGGTTTAGCACATCGTATCATCAATGGAGATGTTCCAGAAAATCTTTTGAATAAACAAATTTTTTCATTGGATATGGGAGCTTTGGTTGCGGGTGCAAAA
Organism: Empedobacter sp. GD03797; assembly: GCF_029842105.1. Taxonomy (NCBI): domain Bacteria; kingdom Pseudomonadati; phylum Bacteroidota; class Flavobacteriia; order Flavobacteriales; family Weeksellaceae; genus Empedobacter; species Empedobacter sp. GD03797. Next base: position 24,783 of record NZ_JAOCFS010000005.1, read on the forward strand.
TACAAAGGTGAGTTCGAAGAGCGTTTGAAAGCCGTTGTAAAAGAGGTAACTGCTTCGAATGGAGAAATTATTTTATTCATCGATGAGATTCACACGCTTGTTGGTGCTGGCGGTGGCGGAGAAGGCGCAATGGATGCAGCAAATATCCTAAAACCTGCTTTGGCTCGTGGCGAATTACGCTCGATTGGTGCTACTACTTTAAATGAATATCAAAAATATTTCGAAAAAGATAAAGCTTTAGAGCGTCGTTTCCAGAAAGTAATGGTTGAAGAACCAGATGAAGAATCTGCAATTTCTATTTTGCGTGGAATCAAAGATAAATACGAGCAACATCATAAAATTGGAATTAAAGACGAGGCAATTATTGCGGCTGTAAAATTATCAACACGTTATATTACAGATCGTTTTTTACCAGATAAGGCCATCGATTTGATGGACGAAGCAGCTTCTAAGTTGAGAATGGAAATGAATTCTAAACCAGAAGATTTAGATAAATTAGATCGTAGAATTATTCAGTTAGAAATCGAAATTGAAGCGATAAAACGTGAAAATGATGAGAAAAAATTGAATCTTTTGAAAGAAGAATTATCTAATCTTCAAGATGAAAGAAATCAATTGAATTCGAAATGGGAAGCGGAAAGAAATCGTGCCGATGAAGTTCAAGATTTGAGAAAATCTATCGAAAATATCAAATTCGAAATTGAGCGTGCAAAACGTGATTATGATTATGCAAAAGCTTCCAAATTAGAATTTGAAGACTTAGTTAATGCAAAAAATAATTTAGAAGAAGCTGAGCATAATCTTGAAGAAAATAAACAAAATAAACTCGTTAAAGAGTTTGTTGATGCAGATGATATTGCAGAAGTTGTATCAAAATGGACTGGAGTTCCAGCTCAGAAAATGATGCAATCTGACCGCGAAAAATTATTGAATTTAGAAAGCGAATTACACAAACGTGTTCTTGGACAAGAAGAAGCAATAACAGCTGTTTCTGATGCGATTCGTCGTTCTCGCGCAGGTCTTAGTGACGAAGGAAAACCAATTGGTTCGTTCTTATTCTTAGGTTCGACTGGTGTTGGGAAAACTGAGTTAGCAAAAGCTTTGGCTGAATTTTTATTCGATGATGAAAATGCAATGACTCGTATCGACATGTCCGAATATCAGGAGCGTCATGCGGTTTCTCGCTTGGTTGGGGCACCTCCGGGTTACGTTGGTTACGACGAAGGTGGACAATTAACAGAAGCGGTTCGTCGTCGTCCTTATTCAGTTATTTTGTTGGACGAAATTGAGAAAGCACATCCAGATGTTTTCAATATTTTGTTACAAGTTTTGGATGACGGACGTTTGACAGACAACAAAGGTCGTGTAGTTAACTTTAAAAATACGATTATCATTATGACATCGAATTTTGGTTCGCATACGATTTTAGATAAATTCTCAAACATTGACGAAAACAATGTGGCACAAGTTTATGATGAAACAAAAGATGTAGTTTTTGAAGAATTGAAACAAAACTTTAGACCTGAATTTTTGAATCGTATTGATGAAATTATTTTGTTCCGTCCATTGAGCGAAAACCAAATTTCTGGAATCGTGAATATCTATTTAAGCGGAGTTGCGAAGAAATTAGCACAACGCGATATTACATTAGATATTACGCCAGAAGCTGTTGATTATTTAGCAAGAAAAGGTTACGATCCACAATTTGGGGCAAGACCATTGAAACGAGTTATTCAGCAAGATGTTTTAAATGAACTTTCGAAAGAAATTTTGAAAGGAACAATAAATGATAATGATGCGGTTTTAATCGATTATTTCGAAGAAAAACCTGGAGATAATAAATTAGTTTTCAGAACTAATCAATAAGTATATTACGATTTTATTCATGTGTAAAAAATCCGCTCAAAGAGCGGATTTTTTTATTTCTTCTTATTATAAATCTAATCAAATATCATGATAAAAATGTTAAAAATCAATAGAATTAATACGTCTAAAATTAATATATAAAAAGATAATTTATTAAAAATGTTAAATGTTTTTTTTCATCTTTTTAATGTATAAAATCATCATTATAGAGATCATATTTGAAATAGTTTTGCTAAATAATTTGAATGGATATGTTTAGAAAATTATTAACAATTACGTTTATTACGATTTGTATTTCAACGTTTTCTCAGGTAGGAATTGGAACAAACACACCAAATTCCTCTTCTATTTTAGATGTTAGATCTTCTACAGCAGGAATTCTAATTCCTAGAATTGCTCTAACAAATACAACAACTTATAAACTAAATGGGGCAACGACAATTGCTGAGCAATTTTTAGCAAATTCGATGTTAGTTTATAACACTTCTTCTCAAAATGATGTTACAGAAGGGTATTATTATTGGAAACAAATTAATGCTACAACATCTGGGAAATGGGTCAAGTTAATGAATAGTCAAGATAATGTAGTTTCCGCAACTAATGGTTTGAATATTAATTCTAATCAGAATGTTGCTTTAGGAGGAAGTTTAAATAGCCCTACGTCTGTTGCAACATCTTCTACAAATACACTTGCTATCACAGGTTTACAAACTGGAAATAATATAACAGATAAGATTGTAACAACAGATACAAATGGTGTATTAAAAGTTGTAAACTCGGCTTTACCAAAAGTATTCTACATGCCTTCTATTACATTAGACGTTTCTACTTTAGCAACAGGAAAAACAGTAGATTTATATGCCGCTTATTTAAGTCAATTCGGAAGCCCGAAAGTTGGAAGCCAAGGTGCTCCTTCTTCAATCCCTACTTACACAAAAGATCAACTTTATTATTATGTAACCTATTTTGATCCAAATGTATTTTCTGTAACTTCTGTTGACGCAAATGGTTTAATGACGTATAATGTTATTGGATCAGCTACAAGCTCTTCTTATATGAATATTGTATTTGTTGTTAAATAATTCATCTATGAAAAAATACTTAATCATTAACCTTTTCCTTTTATTAGGAAATGCGTTATTTGGACAATTTATCATAAAAGAAAATTTCAAATCAAATAAAGTTTCAAGTAATATTATTCTTGGAGGTGAAGCTACATTAACAGGAGGAAAAACAGATCCTGATGGAGATGGCTGGTTAAGACTTACACCTGCACAAGCAAACAAAAAAGGCTATGCATTTATCAATGAAGCTTTTCCTTCAGCACTAGGAATTACCGCAGAATTTGAATTTAAGGCATGGCGATCAACACAATCTGGTTCTTATACTGGTGGTGATGGATTCTCTGTTTTTTTATTTGACGGTTCTATTTCTTCAGCATCTTTCCGAATTGGTGGATACGGTGGTTCTTTAGGGTATGCAAGAAATACAGCTACATCTCCTGCTGTTAACAATGGTTTGTTAGGTGGATATGTTGGTATAGGATTTGACTCTTATGGAAATTTTGGAAATGTTGGAGAAGGTAAAAATGGTTTAATATCAAGCACAAATTCACCAATCCCTAAAGATCCAAATGTAAATGATGGAACAATTCCGAATACTATTGTATTGAGAGGTGCTACAAACGAAACAACAACTTCTTCATCCAATCCAATCTTAGGCTATGCAAAACTAGGCGATAGAAGTGTTAATGGAAGTGCAATGCGGCTAATTAGTGAATTAGATTACGACGTATTGACTCCAACTCGTCCAACAGACGCTCTATTTTATAGAAAAGTAAAAATTGTAATTCTTCCTATAGCAGGATCTACAACCAGATATCAAATTAAAGTTTATATGTCTAAAACTTTAAATTCTGATTATAGTTCTAATCCTCTCATAGACTATACAACTACACAACCCATCCCTTCTACTCTAAAAATTGGTTTTGCTGCTTCTACTGGAGGTGCTTATAACAATCATGATATTCGAAATTTGCAAATAACAACAACAGGAAATTTAAGTGTTTTTAATTCTGTAGACATTCCTTTAGTTTGTAATGAAAAACAATCACAAGAGGTTACTTTCCGAGTGGATGTCAACAATTCAAATGCAACACCACTAAATTCAATTCAAGTTGATGGTAAATTTTTAGATAAAGTTGGAGGCTCATTAATCAATACAAACCTTTTTTCTATTACAAGTATTACCTATTCAAGTAACGTCACGAATCAAAATATTCTGAATCAAAACAATAGCTTCAACGGAACAATTGGTTTACCAGCAGATAGTTCTGGAAGTATTTTTGTAAAAGGAACTATAAAAAAGCCGAATACACAAATAGTTAATACTGTAAATGTTTCATCTAATGAAATTGTAGACCCTGATTTAAGCAATAATACATCAACAGATGTCGTAAAAAGATATCAATGCGAAATTGTGACAAATCCTATGTTATACATTAAAACTAAGTAAATAAAAAAGGCTATTCACATTTCGTAAAATAGCCTTTTTTTTATTTCTTCTTTTTATAAAGCGGAACAGTGCTACACGCTTCACCAAACATTAACGAACTTACAATTGGTTGTAAACGTTCAATCAACTGAATATAAGCTGATTCTGGTACAGGTTTGTGAGAGCAACCTTTCACAATTATTTTTCCATCAACATAATCTTCATAAGGCAAATGATCTACAATTTCTGTGTACAAAATCGTATCCAAATCTTGTAAACTTCCATGTACAATTCGTTTCGCAATTGGCGACAAATAGGTTGCGACCAACAAATAAGCCCAAGACGGAACAATCGCATCCGCAGTACACGTTAACGCTACATATTTATCTTGATATTGTGTCCAATCATGATTTTTCAGATTTTCTCTAAAATCCTTTTCTCTAAGAATCAATTCTTCATATAACCAATCTTTCAAGTCAAAAACAACACGATCTCCATCAGGGTAATAATCCTGTAAATCAATTGTTACTAAACTACTATTGGCAACTTTATTTATAATTTCGTCTGACATTTTTCTTTGTTTGAAAGAGTAAATTTACGCAATAAAAAACATTGAAATCTACTCCACTTATAGATTTCTCCTATCTTTGTAAGAAGAAAAATGATTTCCATTGAAATACTATATCATTGCAGGTGAAGCTTCGGGCGATTTGCACGCATCGAACTTAATGAAAAAATTAAAATTAAAAGATCCACAAGCTGAATTCAGATTTTGGGGAGGAGATTTGATGCAAATGCAAGGCGGAACTTTAGTCAAACATTACAGAGATTTGGCGTTTATGGGTTTTGCTGAAGTTGTAATGAATTTAAGAACGATTTTAGGAAATATTTCGGTTGCTAAAAAAGACATCGAAACTTATCAGCCAGATGCAGTTATTTTAGTTGATTATCCTGGTTTTAATCTCAGAATTGCTGAATTTGTAAAAAGTCTTGGAATTAAAGTTTATTATTATATTTCGCCACAAATTTGGGCTTGGAAAACTGGTCGAGTTCATAAAATCAAAAAAGTTGTCGACAAAATGTTTGTGATTCTTCCGTTCGAAGAAGAATTTTATCAACGTTACAATTACAAAGTAGATTTTGTTGGAAATCCATTATTAGACTCGTTGAATAATCTTCCGCCAATTGATGAACAACAATTTAGAAAAGACAATAATTTAGACGAAAGACCAATTATTGCTTTACTTCCTGGAAGTCGAACACAAGAAATTAAAGTCAAATTACCTTTGATGCTTTCAGTGGAAAAAGATTTTCCCGATTATCAATTTGTTGTGGCGGGTGCTCCATCTCAACCAATCGAAAATTATAAAAAAATTGCAGGCAACAACTTGAAAATTGTTGAGAATAGAACCTATGATTTATTACGAGTTTCTCATGCAGCCTTGGTTACATCAGGAACAGCAACATTAGAAACTGCTTTACTGAAAGTTCCAGAAGTTGTTTGTTACAAAGGAAATGCTATTTCGTACGAAATCGGAAAACGTGTTGTAAAAAACATTCGTTTTATTTCGTTGGTAAACTTGATTATGGACGAAGAAGTAGTGAAAGAGTTAATTCAATATGATTTAACTTACGAAAATATCAAACGAGAATTAGATTTAATTTTAAATTCTCCTAAACGAGAAAAAATCATGAAAAGCTATGAAGAATTGTATCATAAACTTGGTGGAATTGGTGCTTCAGAAAGAACCGCTTCACTAATTATTGAGGACTTAAAAAAATAATTTAAAAAAAAGTAAAAGTTTGACGCAACCTTTTATTGTTTTTTAAATCTTGTAAGCTATAGATGTCATTCAGATCTAATTATTAAAATGTTTCAGGATTGACTTAATTAAAGTTTACACCTATTCTAACAAAGTAATCCTCTTGATTTTCAAGGGGTTTTCTTATTCTATATATTAATTTCTTATTCTTTCACGCAACCTTTTCTAAAATCTATATCTTATTTTTATAACGATTAAAACTCATACAATGAAATTAATGAAAAGATTAAGCATGTTTGCTTTGGTAGGTATTTTAGGTTTATCAACATTTAGTTGTTTAAATAATGATGACTCAGATTTTGTAAACTATGGTTATTTTACAACAGAAGGAGTTACTGTTAATCAAGATTCTATTATGCCTATAAACCAAACAACAAATGTTAAAGTAAATTATTCAAAAACAAATTCTTGTCAAGAATTTATACAATTTAGTTTATTACAAGGCAGCAACGATTCTGTACATTACATTGGAGTTTTAGGTTCTCAAGGAAATGGACAATCATGTTTACCTGCAACAACTATCGAATCTAAAACTTTAAAATTTACTCCTAAAAAAGCAGGAAAATATACATTAAAGTTTTGGACTGGTAAAAACTCAGAAAATAAAGATACTTTTAACGATTCTATTGTCTTAAACATTAAAGAAAAATAAAGTCCAATAAGTTTTGAATAGTGACTCTCTTGAAATTTTAATCAAGCAATGTCAAGAACAAAATAGAAAAGCTCAAGAAGAAATTTATGTTGAGTTTTCGCCTGTTTTGTTCTCGATCTGTCTTCGTTATGCCGAAAATTACGAAGATGCGCAAGATATTTTTCAAGAGGGTTTTATTCATATCTTCAATAAAATAAATCAATTCAAGTTCGAAGGATCTTTTGAAGGTTGGATGAAACGGATAATGGTAAATCTTAATTTAGAAAAACTAAAAAAGAAGAATAATTTACCTTTTGAAGATTTCGAAAATCTCATTATAACACAAGAAGACGACAACGAAGTTGAAGAAGATTTTGATTATCAACAATTGTTAGAAGCCGTTCATAATCTTCCACCACAATACAGGCAAGTTTTTAACCTCTACGTTTTTGAAGAATATTCGCACCAAGAAATTGCAGAAATGCTGACCATTTCGGTTGGAACTTCAAAATCAAACTTATCAAGAGCACGAAATTTATTAAAACAAAAACTCAATCAATTAAAAACTGTCACAGAAGATGAACAAATTTGATCAACATATTAAAGATAAACTCTCGCAACCACAGCTTCCTCCGATGGATGCTTGGAAAAATATTCAGGAGAAATTAGACGAGAAAGAGAAGAAAAAACGAATCATTCCTTTATTTTATTGGATTGGTTCTACTGCCGCATGTTTAGTTGCTGGGATTTCTATTTATTATTTTAATCAAAATGATGCGGTTAACGTTAATCATATTCCAACGAATGAAGTTGTAAAAACGAAATCGACTTCTAAAGAATCTATCGAAAAAAATTGGAATAATATTGATCATACGAATGAAAATTCTTCTGATAAAAAGATTGTTTCTTCTGTAAAAAATTCGACTGAATCAAATCAAAAAACAATTCAACATTCAAATTCATATTTTGAAAATATAATTGGAGAATCAACTTTATTTTCGAATACAATTCCAAATCAAAAAGAAGATAAAACACTAGAATTATCTCAAAAGAATTCAACTCAAAAAGATAATTTTGTACAAAATAATTCTTCAATCAATCCAAAAAATGAAGTTTCTGAAAAAGAAACTAATCCTAAAATTTTAGAAGAAAAACCATTAGAATTAGTTCTTCAAGAAGAGGAAAAAAAGAAAGAGAAAGTAGAAATCAAACAGAAATCTCCACTTCTGACGATTTCTTCGTACATCAATCCAACAAAAGTGTTAGAATCAAAATCTATTTTAGCAAATGAATTTAATGATTACAACATCAAAAATAACATTACAGTTGCTTATGGCGCAAAAGTTTCTGTTCGATTAAATGATAAGATAAATGTTCGTTCGGGAATTGCAAAAGTTGAGTTGGAACAAAATACAACCAATATAAATTCGGGAATCAATACAGGTGTTTATGCACTTTCTGCAAGCATGCCAAAATCATCTAACAATATCACATATCATTCGAATATTCGAGTTGTAGGTGATAATATATCACATACAACAATGACAATGTTGTCTTCTGAAACAAATAATATGGAGCAAAAAGTGCATTATATCGAGATTCCGTTAGAAGTTGAATACAAATTAGCGAGTTTTGATAAATTTAATCTTCTTGCAACAGCTGGTGGAAGTTATTATGTAGTCACAAAAAATACGATTTCTTTGGCTGATGTTAACACAAGATCTCAATATAAATTGGGTGAGGCAAGCAACTTGAATGATATGAGTTATAGCGCGAATGCAGGTGTTAAATTAGAGTATAATTTATCGAATAAATCAAGCATTAACCTTGAACCAAACTATAGATATATGCTAAATCCATTGAAAAATGTTGACGCTAAAAACCCATCTTTATTAGGATTAAATTTAGGTTTTTCAATTAAATTTTAACAAAAAAGACGAAGATTATTCTTCGCCTTTGTTATTGTTTAGTTTGATTAGAATTGTATTATTTTCTTCAGTCATTTCCACTTTAGCTTCCTCAAAAGTTGGCTCACGCAAAATAGGATCTAAATTCTTAGAAAAACCATACGGTTCTTTACGCACACCCAAAAAACTTTTATCAAGCTGTTTATTATTGTTCGTATCCAAAAATACTTTTACCGCATAAAATGTTGGTTCAATATCTTTAAATACCGTTTCATACTTATCTATATCAGCAACTGGAACGTACAATTTCTTGAATGCATTTTGACCTTTTGTATAATTTTCTACATTTCTATAAAACTCTATAGCCAAATTTCCTTTCATTTTCTTAAGGTTTGTGATTGATAGTTTTACATCAATTTGAGCCATTGCCATTTGCGTAAAAAACAACACAACTAATATAAGAATCTTCTTCATTTCTCTATTTTTAAATTAATTCATTTACAAATAATTAAAACCAACTATTTGTAAATAAAATTATAAATTATTAGGATGAAAAAGTATCTCTTTTTTACCCTAACAATTTGTTTCTCAATCGGAATAATTTTATCCGAATTATTAATTCCTGCTACAAATTTACGAATTATATTTTTTTTACTAATTATTCTACTTTTTATCTCTTTGTTAAAAAATAATTATCGTCAAAATATCATCGCTTTTTTAGGCATTTCGATGATTTTAGGCTACTATATTCATCAAAATTATAATCGACATTCAAGAATTGACTTCGAATCTGTTTCAAAAATTCATTTGCTAAAAGTCGTTTATAGTTCTAATTCAACTGAAAAATATACCAATTACGTTGTAAAAGATATCGAAACGAATGAGCAAATATTACTTCATATAAAATCTCAACAACAAACTTTATATCCTAATGATGAAATCATCATTTTCGGAGAAAAAAGAGAAATTCAAGAACCATTTAATCCATATCAATTTGATTACAAACGTTTCTTAAACAGAAAAAGAATTTATTCTCAAATCTTTACAGATGAAATTATTTCTATTCACAAAGAAGGAAATGGTTTTAGGAATTGGGTTGCAAAATCGAAAGTGAAAATTCGAGAAAAGTTAACAGAACAAGGTTATTCGCTCGAAAGTAGAGCAATTATTTCGTCTATGCTTTTGGGGGATAGAACAGAGCTTTCTCAAGAACTAAATCAAAGTTATGTGGCGACCGGAGTTGTTCATATTTTATCTATTTCTGGTTTGCATGTGATGATGATTTACATGATTTTACAATTCGTTTTACAACCATTATTGAAGTTAAAACATGGTCGAAAAATTAGAATAATTATTAGCTTAATATTTATCTGGATTTTTGCTTTTTATGTCGAATTGGAACCGCCAGTTTTTCGTTCTGCGTTGATGATTACCATTTATTATATCAGTGAATTACTCAATCGTCCAAAAAATATTTTTCATACACTTTCGCTTTCTGCTTTTATCATTCTAGTTTTTCAACCTAATTATTTGTTTGATGTTGGCTTTCAACTAAGTTTTTCAGCAGTCTTTTTCATTGTTTGGCTCAATCCAATTTTCGAGCATTATTGGAAAGTAAAAAATAGTTTTCTGAAGAAAATCAAGATTATGATTGAAACAAGTTTATCTGCTCAATTGGGTACTTTACCAATTTCGGTCTTGTATTTTAATCAATTTTCTGGATTGTTTTTATTCGGAAATTTAGTCTTGATTCCAGCTTCTTTTTTGATGATTTGCGGTGGAATAATTAGTATTCTTCTCATCATTTTTGATCTTAATATTCCAATTTATACGTGGCTTTTCAATCATTTTATCTATTATTCAAATCAATATATTTATTGGTTAGCAAGTTTCAAGTTTATTGCGAAAGATGTTTATATCAGTTTGTTCACTGCTATTTTGATTGGCGTTATTTTATATATGTCGAAACCATTATTCTTGAAAAAATCTAAACTAGCCTTATTCGTTTGTCTAATATCTTTATTTCTAATTGAATCTGAACGATATTATCAAATTTATGAACTCAATCATTCGAATGAATTAATCGTTTTTAATCAATATAAGAATAGTATTATCGGGATAAGAAATCAACGAAGTTTAGCAATTTTAAGCGAAAATCCTTTGGATGAAAAAACTTATAATTTTACGATTAAACCCTATAAAATCCATGATCGAATAAAAAATGTTAGTTTCTACTCTTATGATTCAGACTTTAAACATCAACATTTTATCAAACATCCAAATTCTATCGAAACGAAGTCATTTAAACTCTTATTAAATGAAGAAGATTCAACACTTCCTTTTTATGTGTTAATTCATCAATCAAAGCTTTATCCTTTCGAAAATAATAACAAATTAAAAAGGGTAATTGCTGATGCCAGCAACTACCCTTCTATTGTTACAGAACTTGAAGAAACTTCTGATTCTGTTTTATGGAAAACCTCTCAACAAGGTTATTTCTCGATTAAATTTTGATATCGTTTATGAAATCTGTCGAACTGCGATAACCCAAAACAACTTTGTTGATATCTCCTTTTCCGTTCATCAAAACAGTTGCAGGATAGCTCAATTGTCCGTTTGTAAAGGCATACGCCATGTAATTCGCTTTAGCAGGCGCAATGTACGTGTACTGAATTCCCATAAATTTTACCATATCCTTTGTCTCTGCATCAAATTTTACCGCAATGTAATTTTTGTTCACATAATCTGCGACTTTATTATCTGTAAAAGTTTCTTTGTCCAAACGCTTACAGAATCCACACCAAGTTGTGTAGAAATTAATCAATACAGGTTTTTCTGGATGTGCTTTTATTTCCTTTGTTGCTTCGTCTAATGATAACCATTTAATTTCTTGTCCGAAAAGAAATGATGATAAAATTAGGGCAGCGATTGCTAAGCTTGATTTCATAAATTTCAATCTTTATTATTTAACTCCGTGCATCAATTTCTTCATGATTGGATTTAATGCGATAACGATTAAACCTGCTACAATTGGTACAATTGTAAAAATTAAGAAGAAAGTTGATAACGAATATTCTTTTGTAATATTTTCGATTTGACCTCCTAAAATGGCTGCCAATTTGTTACCAATTGCAATTGCAAGGTACCACATTCCGAACATAAATGCAATCATACGAGCTGGAACTAATTTCGATACGTACGAAAGTCCAACTGGAGATAAGCAGAGCTCGCCCAATGTGTGGAATAAATAAGCTAAAACTAACCAGATGATAGAAACGCGCACGCCTTCTGAAATTCCGTAAGAACCGAAAGCTAAGAATCCGAATCCGATTGCCATAATAATTAATCCTAAACCATATTTTACAGAAGCTGATGGATTATATTTAGAATCCCAAACACGAGAAACTAATGATGCTAATGCAATGATGAAGAATGAGTTTAATGTAGAGAACCAAGAAACGGTAATTTCTACTTGAGAATCTTTAATCTCTGCTACTTTCGCAGGAACAACTTCAGATGGTTTATTTTGATTTTTATATTCAGTATCTAATTTCACTAAACTTTCTGGAGAAACTAATACAAATTTGTCCCCTTCTTTGTGAATATTAATATCAGATCCTTTTGTTAAAGCGTCTTGAGAAGCTAAATTAATTGTTTCAGTAACAATTTTATCTGTAGAGTTTGCCACATAAGAAGCCGTAACTGGTGTTTTATCAAAAACAGGTTGACCTTCTTCGTTCATAACTTGTTTACCAGCATCGTCTAATTTAGCCGTTTCAATTGCTTGGTAAGAAACATCGTAAGAGTGAGAAGTCCAGTTATAGTTTAACATCCAAATTGCAGCAGCCCAAATTCCTAAGAAAGTAAATGCTAAAACAATATTAGATGCAGCCGCTTTTTTGAATGTTTGTTTTGCTAATAAAATCAATACATACGAGATAAACAATAATGGAACAACTGTTAATAATGTATTGAAAACATTGAATGCCATTGCAGCACCTCCAATCAAGTTACGTTCTGTATTATCACGCGCAAAGATTACCAATGATGTAGCTCCTTGCTCGAAAGACATCCAGAAGAAGATAACGAAGAATGCAAAGATAATTACCGCAATCATACGGTCACGAACTACTTTTGTATAATTTGCCAAACGACGAATTACCACAAAAAAGAACAAGAATAATGCTACTAAAATAACAACATTTTGTCCTGATAAACCTCCGATAGAGAATGGGAATAAGTTAATTCCACCAATTGCATTTAACGGATCATTGAACGCATAGCCTAATCCTAAAAGCGTCATAATAACGATTAAGATTTGATCTAAAACTGTAAAAGGATTTGGTTTTTCTCCTGGTTCGTATTTTGGTGTATCATCGTCAGCCGTAATTTGATTTCCTGTTTTAGAAGGAACCTCACCAATATGCCCAAATAATGGTTTTGCTAACCAGAATTGTAATGTACCTAATAACATGAAGATACCAGCTAAACCGAATCCCCAGTGCCATCCTACTTTTTCTGCTAAGAATCCACACAACATCATTCCGAAGAATGCACCAGCGTTAACTCCCATGTAGAAAATTGTATAAGCACCATCCTTTTTCTCAGGAAAGTCTTTGTACATTTCTGATAAGATAGATGTCATATTTGGTTTGAAGAATCCTGTTCCAATAACCAAACACGCCAATCCTAAATATAAAAAGATAGGTGTATCAAAAGCCATGAATGCGTGACCAAGAGTCATAATAATCGCACCAATTACTACTGCCCAACGATAACCTATGTATTTGTCGGCAATAATCCCTCCAAAGATGGGCGTAATGTAAAGTAACATTGCGTATGTTCCATATAAAGCGGTTGCTTTTTCTATAGACCATTCCCAACCTGGATTTAACCCAATAACTGCAGCTGTTAAAAACTGAATTAATAAAACGCGCATTCCGTAGAATGAAAAACGCTCCCACATCTCTGTAAAGAAAAGCACGAACAATCCTGACGGATGTCCTAGTACTTTTGAATCAAAGAAATTTTCCGATTTTGAACTCATGTTTGTTTGTTAAAAGTATATCTTAAAAGTTATTTTACATCTTGCATTAATTTGCGAATAAATGGAGAAAGAGCAATTAATAATACTCCTGCGATTAAAGCATAAATCCCTAAATCTTTATAACCCTCTGTGTAAGCAATCAATTTTGACATTAATGTCCCTCCTGTATTTGCTTCAGACATTTCTGCTCCAATTTTTCCAGCAAAAAATTGACCAAAAGCTGATGCTAAAAACCACATCCCCATCATCATTCCAAATAATTTTTGAGGAGATAATTTAGTAATGATTGACATTCCAATAGGTCCTAAACACAACTCTCCTAAAGTGATAACTAACCAAGTGAAAGTAAACAAATTAAGGGATGATTGACCTGCGTCGTTCGCAAAAAATCGTAGAGAATAGAACAAAAAGAATCCTAAAGACAAGAATAAGAAACCTATTCCAAATTTAATTACCGTATTTGGTTCAATTTTCTTTTTAGCTAACCATATCCATAACAACCCCGCTAAAGGGCTAACTAAAATAATGAAAAATGAGTTTGCGCTATTGTTTATTATATTTGGATCTATATTAAAGAAAAGCAAATTATGAACTAAATTATCTTTTGCAAAGAGTGATAAAGACCCACCACTCTGTTCATATATTGTATTAAAAACTAAATACATAAAAATGAAAATAAAAGCTGCAAAAACTTTTTTCTTATAATTATAATCTAATTTTAATATTTCATAACCTAAGTATGTTAAAGCTACAATTCCTATTCCATACATAAAATAGTCAGTCAAATCACTTCTATGAATTAAGAAATATATTAAAGGTAATATAACCACAGCACCAACATATACTGCTATTTCTTTAAATGTTCTTTTCTTCGAAGTATCCTTTTCTAAAGGAGTGTTACCAATAGGTTCTAAGCTTTTCTTTGTAACGAAATAAGTTATTAATCCTATTACCATAACTATTGCAGCAGCCAAGAAACATAAATTCCAAGAATAATACTTTCCTAAATATACACATAACGCTCCTCCAAGAAGACCTCCTATATTAATACCTGCATAGAACATCCCATAACCAGCATCTCGCCTAACATCACCTTCCTTATAGAGCTCTCCTACCATTGAAGAAATATTAGGTTTAAAAAATCCTGTACCAATAATGGTACACGTAATACCAATGTAAAACATTGAATGTGGATCATAGGCAATAATTAAATTACCTAAAACCATAATAAGTCCTCCAAAAACCAATGATTTTTTAAATCCTAGAATTTTATCTGCAAAGATACCTCCTATAAAAGTAAAAGCATATATAAAAGCCTGTATCGCTCCATATTTTAAATTAGCATCTTTTTCTAAAAGACCTAATTGGTCTGTCATAAAAATTACTAAAACTCCTCTCATTCCGTAGAAGCAAAATCGCTCCCACATTTCAATTGTAAATAAATACCAAAGCTGTTTTGGGTATTTCCCTTCAAAGTTTTGAATTTGCTCTAAAGTTAATTTTTGACTCATAATTTCTTTAACTAAGCGCTAATATATCATTTAGATTTTATTAGCAATCAACGAAAATAAAAAAAACCTCCGACAATGCAGAGGTTTTTTTTGTTTAATGTATGATTTTTGTCAATTTGAATAATGTTTCATCTTATTCATTGGCGTATTCTAATAAATACAGCTTTTTTCTTACAAATTCTTCTTGATAAAGTTTGTCATTTTACGATAAAGCTGAATACGCGTATTCCCTCCATAAATCCCGTGATCTTTATCGGTATAAATTGCCATATCAAAATCTTTGTTCGCTTGTACCAACGCTTCCGATAATTCGAATGTGTTTTGTGGATGTACATTATCATCAGCAGAACCAGAAATTAATAAGAAATTACCTTTTAAGTCATTTGCATAATTAATTGGAGAATTGTCATCATAACCAGCCGCATTTTCTTCTGGTGTACGCATAAAACGTTCTGTATAAACAGAATCATAATAACGCCAATTCGTTACAGGAGCAACTGCAATCGCTGCTTTGAACACATCATTCCCTTTGAATAATACATTCGAAGCCATGAAACCTCCGTAAGACCAACCCCAAATTCCGATACGAGATTTGTCTATATAAGGTAATTTACCAATCTCTTTCGCCGCAGCAATTTGATCTTCTACCTCATATTTCCCTAATTGTAAATATGTTTGTTTCTTGAAAGCTTCTCCTTTGTATCCCGTTCCACGACCGTCAACACAAAAAACGATGTAACCTTCTTGCGCCAACATCATGTGCCAATAATCATTCGAGTTGAAATAAGCATTGTTTACATTCTGAGAACCTGGTCCAGAATATTGATACATCAAAACTGGGTATTTTTTGTTTGGATCAAAGTTTTTTGGTTTGATTACATACGCATTCAATTCATTTCCTGCTGCAGTTTTCAACACAAATAATTCTTTTGTTCCAATATTATCTGTAGTCAATTTATCTTTTAAAGAAGTATTGTCAACGATAACACCCAAATCTTTTCCAGATTTAGATTCTACTAAACTAATTGTTTTTGGAGTTGTTGTATTCGAAAAAGTATTAATGAAATACGTAAAATTCTTACTGAAAGCAGCCGAATTTGTTCCATTATTTTTCGTCAACATTGTTGTTTTCTTACCATCTAAACTAACTGATGAAATTTGTCTTTCTGTCGAAATACGTTTTCCATTATTTGAGTTAGATTGATAATAAAGTGTTTTATTCGTAGGATTATATCCATAGTAATTAGTTACTTCCCAATCTCCTTTTGTTACTTGATTGATTAACTTTCCACTATCTGCATAATGGTAAATATGGTTATTTCCATCGCGTTCAGAAGTCCATAAGAACGAATTATCTGCTAAAAATTCTAACGTTAAATTATCCGTTTCTATCCACGCTTTATTTGTTTCAGTAAATAGTTTATTTACTTTTTTCGTGTTGATATCATAAAACGAAACATCTACATTATTTTGGTGACGGTTAGACGTTACAACCGTTAATAAATTCGCTTTTGTAGAGAACTTAATTTTCGGAATGTAATAATTCTGAACTCCTCCTAAATTAACATTTGCAGTTGAATTATTCTTCGTATCAAAAACATGTAACGAAACTTCCGAATTGTCTTGTCCTGCTTTTGGATATTTGTAACGTAATTCTTGTGGATAAAGATTATTGTGGTAAATCGGAATATTAATTTCTTTCACTTTCGATTCGTCAAAACGAACATAAGCCAACGAAGTTCCATCAGCATTCCAATCAAAATTTCTTACGAAACCAAACTCTTCTTCGTAAACCCAATCGTTAATCCCGTTGATAATATTATTCTTTTTACCATCTGTTGTAACTTGAGTTACTTTGTTCGACTTAAGATCTTGAATGTATAAATTATTCTCAAAAGCAAAAGCTACTTTAGACGCATCTGGCGAAAACAAAGGTTCTTGAATTCCTTTTCCATCAAATAACAATACTTTCGATTTTGTTTGCGTATCATACACTTCAAACTTTGCAGTAAACGAATGACGATAAATTTGGTGCGAATTAGTTTGTAATAAAACGTAACGCTCATCAGAACTAAATTCATAGCCTTCAAACTTTCCTGGAACTACAACTACATCAGAAGTCTGACCTTTTTTCAATGTCGATTCGTACGAACGTTTTACCAATCCGTCTTTTGTCAAGATTGTATAATTTTCTCCATCGTTCAAAGAGTTTACACCGTACAATGAATTTTCGCGGTATTTTCCGCCATATATCCCTTCAATGGTTATTTGTTGTGCATAAGAATAAGCGCCCATCGCAAGGACAGCTAAACTTAAAATAAATTTTTTCATATTAATTTTCTAATCATGTGAGTTCAAACAATCAAATATAAACAATTATATTTTTTAGAAAACCCCTTTCAACCGAATAATGAACATAAATAGAAGATGTACAAAAAGTTTTAAGTATTTTTATACATTCTATCAATCAAAACGTTTGTAATTTTGTCTTATAAAAAAATATCCAATATGAAGCATCAAGCAGTAGAAGGTTTTTCGAAATTATCGAAAGAAGGAAAAATTGAATGGGTTGTCAATGAATATTTGAATGGTGATGAATCTGCCATCAAAGTATTGAAACAATATTGGAATGATGATGCAGATTTACAAAAGTTGCACGACGAATTTTCAGAAAATACAGTTTCTAATTTCTATATGCCGTTTGGTTTAGCGCCAAACTTTTTAATCAACGACGAATTATATGCTATTCCAATGGCAGTTGAAGAGTCGTCTGTTGTTGCTGCGGCTTCTAAGGCTGCGAAGTTTTGGCAAACTCGTGGTGGTTTCAAAACAACTATTTTATCTACAACAAAATTAGGTCACGTTCATTTTATGTACGAGGGTGATAAAGAAAAATTGCAAAATGCGTTTGAAACAACGATTAAAAATCAATTAATCGAAACGACAAATGATATCACAAAAAACATGCGTGCGCGTGGTGGTGGTATTTTGGCTTTAGAACTAATTGATAAAACTGCTAATTTAGAGAACTATTATCAAATAAAAGCTTCTTTCGAAACGATGGATTCGATGGGTGCTAACTTCATCAATTCATGTTTAGAGCAATTCGCCAAAACATTACGAAACGAAATCGAAGCTGATTCTACTTTTACAGATGATGAAAAAGATTCAATTCAAATCGTGATGTGTATTTTATCGAATTATACGCCAGATTGTATTGTTCGTGCAGAAGTTTCTTGTCCAGTTGAGCAATTAGCAGAAGGAAATGTAACATCAGAAGAGTTTGTGGAGAAATTTTCTCGCGCTGTTCGAATTGCAGAAATAGAGCCTTATCGTGCAACAACGCACAACAAAGGAATTATGAACGGAATTGATGCTGTTGTCATTGCAACAGGCAACGATTTTCGTGCTGTAGAGGCTTGTGCGCATACGTATGCCGCAAAAGATGGTCAATATTCTTCATTAACACATTGCGAAGTAAAAGATGGAATTTTCCGTTTTTGGATTGATTTACCAACTGCGCTTGGAACAATTGGTGGATTGACAGCTTTACATCCTTTAGTAAAATTAGCGATGGGAATTCTTGGAAAACCGAATGCTAAAGAATTGATGGGATTTGTTGCTGTTGCTGGATTAGCGCAAAACTTTGGTGCATTGCGTTCTTTGGTTACAACTGGAATTCAGAAAGGTCACATGAAGATGCACTTAATGAATATCTTAAATCAGTTAGAAGCAACCGAAGAAGAAAAGAAATATTTTGTCAATTATTTCAAAGATAAAACGGTTTCACATCACAATGTTATCGAGGAGTTTTGCAGATTACGTGGTGTAAAAAATGTAGAAGACATCAAAAAAGATAAATAAACTAACAAATGCGAATTTGGTCTGTTCATCCAAAATATCTCGATGCAAAAGGAATTGTAGCGCTTTGGCGCGAAACGCTTTTGGCAAAAAATGTTTTGGAAGGCAATACTAAAGGTTATAAAAATCATCCGCAATTAATTCGCTTCAAAGCTGTCAAAAAGCCGCTTGAAGCGATTAATCAATATTTGGCAGAAGTTTGGGACGAAGCCACAAGACGAGGTTATAGCTTTGACCGAAATAAAATTGATTTTGATTTCAAAAAGATTAAAATTGAGGTCACAATAGGTCAAATGCAATATGAATTCAACCATTTATTAAAGAAGTTAGAACAAAGAGATCCAGAGCGATTCAAACAATTTGAAAACCTCAAAATGGTTGATTGCGCGGAGATTTTCGAAGTAAAAGAAGGAGAAATAGAAAAATGGGAGATCATTTCTTAGAAGAATATTTTGCGAAAGCAAAAGAAAAACAACGTGAGCACAAAAAGTTTTTGGAAAAGTTGAAAAAGAAACCACCAAAAAACTTGGATCAAAAAATGGAAGAAATTCACGAAGATGTTTTCAATCGCATCGATTGTCTTTCTTGCGCGAATTGTTGCAAAACAACTGGTCCGCTTTTTACGCAAAAAGATATTGAGCGTTTAGCGCATGTTTTTCGCATCAAACCAAGTCAATTTATTGATAAATATTTACGAATTGATGAGGACAATGATTACGTTTTGCAACAAGTTCCTTGTCCATTTTTGGATAGTGAAAATTATTGTTTGGTTTACGAAGATCGCCCGAAAGCTTGCCGTGAATATCCACATACAGATCGCAAAAAGTTTTATCAAATTAATCATCTTACCCTAAAAAATACGCTAATTTGTCCTGCAACTTATGAAGTTGTGGAACAAATGCAGAAAGAAATTAACATCAAATAAGATTCTTTTTTTTAAATTAGAATCTTATTTGGTTTTTCACGTTAAGTGAATTTACCTCAACAATAGAAATTCTATTTTTCTATTCTTTGCTTTTTATTAAGCACATTACCACAAAAAAACAAAAATTACATTATGAGAAAAAACTTCATCTTATTGGTGACTGCTTTAGGAATGTCTTTTTCATTTGGTCAAAAAATTAAATTTGATTCAAAAAAAACTCAAGATCAGTTTATTTCTGAAATCATGAGTCAAATGACTTTAGAAGAAAAATTGGGACAACTAAATTTCCCCACTTCTAATGATTTTATAACAGGATCAGCACAGAGTACTGATGTTGGAAAAAAAATTGAATCTAGTTTAGTTGGAGGACTATTTAATATAAAAGGCGTTGATAAAATAAAAGAGATGCAACGCATCGCTATTGAGAAAAGTCGTTTAGGAATTCCTTTATTATTTGGAATGGATATTATTCATGGATATGAAACCGTTTTCCCTATTCCACTTGCTTTATCTGCTACATTTGATATGAACGCAATTGAAAAGTCTGCTCGAATATCTGCTAAAGAAGGAACTGCTGACGGAATACAATGGACTTTTTCGCCAATGGTAGATGTTAGTCGTGATCCGCGTTGGGGACGAATTGCGGAAAGCGCAGGTGAAGATCCATATTTAGCAAGTAGATCAGGTGAAGCAATGATTAAAGGTTATCAAGGAAATGATCTTTCTCTTAAAAACACTATGATGGCTACAGTAAAACATTTTGCTTTATACGGAGCATCTGAAGCTGGAAGAGATTACAATCATGTAGATATGAGTCGTTGGGCAATGTACAACACATATTTTCCTCCATATAAAGCCGCAGTTGATGCAGGAGTAGGCTCTGTAATGACCTCTTTTAACGTGGTTGATGGGATACCTGCCTCTGGGAATAAATGGTTAATGACAGAAGTTTTGAGAAATCAATGGGGTTTCAAAGGATTAGTTGTAACGGATTATACAGCGATTAATGAAATGATTAATCACGGAATTGGAGATTTACAAACAGTTTCGGCAATGTCTTTAAATGCAGGATCAGATATGGACATGGTTGGTGAAGGATTTTTAACTACAACCAAAAAATCATTAGATGAAGGTAAAGTAAAAATTGGAACAATTGATCAAGCTGTAAAGCGAGTTTTAGAAGCGAAATATAAACTAGGTTTATTTGAAGATCCATATCGTTATACAGATCCTAAACGTGCAAAGACAGAAATATTTACAAAAGAGAATAGATCAGAAGCAAGAAAAGTAGCTGCTGGATCTATGGTTTTATTGAAAAATGACAAACAAGTTTTACCACTAAAAAAAGATACTAAAATTGCGTTAGTTGGACCTATGGCGGATGCATCTGATAATATGCCTGGAACTTGGGCAATCGCAGCAAGATACAATGATGCAATTTCTTTGAAAAAAGCGTTATCAAATAAAAATATCATTTACGCACAAGGAGCTAATTTAGTTGAAAATAAAGTTGATTTTGACAATGCCACAATCTTTGGAAAAAAGCCAAAATGGGACGAAAGAAATGCAGACGTCTTAATAAAAGAAGCTGTTGAAGCTGCTAAAAAATCAGATGTAATTGTAGCTGCTGTTGGAGAATCATCTGAAATGAGCGGTGAAAGTAGTAGTAAAACAAACTTAGACATCTCTTCAACTCAAAAGAAATTACTACAAGCTTTGTATGATACAGGAAAACCTGTCGTCGTAGTTCTTTTCACAGGTCGAGCAATGACTATTGGAGAAGAAAACGAGAAAGCAACAGCCATATTAAACACTTGGTTTGGTGGTACTGAAGCTGGAGATGCAATTGCGGATGTTTTATTTGGTGATGTTAATCCAAGCGGAAAATTGCCTATTACATTTCCTCGTAGTGTAGGCCAAATTCCTATTTATTACGCACATTACAACACAGGTCGTCCGATTAGTAAAGATGCAAATGATAATTGTAAATTCGAAAAATATCGTTCTAATTATTTAGATCAATGTAATACACCTCTTTATCCATTTGGCTATGGACTATCATATACAACATTTACTATCTCAGATCTTAAGTTAAACAAAGTTTCTATCAACCAAAATGAATCGCTAACAGCTACAGTTCAACTAAAAAACAATGGAGATTATGACGGCGCAGAAGTTGTGCAATTATATATTAAAGATGTTTTCGGAAGTACTGTAAGACCGGTTAGAGAATTAAAAGGTTTTCAAAAAATATTCTTGAAAAAAGGCGAATCTAAACAAGTTACTTTTACGATAAAACCTGACGATTTAAAGTTTTATAATTCTGAACTAAAATTTGTTTCAGAACCAGGAGATTTTGAAGTGTATGTTGGTAATTCTTCGAATGCTGATTTGACCTCAAAATTTACTTTGAACTAATCATATCAAAAAAACCCAAGTCGAATTATTCTACTTGGGTTTTGTTTGTTAAAGATCCAATCTTCATCACTTCTTTCTCAAACTCATCTCGATTAATCTTGGTTTTATTTTTTGTTTTAACACGATAATTGTAGATTGTTGTAACAGAATATCGAAGAATTTTTGCAATCTTAGAACTGTCATTTATTCCTAATCGAATTAAAGCAAAAATTCGTAATTCTGTATTTAATAATTCATCTCGTTTCAATATTATTCGTTCTTCATCACTTAATAAATTGTTAAACTTTTCTACAAAATCAGGATAGATATTCAAGAAAATATTGTCAAAATTATAATAAAACTTGGCTAATTCTTTATCTAGAAAATCTTTACTCTTTGTTAATTTCAATAACTCTTCCGTTTTCTTCGAAATAATCAATTTAACAACCGTTTTTCCATATACATCCAAAGTATCAATGTTTTCGGAATTATTGATCAATAAATTAACAATGTAATGCTCTTTAACTTGATTAATTTCAGATATCTTATCGTAAGAATCTGACAATTCTTTATTAATCTGCTTTAGTTTATTATTAACTTCTTCTAATTTTTTTCGAGCTATTACTAAGTTTCGATATTGTTTATAGATATAAAATGATGTGAACAGAACTACCAAACTAAGGATACTAATAACGATCAAACTAATTTGAAGTTTTTTATTCTTCTTATGAATTTCTGTTTCGTAGGCCTTATCGATAATAGGTAAAATATTTGAAATCGATACAAATCGTAATTTTGAATTGAAAAAAGCAGCATCTTCAAAAGCAAAATTGATATTATGATGTGCCCTTTCTAAATCACCTTGTCTGAATAACATCAAGGCCAATTCGGTTGTAGCCGCATTATCCTTAACAGAGGCTTTGATATCAGAAATAGAAGATAAAATTAAATATTTCTTCTCAGACTCTCTATCTCCTAAATTTCTATAATTAAGGGCTTGAGAAAAAGCAATCATTGAAAATTCACGAGTTCCAATACCATTACGCTTTAGCAGCTCATTGTTGGTCGCTATACTATTCTTAATATCATTTTTTTCTCTATAAACTCTCTCAATAATTGATAAATAAAATGTACTATTTTTATCCAGCCTTGCTAAAAGTTTATTCATATAATCATTATACAGCTGACCATATATTTTTTTAGAATCAGGTAAAGGACTGTAAAAAAATAAGCGGTAATAAGTCCACATTGACTCATGGTAGAATTGATTTTTTGTTACCTCATCCAAATTACTTTCATCAATAGAATTCAACATATCTACTGATTCTTTGTAATTTCCTGTAGAAGATAAAACCCCTGCTAAGTCAATTTTTACTTTATCTATGTATTTTTTATCAGAAAACTTAGACGATAGATAAATATTCTTGTTCATGTAAAACAAAGCAGAATCCAATTGATAAGGAATATATTCTTTGATAATCTCATTCATCAAAAAATATTTTTTTAACTCATTTTTTTCAGATGAAAGCTCTTTTTTAAAATTTGATAAAGCTTTTTCTTTTTTTAAATCATATTCTACACGGTTGTGCATTGTTCTATCCAACTCTGTAAGAAGGGAATCAACAGTATTTCCAAATGCAAATTGAGAAATTTGCGACAAAAGAATGATTAAAAAAAGTACTTTATTCATCTTTCGAAAATATGAAAAAAAACTTAAGACAATGATAATAAATTAACATAAATTATAGAAAATAGTTCATAAACAGACCTACTTTTTAATATCCACTTAATCAAATATCTGACTGAAATAAAAGAATTTAAGTTTTTAATATTCTACATTTTTATTTCACTAAGCCCTTAATTGTAGAATTTACACCAACTTAAAGTTAAATTTGTGTTAAACAAAAAAATGAGACAATATGAGGCTAAAACTTTTCCTGCTTGGAATAGTAGGTACATTACTATTAAGTAAAGCTTATTCTCAAGAAGACACCATTTCTAAAAACAGAAAAGATTCTTTGGTTTTAGAAAACAATGATAATTTTGCGAGAAGTTTACAAGAAGTTGTAGTTATTGGATATGGATCTGTAAAAAAACAAAATTTGACAAGTGCTGTAGAGCAAGTTAAAGCTGACGTTTTTGAAGATCGTCCTATATATAATTTAGAACAAGGTTTACAAGGAAATGCTGCAGGTGTTAACGTAGTACAACCTTCTGGGAAACCAGGTTCTGGATTAGAAGTTAGAATTCGTGGTATAAACTCTATCAATTCAAGTACACGACCACTTTATGTTATTGATGGTATACAAACCTATGATATTTCAAGTATAAACCCAGATGATGTGGTAGATATGGTTGTCTTAAAAGATGCCTCTTCTACAGCAATTTATGGTGTTAACGGAAGTAGTGGTGTTATTATCGTAACTACTAAAAAAGCTAAAAAGAACAAAACAACTTTCGGATTTAATGCTTATGCTGGTTTTTCTAAAGTCGCTGATAACATTGATGTTTTAAACCTTGATCAATACAAAACGTTATTGAATGAGATTAATCCTGGTTATTTAGCAACTGCAAATTCAGAAAAATATGCTGGAATTAATACTAATTGGAGAAATGAAGTATTTCAAACTGGAATTGATCAAAACTATAATGTTAACTATGGTTTTGGTGAAGAAAACTTCAGAATTTATAGTTCATTTGGTTATCAAGGTATTGAAGGAATCATTAAACCAGCACGAAACAATCGTTTTTCATCACGTGTAAATTTTGATGCTGATATTGCAAAATGGCTTAAAGTAAACGGTGCTTTTAGTTATACAAGAACTAATATGTACAATAGTAGTGATAATAAGAGTGTTGCAAGAGGAGGAATTGTACTTGCTGCTTTAAATACACCTGCTTTTTTACCTATTTATGCTGAACAATTAAAAGTTAGAGAAACAGATCCTGCTACAGGACAATACATTGATGGATACAAAGACGGGCAATTTGCTCAAAATCCTTATCAATCATCTTGGGAAAATCCAGTCGCTTATCAATCTCAAAAAGATGAAAATGTAACTGATCGTTTTCTTTCAAGCTTAAATTTTGAAGTTAATTTATTAAAAAATTTAGTTTGGAAACCTGCTTTTACTTTGGATTATATGAACATGAAAAATGAAAAATTCATTGATCCATATAGAACTAGTTATGGTAGACAAGAAAGCGGAACAGGAAGTTTAGACAACTACTTATATCAAAACTATAATATCGAAAATACATTGAACTATAAATTAAACCAAGATGAGCATGACTTTGGTTTTATAGTTGGAAATTCGATACAAGAAAATAAATATAAACGTCATGGATATTGGGGTAGAAATTTCCCTGTTGATGTACGTTCATTTGATTATAATTTAGCTAGAGAAGATAGTAGAACACAATCTCGTGACGAATCTATTACAAGGTATGTTTCTTACTTCGGACAAGCAAATTATACATACAACGATAAATACTCATTAATGGCTGTTATTCGTGCTTCAGGAGCTTCATCATTAGCACCAGGAAATAAATGGGGTTATTTTCCTGGAGTTTCTGCTGCTTGGGTTATCTCTAACGAAGAATTCCTTAAAGGAAGTAAGGCATTCAATTACTTAAAATTAAGAGCTGGATGGGGTATTACAGGAAATGTTTCTGGAATTCCGGCATATTCTTATTGGTCTTTAAGAAAAGAAGCTAATATAGGAAGTGATGTTTTAAACCCTGTACAAACAGAAAATTCTGATTTAACATGGGAAACAACAGAGGATAAAAACATCGGAATTGATTTTGGATTCTTAAAAGATCGTATTAGATTTTCTGCAGATTACTACCACAGAAATACTAAAGATTTATTGATGAGTTTATCATTCTCTGGTATTCCAGTCCCGTACCAATATAATGGTGGAGAAATGACTAACAAAGGATTCGAATTCTCTTTAAGTACTATCAACATCAATTCAGCTGATTTTAAATGGAATACATCATTCAACATTTCATTCAATAAAAATAAAGTAGAAAGTATTAACTATTTGGATATTCGTGATATGGGATATTTCGAAACAGTTGGTGCAGATGCTGTTCGTTTAATGCCTGGTCATGTTGTAGGTGCTTTCTATGGTTACAAAGTTGACAAGGTTGACCCAAATACGGGAGAACTTTTATATAAAGATTTAGATGGCAATGGTGAATTTAATGTAGGAGACAGAACATTTATTGGTGATCCTAATCCAGATTTTACGTTTGGTTTTACAAATAATTTCAAATACAAAAACTTGTATTTAGACTTCTTAATAACAGGTTCTGTTGGGAATGATATTTTCAATGCTTCAAGATTGGATTTAGAATTAATGAACGATTTCAAAAATCAATCAACAGCGGTACTAGATCGTTGGACAACACCAGGACAAGTTACAAATGTTCCGAAAGCAGGAAGTTCAAGTGCTTTATTTATTTCAGATCGTTTTGTAGAAGATGGTACATATGTAAGATTAAAAGCTGTTACATTAGGTTATAACTTCAAAAAAGCATTAGGATTTAATAATATAAATCTTTATGTAACTGGGCAAAATTTATTCACAATCACAAACTATTCAGGATTTGATCCAGAGGTTAATTCAAACGGAGGTAGTATAATCGGGATTGATTATGGAGTTTATCCTCAAGTACGAACGTTTATTGTTGGACTTAAAGCTAATTTATAAATTCAAAAGCTAATCAAATGAAAAAAAATATATTAAATATAAAAAGTGTTGCTTTATTAGGATTATTATGCTTTTACACGTCTTGTAATGACTATTTAGACACAGAACCCATTGTAGAAGTGATTACGAAAGAAGAACAACCTATAAAAAATGCAACTGAAGCAGAAGGAGCAATGAATGCTGTATATTCTCAATTAGGTGGTGAATTCTGGCAATTTGATCAATTCTTCATTGGCGATGCACAAACGGATAACTCTTATGCAGGAGCCGATAACGTACAGATGTTCCAAATCGATGAATATAGAATGGTAGCAACAAACACCATTTCGAATAGAGATTGGGGATATATTATTGATATGTTATTTCGTTGCAACTTTGTCCTAAATTATGTGGATGATGTAAAAGATTTAGATGCTAAACGTAAAGAACAAATGAAAGCAGAAGCTTCATTCTTTAGAGCATATACTTTATTTAAAGCAGTTCAAATTTGGGGAGATTTTCCAATCATTACAAAAGCAATAACATCAGTTAATCAAGATAATTTTGATGAAGTTTATGCTCAGACTTATCCAGAAAGAAAACCTGTAGCTGAAGTATATGCTCAAATATTAGCTGATTTAGATGCTGCAAGTACAAATATTCCAAGTAGCGATCAAAAATATATAGCTAATAAAGCTGCTGTTAATGCATTAAAAGCTAAAGTTAATGCAACTAAACCATCACCAGATTGGAATCAAGTTATTCAAAATTGTGACAAAGTAATTGCTGAAGGTTATACGTTATTATCTACTTATGATCAATTATTTGATGGAAATCATGAAGGAAATGCTGAATCTATTTTCGAAGCAAATGGTGAAGGATGGGGTTCTTCTATTGGTGCCTGGGGAGCCTCTATGTTTTATGGAACAGATTGGAAAAAATTCAACACACCATCCAATGCTTTAGTAGCAGCTTATGATGATGAGGGAGATTTAATTAGAAAAAATTCAACTATTTGGTTTGCTACAAGTACCGTTCCTTGGTCTGATAATTATTGGCCATCTAACAAATATCCATTTGCATATAAAATGCGAAAAACAGATGGAACTCAGAATTTTTACATTTTCAGATTTGCAGATATTCTATTATTAAAAGCTGAAGCATTGGCCCAAAATGGAGATGTAACATCTGCAATGTCTTTAGTTAATCAAGTAAGATCGAGAGTAAAATTAAATGCTGTAACTGCAACTTCAAAAGATGATGCTTTAACAAAAATATTGCATGAACGTAAATTAGAGCTAGCTTTTGAAGGTGAATATTGGTTCGATTTGAAACGATTTGGTAAAGCAATAGAAATTCTATCAAAACAAAAAGACGGAAAAGGAAATCTTCTTCCATATACCTCTAACATTAGTACATCAAAATTAATATGGCCAGTTCCTCAAAGTAAAATTGATGCCAACAAGAATTTAGTGCAAAACCCAGGATACTAAACATTTTATAACATTTTGGAAATCTTGTTACGGCAGGATTTCCTTTAATTCATCACAAAATGAAAAAGAAATCGATATATAATATTCAACTTTTACTTGCCTTATTTTCTTCAAGTATTGCATTTAGTCAACAAAATTTTAATCTAAAACAGAAAAAAATTGAAGTTTATAGCACTGTAAAAGCGACAAAAGAACGCTTATCAAAATCTAATCAAAAATATTCTGTAACGGATTTTAATCAACCAAAAGAAACAGATCCATGTATTTTCGTAGATCCAATACATAGCTTTCAAAATTATGTCGGAATTGGTGGCGCAATTACAGATGCTTCGGCAGAAACATTTGCTAAACTTCCGAAAACTAAACAACAAGAAATTATCAATGCTTACTTTGATAAAGAGAAAGGAAGTGGATATAATTTATTGAGAACAACTATTAATTCATCTGACTTTTCAAGTGAATCATACACATATGTAAAAGACCATGATAAAGATTTGAAAACTTTTTCTATTGCTCATGATCTGAAATATAAGATTCCAATGATTAAAGAAGCTCAGAAAAAAATTGATAAAAAAGAATTTACATTTTACGCAAGTCCATGGAGTCCTCCAGCTTGGATGAAAGATAACAATAGTATGCTCAAAGGTGGTAGTTTATTACCAGAATATTACCAAACTTGGGCTAACTATTTTGTGAAATTTGTGAATGCGTATGAAAAATTAGGAATGCCTATTTGGGGTGTTTCAATTCAAAATGAACCAATGGCAGTACAAACTTGGGAATCTTGTATCTATACAGCTGAACAAGAACGTGATTTCTTAAAAAACTACCTTGGACCGACTTTTCATAAAAATGGATTTCAAGACAAAAAAATCATTGTTTGGGACCATAATCGTGATTTAATTTACCAACGTGCTTCAACAATTCTTAACGATCCTGAAGCAGCAAAATATGTTTGGGGAGTAGGATTTCATTGGTACGAAACATGGAATGGAAACCAAAATCTGTATGATAATGTTGGATTAGTAAATAAAACTTTTCCAAATGTAAACTTAATTTTTACAGAAGGATGTAAAGAGAAATTCAAATTCGAAGATATCTACGAATGGTATTTAGGAGAAATGTATGGTAGAGCAATGATTAATGATTTCAACAATGGAACAACTGCATGGACAGATTGGAATATTTTGTTAGACGAAACTGGGGGACCAAATCACGTAGGTAACTTCTGTTTTGCTCCAATAATTGCAGATACTCGCACAAACGAAGTTCATTACACAAATGCTTACTATTATATGGGACATTTTTCAAGATTTATCCGTCCAGGTGCTAAAAGAATTGCTGCCTCATCAAATAGAAGTGATTTATTAACAACTTCTTTTGTTAACGAAAACGGAAAAATTGTAGTCGTAGTGATGAATCAATCAAGTAAACCGATGGATTATAGTTTATGGATTCAAGGTCAAGCTGTAAAAATGAATGCCGAAGCTAACTCAATCAAATCTATTATTATATCTTAAACGATTTTGAAATGAAAAATATTAAATCAACAATAGCATTAGGAATATTAGCACTTTCTTTTATAGGATGTTCTACAACAAAAACTAATATTTCTTCTAAAAATTCGACAATAGAAACTTGGTTAACAAAAGCGGATCAATCAGTTTTATTAAAAAAACAAGCTAATCCAATTCAATTTTCGTCATCATCTACAACTTCTAATAATATTGTGATTGATGAAACTAAGCAATACCAAGATATTGATGGTTTTGGTTTTACATTAACTGGTGGTAGTGCTGAACTAATCAATAAATTAGAAAAAAATCAACGTGCAGCATTACTTCAAGAACTTTTTGGAAGAGGAAATGATGGTATCGGAATGGATGTTGTACGTATTAGTATTGCTGCTTCTGACTTAAACGAAACTGCCTTCACTTACAATGATATGCCTGCAGGGAAAACTGATCTTGAATTGAAAAATTTCAGTATTGCAAAAGACCAGGAATTAATTAATGTTTTAAAAGATATCCAAGACATTAATCCTAAAGTTAAAATCTTTGCAACACCTTGGTCTGCTCCTGCTTGGATGAAAACTAATCAAAAATTAATTGGAGGAAGTTTAAAGAAAGAATATTATGAAGTTTATGCACAATACTTTGTAAAATATATCAAAGCAATGCAAGGGAATGGAATTAATATTTTTGCTATCACTCCCCAAAACGAACCAGAACATCCAGGTAACGAGCCAAGTTTAGTAATGACAGCTTTAGAGCAAGCTGATTTTATTAAAAATAATTTAGGTCCAGCGTTTGAGAATAATTCAATCAAAACGAAAATTATTATTTACGATCACAATTGCGATCATCCAGAATATCCTATTACTGTTTTAAGTGACGAAAAAGCAAATCGTTATATCGATGGATCTGCATTTCATTTGTATTTAGGTGATATCTCAGCTTTATCAAAAGTACACGATGCTTTTCCAACTAAAAACTTATACTTTACAGAACAATATACTGCGACTACAACAAAATTTGAAGATGATTTGAAATGGCACATGAAAAACGTAATCATCGGATCATTAAATAACTGGAGTAAAGCAGCTTTTGAATGGAATTTGGCAAATGATCAGAATTTCAAACCTCACACACCAGGTGGTTGTACAACTTGTAAAGGAGGGTTAACAATAAATGGAAAAAAAATTGAAAAAAATGTAGGGTATTATATCGTTGCTCAAGCTTCGAAATTTGTTCCTGCAGGATCTAAAAGAATTGCCTCTTCTCATCTCGGAGCAATCAACACCGTAGCTTTTTTATTACCGAATAAGCAAAAAGTTTTGATTGCTCTTAATGAAACAAATACTGATCAAAAATTTGATATTAAATATAACAATAAGTTTGCTCCAATAAATTTACCCTCAAATAGTGTTGCAACTTTTATTTGGAATTAGGCTATAAAGATGTTTCTATTTAACTTTGAAAAAATAAAGGGAAAAAATTTATTGTTAAATGGAAACACCTCTAAAAATAATCGCATTTATTATGTTGATATTTCCGACAATTTATCAAGGAATTGCTGGATTTAGAACCAAAGATGCTGCTGTTGTAAAAAAAATTGCTTGGCGCGCCGTTTTGATGCAAATCATGGGAACGCTTTTGGCTTATTTTATCTTCATAAAAATTGGTCAAGACAAGCAAGTTGCCATTTATGTTGGCTTTATGTTTTTTACATCTCTTGCAATTTTAGTGCTAATACAAAACATTTTGATTTACTTAAAAAACAATAGTAATAATTAAAAAACGTCACTCTGTGAGCGACGTTTTTTAATT
Organism: Empedobacter sp. GD03797; assembly: GCF_029842105.1. NCBI lineage: Bacteria > Pseudomonadati > Bacteroidota > Flavobacteriia > Flavobacteriales > Weeksellaceae > Empedobacter > Empedobacter sp. GD03797. Next base: position 56,766 of record NZ_JAOCFS010000005.1, read on the forward strand.
TATAATTGAGTTTCTCTCATTTTGATTTTATCAGAATCTGAATTAGATTTTAAAACATATAAATAATCATTTTCAAAATCGAATGTAAAAATTTTATGATTTTCATTTTCTATGATTTGCAACAAATTCGTCAAATCAGCAAACGTATTATTATCATTTAGTTTGAATTTAACTCCAGATTTTTCGATATTATTTTTCTGCATTTTTTGGATTAATTCAGCATAATGAACCGCAGCAGCTTTATTATAATTCACCTTTATAATTGTTGAATCATATTTATAGATTGGATTTTTCCAATAATTATAAACTTGATAAAATGAACTATCTTCTTGTTCATCTAATTTTGGAGGAGTAACGAATACAAAAGCTTTTGAAGAAAATTTATTTCTTTCTCCAATAATTTTCACAAAGCAAAATATAGACAACACAATTAATATTGTCCATCTTATCGCAACATCAGCTTTTATCGTTGATTTTTCGGTACTCATTAAGCCAATAAATTAACATATTGCTGCGCTTTTTCGGTCAATTTAGTTTTTACCTCATCGTAATTTGAATCAAAAAAACTGCGTAATCTAAACTTTGATTTTTTGGTTTGAATGGTTAAAACTTGATTACGATTCAAACGAAAAATATCTTCTTCTTCGTACAAATAATAAATTGCTCGATATGGAATTTCATCTTTTTTGAAAATTGTTCTGATTTCGAACGTTTCTTCTTTTAACGTAAATAAGGTCAAATTAAACGTTAAATCATATAAAATTGACATCGAAGCAAGTAAAGAGATCATGAAAATGCCAATGCGTAAAAAAGGTTCGTCTATCCAAAAATTTCCTCCAAACCAAAAAGCTTTGACAAACGTGAAGTTAACCATCATTAATAATAGAAAAATGATGACGAGAAGAAGTGTTTGCCAACTAAGTTTAGATTTTACCATCTCTCATTGGATTTGTACTAATTTACAATTTTTTTGAACAGGTTTAGAAAATTTTTCTACAAATAAGAAACCTCAGATAAATCTGAGGTTCATTATATTAAAAAAAATGTTATGTTATAAAATTTCAATACTAAAACTATGATTGAGATAATTGTTATAATCCAAGATTTATGCCAAACTGAATCATTTTACGATTATCAAATGTGTTATCTTTAAAATAATTGTTCAAATCTTTTCTTACAAAAACATCAATCAATCCTAAACCAATTGTTATTTCAGCTCCGTAGATAAAATTATTCACATTATAATTTCCACGTTCTTTGTTGCGAACACCATCTCCTTTGTAAATATTATTCGATGATAACAACGTTCCTCCATACATATACGCTGCGATATAGTGTTTTCCTTGCGGACGATATGCAAAATCATCGGTAATATTTTTGACTTTCGAAAAGTTGTATTTAAATCCAACCGGAACCATAAAATAGGCCGAACGCAATTTCGATTTATCTAACGATTTATCACTTTTTACCAAGCCAACATTTCCATTTTCATCACGATTAAAGCGCATATCATCGTCGATGCGATACGTTCTCCACGAAAATAATCCTCCTGCCAAAAAGTTAACAGGACTTGTTAACGATAATTGTCTTTCGTACATTAAACCTACTGTAATGTTGCTCGAAAACTTCTCGTGTTTGTTCAATTCCTCATCTTTTTTTCCTGTAAACGCCATGTATCCAAAAGAAGCATAACCATTAATTTGATTCGCAATTCGGTAACGTTTCGTCACATCTTGTTTCGTTTTTGGCGTAATTGGATCTTCGCCGTTCATAATCGAAAATGCAACTTGTTGTTTGATGATATCATCTAAATTGAAATTTACCTCCTGAATACGATCATTTATCGTTCCCGAATACACGCTCGCAATCGCTTCTTTCTTCGCTGTAGCCTCAGAAGCATTCAGTTTTCCTTCTGTTAATTCTTTGTCAACTGCCGCAATTTTCTTTTCCATTGCAGATTTTTCTTCCTGAACAATTTGACGAATCACTAACGTAAATTCGCTGATGCGATCTTTTACAATTGGACTGATTTTTTCTTCATTTTTATCATTCAAATCAAATGTAAATTTTTGAGCATATAGTGATGTAGCTGATAAGCATAATAATCCTGCTACGATAAGTTTTTTTATCATAATCTTGCTAATTTAGGGATATTAATGTTTTATTTGAAGCCGATAGAAACCACGCGCGATTGGTTTGACTCCTTTAGATTTTCTTTATTTTCGATCGAATACAACAACATATTTGGATCTACAAAATTCTTATTCTTTTTGTTCACTTTTACAGAATCTAATGTTGTGTTAGCTGCAATATTTTTCTTTGGTTGAGCTTCTGATTTTAAATCTTCTTTCTTCTCTACAATAGCTTCTTTCTTCGTTGGAAAAGCCATTTCAACTTGTTGAGATTCTTCGTTTATTGCCACTTGAACTTTACCATGTTGAATTGGTTTCTTCTCTTCTTGTGTCTGAATTTCAACTTCTTTTTTAGAAGAATCAATCTTTTCATTATTCGCTAAAATCGATTCTGAAGAATGAACTGTATTAGAGTCTGATTGAATTTGTTGCGGATTATTTTGTTCCTGATGATTTACAAATTCTTTTGGTTGATCATCTTTCGATTGATTCGAGAATAAATAAATTGATGTAGAAACCGTAAATAACGCCACAACCGCAGCAGACAACCACCATTTAAAATTTGATTTTTGTGGTGATGGAGCGACATCCATACGAGCTTGAATTCTGTCCCACGCATCATGAGAAGGATTCAATTCACGATTTTCTAAATCGTCTTTTATATAGTTTGATATTTTATCGTTGTTTTTCATTTGTCATTTTCTTTTTACTTAGAACAATTTCTTTCAGTTTTGCCTTTGCTCGAAACAATTGCGTTTTGCTGGTCGACACCGAAATATTGAGCATTTCTGAAATTTCTTGATGCGAATAATCTTCGAGAATATGAAGATTAAACACCAATCGATAAGGTTCTGAAAGTTGATCTAACACCTCTTGCACATTAAAATTTAACCACGTTTCCTCTACTTCTTCATCCGCTTCATCATAATTAGAAACTCTTACATCATCAACATAAATCAATGTTTTATTTGCACGTAAAAAAGTTAAACATTCGTTGACCATGATTCGACGCATCCAACCTTCGAAACTTCCTTTATTTTGAAATTTTTCGATATGATTAAAAACTTTACAAAAACCATTAATCATACAATCTTCTGCATAATGCATGTCTTCGATATAGCTTCTACAAACGCTCAACATCTTTTTGGAGCTTTGTTCGTAGAGTTCTTTTTGCGCCAAAGCATCGTTCTTTTTTAGTCGATCGACTAAAATTTCTTCTTTACTTTTTCGATTTAGTACAAATAATTTCACGTGTGTTAATTGCTTTCTTACTTAATAGACTCAAGGTTTGTAAAAAGGTTACAGAAAATTAAACATTTTTTTTGAAATGATTTGATATAGAACGAAAAAAGCTCGCAATTAGCGAGCTTTTTAATCATATTTATCAAAAATAAATTATTTCTGAAACGAATCTTTATTCAATTCGTATAATATTTTAAGACCTTTTATTGTGTGTAAACGATCATCAATATCAATTTTATCTGTCAACGATTTGTAAACACCGCCAACTCCTCCTGTCGAAATCACATAACATTGTTCTCCTTCTTCGGCATTGATACGATCAATCATTCCTTCAACCATACTCAAAAAACCATAAACCATTCCTGATTGCATGCAAGATTCTGTATCAGATCCTAAAACAGTTTTAGGCGCTTTCAGTTCTACTGTTGGTAATTGAGCCGTTTCTCCTACCAATGAATTTAAGGCAGTTATAATTCCAGGAGCAATCACTACTCCACCGACATTTGCCGATTCGTCAATCCCTAAAAAAGTTAACGCAGTTCCAAAATCAATGACAATTTTTTTACCTTGATAATTTTGATAATGTGCAGCTACCGCATTCGCATATAAATCTGTTCCAATTTGGTTTGACTTATGCTTGATTGCTGATGGTGTATTACGATCCACAACCATTGGTTTGAACTTGTGAATTTTTTGTAAAGCAATCTTAACACTTGCTGTAAGTGGTGGAACAACCGAACCAATCACAATATCTGTAATATCATCTTTCTCAATTCCGAAAGGTTCGTACATGTTCGAGAATTTTGCAAAAAATTCGTATTCGGTACGATAAGGTTTTGAATTGATTGTCCATGTAATAATCTCCGTTTCACTTTTGAAAACCGCGAAACGAAGATTAGTATTTCCAATATTTACTGCTAATAACATTATTTTGTAAATACGTTATTTTTATCATTTACATCTGCCAAACGTTTTGTTGGATCGATGGTAACTTGTTTAACTTCTTTTGAAACTTTAACGTCATATGTTGGTTTTGTCCAGAACCAATCTTCTAAAATCGTTCTTTTAGCACCTTGATATTCCACTAAATTTTCTGCTGGTTTTTCTCCACGCATTTCACGTAAAGGAATGTAAAATAATTCTTTCGAACCATCTGTATATTCAACCAATAAATCTATCGGCATTGCAAAATCTGATTTATTTGCAATTGTGATTGTATTTCCGTTTACAGCTTCTACAGCGTAATCAATTTTGCGTGTTGTATTGATAAATAAGTTGAAGTACCATTTAAGATTAATTCCAGAAACTTCTTCTGCCACACGTTTGAAATCGTTACCAGAAGGATGTTTGAATTTCCATTGTTTATAGAATTCTAAAAATGTTTTGTTCAAATTATCATTCCCAATAATATAACCCAATTGAATTGCTAAAACTTGACCTTTGTAGTAAGCTTCCAAAGAATATGCATAGTTGGTGTTGTAATAATCTGCCAATAAACTCGCAGGTTCTTCTTTTCCAGAAAGTGCTAAACTAATATATCCTTTGTAAGCATCTGGATTTGGATTAGAAGGCATTACTTTTAATTTATCTACCACATTAAGGTGTGCCATTTGCTCTATATATGATGTAAAACCTTCGTCGAACCATTCGTTGTACGTTTCATTGATACCAAACAATTGTTGGTACCAAGAGTGCGCTGCTTCGTGGAAAATTGTACCGATTAAACTATTTAAATTACTTCCTCCAGCAATTAAAGTTGCAGTACCATATTCCATACCTCCATCACCACCTTGAATAATTGAATACGTTTTCCAAGGATATTCACCAAAATGTTCAGAATTATAATCGAAGAAACCTAATGCATAAGGCATCGCTTGTCTCCACGCAGAAGATTTATCATTGTCTTGATAAACTAAATAAACATCTACGCCATGTTTAGATTTTTCGTGCTCCACAATAAACTCTTTATCTGCAGCCCAAACAAAATCGTGAATATTTTCAGCTTTGAAATTCCAAGCTACTTTACCATTTTTTGCTTTGATTGTCGGATTTTTCACATAACCTTTTACATTATTTGGATTTTGTAATTCTCCTGATGCTCCCACAACATAATCTTTATCGATGTTAATTGTGACATCAAAATTACCAAAAGGAGCAAAAAATTCGCGACCAACATATTCATCTAAATGCCAACCTTCTGGATCGAATTCTGCCATTTTTGGATACCATTGCGCCATAGAAAATTCTACACCATCTTTCGAATTACGTCCAGAACGACGAATTTGTTCAGGAACTTGCGCATTCCAAATCATATCGAAAGTAGAAGTTTGTCCTTCTGCAATTGGTTTTGCTAACGTAACTTCTAAGATTGTTCCATCAACTTTATACGAAACAGCTTTACCGTCTTGCTTAAGAGAAGTCACTTTTTGATAACCGATTTGATCTGGTTTTAATTCAGAAATACGGCTAACATATTTTGGATTTTCTTTTGTTCCGACATTCGTTGCCATTCGTTTATCAGGATCTGGAATATTCTGCAAACGATTATCCATCATACTTCCTGGTTGAAAAGCATTAAAATACAAATGAAAATAAACTTTATTCAGGCTTTGTCCTGAATTGTTCGTGTATTTCAATTGCATTTTTCCATCGTATTGATATGCTTTTTCTTTCATATCAACATCAATCTTATAATCTACCTTTTGTTGCCAATATCCTTTGCGTTGCGCAAAAGCAAATTGTACCAAACAAAGACAAATTAGTAAAGTAAATTTTCTCATTTCTAACTAATCATTAAACTTTAATCTCTCAAAAATACGAAAAAGCTTGAAACAAGTCAGTTTTGTTTCAAGCTTTTGATTACTTTAAACAACCAAACTCTAATCTTATCAAGTCTAATAATTCTTTTACCGATATTAATTCATCAACATTTGGATAATATTCGAGATAGTTTTCTGGATTCAAATAATGAATCGTATTTTTCTTCTTGTTACTATTAATCAAAATGTAATAACTTACTCCATCAAGAATCGATGTTTTCTTAGTCGTGTTTACGATATTTCCTTCTTCTATAGAATATTGATTCGATTTATTTTTAAGTTTATAGCTTATTTTATCAAAATCTGGCAAGTATAAAATATCTGTATCTAAAATTTTAAACCAAATTAATTCAAGATTACTCAAAGAGTTTAATTTCTCTTTAACAATTCTAATTTTAGTTACATTATTAATTGTTCCTGCTTTTGTTTGATACAATTCTGCCTTCCAATAATCATCTTTAACATTATAAAGACGAAACATTTCTAAAGCAGTTGATGTAGCGTATTTTTTATAAATTCTAATTTCATTTTCATGCAATTTCAATGAATCAATTTTCAATATTCGATTTAATTCTTCAATTTGTTGAGAGAATAATATTGAATGCAAACAAAATACTATAATCGATAAAGTTATCTTCATAAAATTAGTTGAACATTTTAGAATGTTAATATACTAAAAAAGCTCGTGTCAAGTACTTGACACGAGCTTTTAAATAATAAATAATAAAAAACTATATAATAATCATTCTACAATTACCACATTGGCGTTTGCAAAAATGAAGATAATATTCCTGGAAAAATTCCCATCACAATTAAGATAACCATTCCGATGATTAAAAGGAAATTCGTTAATCCATCTTGTGTTCTTAATTTGTTTTTTCCTTTTTTGAAATACATGTAGTTGATAATTTTGAAGTAATAATACATACTCAAAACTGCCATTACCAATGCAATTACAATCAAAAATAGGTTTTTATCGTTTGTTCCTCCAATACTCAATGCCATAAATTTCGCGAAGAAACCTCCTGTTAATGGAATACCTGCTAACGAAATCAAAGAAATTGTCATCGCTGCAGCCAAAACTGGATTTGCTTTTCCTAAACCAATGAAACTTTCAAATTTTGGATTTTTGAATTGATCAATCGTATAGAAAATAATGAAATTCGCAACCGAATAAGCAATCGTATAGAACATCAAAGCCTCTTTAGAAGCTGAATTGATGTTGAACAAAACAAATAACATGAAACCTGCTTGCGCGATTGAAGAATAAGCCATCAAACGTTTGACAGATTTTTGAGAAACTGCTCCGAAGTTTCCGATAAATAACGTCAAAATGATAATTGACGCGAATAATAAACGGTAATATTCGGCATATTCTACATTTGTTGGGAATGATTTTAGGACTAAAATAAATCCTAAAAATGATCCTCCTTTGATGATTGTCGACATAAACGATGTAAACACAGTTGGTGTTCCGTCGTAAACGTCTGGTGTCCATGCGTGGAACGGTGCTGCAGAAACTTTGAAACAAAATGCGAAGATGATTAAACACCATCCTGCGTAATAAATTGTTTCGAAATCTTTGTTATAGTTTACCAATTGATCAACCATAAAAGTTCCTGTTGCGCCGTACAAAAATGTTACACCTAACATCAAAATTCCTGTTGAGAAAGCTCCCATCAAGAAATATTTTACAGAAGCTTCTGTACTTCTAAGACTTTCTTTGTTTGTTCCTGCAATAATGTACATTGGAATTGACATTAATTCGATTCCTAAGAACATAATTACTAAGTTGTGGAATTGTGCTAAAACTGCGATTCCTGTAAAAGAGAAGAAAATTAAGGCATAATATTCTGCCACATGTTTTCCTACTTTTCCAAACGAATCTTTGTTCAACAATAAGTAAAAAATTGCCAATCCTGCCAATGCGATAAAGAACGAAACGCCGTAAAGCGATTGTCCAATCATATTATCGAATTTTCCTGCGAACATTGAGCAACCTTTCAAGTCGAAAATTCCTCCTACAATCATTCCGAAAAACAGAACAACAGAAAGTATATTTAAGGCACGATTATTTTTGATGTAGAATCCACTAAACATCAAAATAATACCTGAAAGTGCTGATAAAATAATCGTATTCATATCTATTTATTCAAAAATGATTAATGTGCTAATAAATTAAAAATTGGTGTTGGATAAACTCCTAAAATAATCACGATGATTGCGATTACAGAAATAACTGCAATTGGTCCAAAACCTCCTTTTTGAGCATCTTTTTGTTTGATGTTTTTCACTTCTCCAAACAATAATGCGCTTGATAATCTCAACGTATAAACGGCAGATAAAATAACACCTAAACAAGCTACTACACATAAAACTGGATTGTGTGTAAATAATGCAGAAAGCATCATAAACTCTCCGATGAATGAGCTTGTCAATGGTAATGCTACGTTTGCTAAACCGAATATCATGAATAAGATAGATAATGTTGGATCAACTTTTGCTAAACCACCAATCGATTTGATGTCTGTCAAATCATATTTTCTTTCCATAATATCTACACATAACCATAATCCTAAAACAACTAAACCATGTGAAAACATTTGGAAATAAGCTCCTGCTACACCATTTGCTAATTCAGAAAATAATGACACAAAAATTAAAGCTAAGTGAGCAATCGAGCTATATGCAATAATTTTCTTCACATTTTTTGCACTCAAAGCTATTAACGAGGCATAAACTAATCCGAAAATTGCTAAATAAGTAATGTATTTGAACAATTCTGAAATCGTTGGAAACATTCCCAAATACCAAGTAACCACTGCAAATAATCCCATTTTCGCCATCAAAGCTGAAAGTACAACTGTTAATGGAGTTGGTGATGTTTTATAGATTGTTGGTTGCCATGTATGAAATGGAAAGATTGGAATTTTAATCACAAAAGCGATTAAGAATAACAATGCCAACGCTGTGTTTGTTGAATAATGCGGTCCTGTAACTTGTACAACATCTGTTAATAAAAATGATGCTGGTTGTAAGAAAAATCCGATGTAAATAATTCCTCCTAACATAAACATCGATCCTAAAATCGTATATAAGAAGAATGTCATATTTGCGCGAATTTTGTCTTTTCCAATTCCAAATAATCCGATTAAGAAATAAACTGGAATTAAGACAACTTCCCAGAAGAAATAGAATAAAATTAAATCTTCTGCTAAGAAAACTCCGTTTAATCCTGCTAAAGTGATTAACAATAATCCATAGAATGTATTGCTATATTTTTGTTTTGTTGTTGATAAATAAACAAAAAGAGCTAAGTAAGTAAGGTTAGTTAATAGAATCATTAATCCTCCCAAACCTTGAGCATTTAACGCGAAATAAGTTTTAACGCTGTTGAAATTGAACCATTGTGTTTGAAACGTTAACTCGTTGTTTCCACCTTTGCAAGTGATAAACAAGTACAACGCCAACAACGCTCCACCAACGAATGCTCCTAACCATCTTTGTGGTTTTTGACCTTGCATTAATAGCATAAAAACTCCTACTATTAATGGTAAAATGATAAATAAAGATAAAAGCATTACTAACCTATTTTGAAATTAAATACCCCATAAAAAAGATTGCGATACCTGCCACGATTCCTACAACCATTAGCATAATATAGAATCCTACATTTCCGTTTTGTAGCTGACGTACATTTTTTGATGCGCGACCAGAAACAGTTCCAACTCCTAAAACAAAAGCTGCAATTCCTGCTTTTTCTACATATTTTTTCAAGACATCACCCAACTCGAACAATGGTTTTACAATTGCATTGTCATATAACTCGTCGATGTACCATTTGTCTTCAAAGAATTTTGCAATTCCTGTTGCTTCACCATCTACATGGTTTGTGTATTTCTTGATTGCATAATAAATTGCACCAAGTACACAAAGTAATAAAGCTCCCATCATCATCCATTCTGTTGCATGAGAAACATGATGAGCTTCTCCGATTGATACAACTCCACTTAAGAAAGTTTGAAGTTTATGTCCGTCTTGCATAAACAACGCTGGAATTCCGATATAACCTGCAAAAACAGAAAGAACTGCTAAGATGATTAATGGAATTGTCATTGCAGCTGGACTTTCATGCGGATGAGCTTCTTTATCTCTTAAATCTCCTAAGAAAGTCATTGCATATAAACGGAACATATAGAATGCTGTCATCACAGAAACGATAAATCCGATTCCGTAAACAACTGGATTAGAAACAAACATTCCTAATAACATTTCGTCTTTCGAGAAGAAACCTGATAAACCTGGAATACCAGCGATTGCCAAACATCCAATCAAGAAAGTGATATGTGTAATTTTCATGTATTTGCTCAAACCTCCCATTTTGCGCATATCTTGCTCGTGGTGCATTCCGTGAATTACAGAACCTGCCCCTAAGAATAATAATGCTTTGAAAAATGCATGCGTCATTACGTGGAAAACTGCTGCGATATACGCTCCAGATCCAATTGCTGCGAACATTAATCCTAATTGAGAAACTGTAGAATAAGCCAATACTTTTTTGATATCGTTTTGACGCATTGCAATCGTTGCAGTAACAAAAGCTGTTGCAATTCCTACGTACTGAATAACTTGTAATGTGATTGGCGCTGCCGAAAATAATTCGTTGCAACGTGTAATCATAAAGATACCTGCCGTTACCATTGTTGCAGCGTGAATAAGTGCTGAAACTGGCGTTGGTCCTGCCATCGCGTCTGGTAACCAAGTAAATAATGGTAATTGAGCCGATTTACCTGTTGCTGCTAAGAATAACAATAATGTGATTCCTGTTAATACAAAACCTGTAAATGCAGATGGATCAATTGCTAATTGGCTGAATACTTTTACATATTCTAACGTTCCAAATTCTTTGAAAATCCAAAACATTGCCAATAAGAATCCAACATCTCCAATACGGTTCATGATGAAAGCTTTCTTTGCTGCTTTGATATATTCTGGATTTGTAAACCAAAAACCAATTAATAAGAATGAACAAAGTCCAACTCCTTCCCATCCAATAAACATCATTACGAAATTGTTTCCCATCACAAGAATCAACATGAAGAAGATGAATAAATTTAGGTAAGAAAAGAATTTTGCAAATCCTTTGTCTTCGCTCATGTAAGCCGAGCTGTACACGTGAATTAAAAATCCAACTCCTGTAATAATTAACAAGAACAAACTCGTTAATGCATCAATTTGAAATGCAAACGGAACTTGTAAAGTTGGAATATTGATAATATCAAATGCCTTAAAAATTAATGGTTGTGCATCTGCTCCTGATGGAACTGACATAAAAACCATGATTGATAAAATGAAACTTGCTAAAACTGCTCCACTTCCGATGAAAGTAACTAAGCTTTTTGAAAGTACATTTCGTCCTAAACCGTTAATCAAAAATCCTATGAATGGAATCAAAGGAATTAACCATATATACTGCTCCATTCTTAACCTTTTAAACGATTTAACACATTAATATCTACCGAGTATACTTTGCGGAACAATAAAATTATCACTGATAATCCTACAGCAACCTCAGCCGCGGCTACAACCATAATAAAGAATACTAAAAGTTGTGCATCTGTTCCTTTTTCTAATGCTGGATTTGCATGATAGTGCATTTTTGAGAACGCTACTAACAACAAATTCACAGAATTTAACATCAATTCTATACACATAAAAATGACAATTGCGTTACGACGTAGCATAACACCTGCCATTCCTATTCCGAATAGGATTAATGATAAAGTAATATAATAACTGATTGGTAACATCTTTTACTTTTTATATTTAATCCAATAATTCTTCGTCCTTTTTCGATAACATCACCGCTCCAATCATTGCAGAAATAAACAAAATACTGCTCAACTCGAATGGTAAAACATATTCTGAATATAACAATGATCCTAAGTTGTGAATCAATCCTAAATCACCTGTTCCCATTTCTACAGCTGTGTTTGCAGAAGCTTGATTTTGTGAGAAAATACCAATTGTCAAGGCAACAAATAACAAAGAGATTAAACTCGCTGCTAATATTTTTGCTGGTCGACCAAATGATTTCTTTTCACTATTCAAGTTCATCAACATCACCACGAATAAGAACAATACCATAATTGCTCCGGCATAGACAATGACATTTACAATTGCCAAAAACTGTGCGTTTAGCAATACATAATGTCCGCTGATGCAGAAGAATGTTACGATTAAATATAAAATGGAATGTACAGGATTTTTACTGAACACCATTAGTAGCGCACTTAACACCGTTAAGCTCGACAAAACATAGAATAAAATGATAGGTAATTCCATTAATTTGTAGCTTTTTTCGGGATTAATAAATCTTCTTTCGAATAGATAAAGTTTTGACGTTTGAAACTTGCTGGTGGAACTGTTTGCGATAAATAAACAGCATCTTTTGGACAAGCTTCTTCACAGAATCCACAGAAAATACAACGTAACATGTTAATTTCATATTTCGCTGCATATTTTTCTTCGCGGTAAAGATTTTCTTCGCCAGGAAGTCTTTCTGCCGCTTCCATTGTAATCGCTTCTGCTGGACAAGCCAAAGCACAAAGTCCACAAGCTGTACAATTTTCGCGATCTTCTTCGTCTCTATTCAAAACGTGTAATCCTCTAAATACAGGACTAAACGGTCTTTGTTTTTCTGGATAACTAATTGTTGCTTTCTTCGAAAAGAAGTGCTTCAATGTAATCATCAACCCTTTTGCGATAGAAATCAAATAGATACTTTCCCAAAAAGTAAGGGGTTTACGTTCTACTTGTTTTACTCTATTTGTAATTGGTTTCATACTTTTAATGATTTTGATGATTCTACTTGTTTAATAATAAAATCACTAAGCCTGTAATTAACATATTGATTAATGCTAAAGGCAATAATTTTTTCCAACCTAAATCCATTAATTGGTCATATCTGAAACGAGGAATCGTCCAACGCACCCACATATAGAAGAAGATGAAGAAACAAGCTTTACCGAATAATGAAAGGAAATTAAGAATTGCCGTTCCATTCACTCCGATAGAGTTTACTAATGTTGCATCGTCTACAAATGGGATATCGTATCCACCAAAATATAAGGTAGAAATTACCACAGAACTGATAAACATGTTGATGTATTCTGCGAATAAGAAGAATCCCATCTTCATCGAAGAATATTCTGAGTGATAACCTCCAATTAACTCATTTTCTGCTTCTGGTAAATCGAACGGAGTACGATTAGTTTCTGCGAACGAACACACCAAGAAAATAATAAATCCTAATGGTTGTAATAAGATAAACCACGCATGCTCTTGTTGATAATGTACAATATCACTCAATTTTAAAGAACCTGTCATCATCAAAATTGTGATTAACACGATTCCCATTGGTAATTCGTACGAAATAATCTGCGAAGCTGCACGCAAACCTCCCATTAAAGAGTATTTGTTGTTCGATGCCCAAGCACCGATCATAATTCCATAAACACCTAAACTTAATACACCTAAAATGTATAAAAATCCGATGTTAACATCTGCAATTTGAGGAACAACAACTCGATCTCCAATCTCGAAAGCTGTCGACCATGGAATAACTGCACCTGTCATACAAGCTACAATCATTGCCAAAGATGGACCTAAGATGAATAAAAATTTATTCGAATCTTTTGGTGTAATTTCCTCTTTCGAGAATAATTTTAAACCATCGGCAAGTGGTTGTAATAAACCAAAAATACCTGCACGGTTTGGACCAATACGATCTTGTAAGAATGCTGCAACTTTACGTTCAGCCCAAGTAGAGTACATGGCAACAACTAATGCAAAACCAATCATTACGCCTACTAAAGCTAACTTTTCTAATGCATCAGCAATAAATTCTTCTGTCATTTTGTTAATTTTATTTACGAATGATTAATCTTTAAAATCTTTACTTGTTGCTGGTCCATCAATTTTAGATAAATCACGATTTGGTTCATTTACTTCTGAAACCGAGTGAATATCTAATAAAATTTTTGGATCACGTTTGATCACTTTCGGAAGTGTTTCTTTTGGCTCCACTTTATTCTCAAAGTAATGACCTTGACGAACAACAGAATCTTTAGAGATTTCTGATGGTTTTTCTAACGTCCAATCGTTGATATCTTTTTTATCGAAACGACATGTGTTACAAATCCAATCTTTTACTTCGTTAAATTCATCTTTGCGAGCTGTTACACGGAAAACTTCATTTCCACGGAACCAAACTTGTGCTTTACCAGAACAAGTAGGACAATCGCGATGAGCATCAACTGGTTTCAAGAACCAAACACGATTTTTGAAACGGAATGTTTTATCCGTTAATGCACCTACTGGACAAACATCAATAATATTTCCGATGAATTCATTATCTAAACTTTTGTTGATATGCGTTGAAATTTCAGCATGATCTCCACGATTCATTACACCATGCTCACGACAACCTGTGATTTGATCCGCAGTTTTTACACAACGATAACACAAAATGCATCGGTTCATGTTCAACTGAATATTTGGACCTAAATCTTCTTTTGGGAACGTACGACGATCAAATTCGTAACGCGTTGCTTCTGCTCCGTGCTCGTAACTTAAATCTTGTAACTTACATTCTCCTGCCTGATCACATACCGGACAATCTAAAGGGTGATTGATTAATAATAATTCAACAATACCCTTACGTGCCTCAACTGTACGTTCAGACGTTTTATTGCCTACAACCATTCCGTCCATAACTGTTGTACGACAAGACGGAACCAATTTTGGCATTGGACGAGGATCTGCTTCACTACCTTTTGATACTTCTACCAAACACGTTCTACAGTTTCCTCCTGTATTTTCTAATTTACCGTAGTAACACATCGCTGGAGGTGCTACTTCTTTACCAATCATACGAGCGGCTTGAAGGATCGTTGTTCCCGCAGGTACTTCAATCGTTTCGTTATCGATGGTAACTTTAAATAATGGTGTTTCTTCTGCCATCTTCGTATTAATTTGCGGTTTCTTTAATTTCAATTGGATCAGCATAATGAGCTAAACCAAAATTACGCGTCAAACATTCTTCTGGATTATTAATATGCCATTCAAACTCGTCACGGAAGTGACGAATTGCCGCTGCAACTGGCCAAGCCGCTGCATCTCCTAATGGACAAATTGTATTTCCTTCGATTTTACGTTGTACATCCCATAACAATTCGATGTCAGACATTTTTCCTTTTCCTTCATCGATTCGTTTCAAGATTTTCTCCATCCAACCAGTTCCCTCGCGACATGGTGAACATTGTCCACACGATTCATGACGATAGAAACGAGCTAATGTATAGGTATGATAAACAACGTCTTGATCTTCATCTAACACGATAAATCCTCCAGAACCCATCATTGTTCCTGTTTGGAAACCTCCTTCTGATAAACTTTCGTAATTCATGTAACGAGGTTTACCTTCAGCAGTTTTTAACAATAAGTTTGCTGGAACAATTGGCACAGAGCTTCCTCCAGGAATACATGCTTTAAGACGTTTTCCATTTGGAATTCCTCCACAATATTCATCTGAATAAATAAATTCTTCAACCGTAATGGTCATATCAATTTCATAAACGCCTGGTTTATTAATATTACCACAAGCTGAAATTAATTTTGTTCCTGTAGAACGCCCAACTCCAATTTTAGAATATGCTTCACCTCCAATCTCAATAATTGGAACAATTGCTGCAATTGTTTCCACATTATTTACAACCGTTGGTCTTCCCCATAAACCTTTAACAGCTGGGAAAGGTGGTTTTAGACGTGGATTTCCACGTTTACCTTCTAACGATTCTAACAATGCCGTTTCCTCACCACAGATATAAGCTCCACCCCCACGTTGAACATAAATTTCGCAATCGAAACCTGTTCCTTGAATGTTTTTTCCTAACCAACCTGCAGCTTTTGCTTCGTCGATTGCTTCTTCTAAAATTTCTGCAACCCACGCATATTCTCCACGGATATAAATAAATGATGTATTAGAACCTAAACAAAATGATGAAATCAAAACTCCTTCTATTAATAAATGAGGAATATATTCCATCAAGAAACGGTCTTTGAACGTTCCTGGTTCAGATTCGTCTGCATTTACCACTAAGTGTCTTGGAACACCTTCTGGCTTTGCCAAAAAGCTCCATTTCATTCCAGTTGGGAAACCTGCACCACCACGACCTCTTAAACCAGAAGTTTTTACTTCTTCTAAGATTTCATCAGTTGTCATTTTAAATGCTTTTTCAGCATTTGCATAACCTCCGTTTTCGCGATAAGCTTGGTAATGACGAATACCTGGAACATCAATATTTTTTAACAGTAATTTTTGTCCCATTATGCTAATTTTTTCAATTCCTCTATTAATTCGTCTACTTTCTCGATCGTTAAATTCTCACGATAGGTTTTTCCTAACTGTAGCATTGGCGCGTAACCACATGCTCCTAAACATTCAGCTGGTTTTAATGTAAATAAACCATCTGCCGAAGTTCCACCAGCCTCGATATTTAATTTTGTTTTGATGTGCTCGATAATTTTGTCTGAACCTCTTAACATACAAGGTCCTGTTTGACAAACTTCTAACACAAATTTCCCTACAGGATTTAAGTTAAACATCGAATAAAATGAAGCTACTTCGTAAACTTCTACTGGTAAAATATTCAATACTTCTGCAACATAATCTAAATGAGGTGTGTCTAACCAACCACCAAACTCAGCTTGTGCCGCATGAAGCAAAGGAATCAATGCACTTTGTTTTTTATCCTCTGGATAACGTGCAATGATTTTATCTACTTTTTGTTGTGTCTCTTCTGAAAATTGAATTGCCATTTTTAATAATTTTTATTAAGCATCTAATTCTCCAGCAATCAAATTCAAACTACTCATTGTAATAATGGCATCTGAAATCATTGATCCTTCGATCAATTCTGGATAAGCTTGATAATAAATGAAACAAGGTCTACGGAAATGTAAACGGTATGGCGAACGTCCACCATCAGAAACGAAATAATAACCCAACTCACCATTTGCGGCTTCTATTGAATTATAAATTTCTCCTTTTGGCATATCTACCTCTCCCATAATAATTTTGAAGTGATAGATTAACGCTTCCATTTTTGTGTAAACATCTTTCTTTAGTGGTAAATAGAAGTCTGGAGCATCGGCATGATATTGCGTAGCTTCTTCTCCTTCTAATGCATCAATCTTTGCAATTGCTTGTTTGATGATGCTTAAACTTTGCCACATTTCTTGACCACGAACTAAGAATCTATCGTAACAATCCCCCGTTGTACCAACTGGAATATCGAATTCGAATTCTTCGTAACGAGAATATGGTTTCGCTACACGGACATCATAATCTACACCAGCTGCACGTAAATTTGGTCCTGTGAAACCATAATTTAATGCACGCTCAGCCGAAATTCCTCCAACTCCTTGTGTACGATCCATAAAAATACGGTTACGTAAAAATAAATTTTCAAACTCTGTTAAGACATCTGGAAACTCTCTCACGAAACGATGGATTTTTGTCCAAGCAACTTCAGAAAAATCACGTTCGAAACCACCGATACGACCAATATTTGTTGTTAAACGAGAACCACAAATTTCTTCGTAAATCTCATAAATCAACTCACGATATTTCATCATATAAAGGAATCCTGTAAATGCTCCTGTATCAACACCCATAATCGAATTACATACGATATGATCTGCCATACGAGCCAATTCCATAATGATAACACGCAAATAAGAAACACGTTTTGGAACTTCAATTCCAACGAATTTCTCAACTGTCATGTGCCAACCTAAGTTATTTAACGGCGCTGAACAATAGTTCAAACGGTCTGTTAAAGGTGTAATTTGGTACAAAGGTTTACGTTCAGCAATTTTCTCGAAAGCACGGTGAATATACCCAACTGTAGGAACCGCAGATTTGATGATTTCACCATCAATCTCTAAAATATTTTGAAATACCCCATGTGTTGCAGGATGCGTAGGCCCTAAGTTTAAGGTAATTGTGCTTTTTTCTAACGAACCATCTGGAAGATCAAGATGCTTTAATTTTTTAGTTTTCTCTTTTCCCATGGTTAATTTGCTTTTACATTAAAACCTCCATAATTGAAATCACCACCACGACCAAACATATCGTCGTCTTTGTCTTTACGTGTTTGATCCTCTAATGGGAACTCTTTGCGTAATGGATGATAATCCATTTCTGGAACATTCATGACACGAATCAAATTTGGATGTCCTACAAAATCAACTCCATAGAAATCATACGCTTCGCGCTCTAACCAGTTAGCTGTTTCGAATAATTTAGTTGCTGTAAAAATCGAAGGTTTTTCGATTGGTAAAGCAAATTTTAATCGAACCTCAACTCCTTCGTATAGATTATAAACTAAATAGGTTACAACCAATTCTTCTCCAACATTATTAGGATAATGAATCGCTGTTAAATCCTTCAAAAATTTGAAGGATAATTGCTCATCATCATATAAATATTGTAAAATCTTTAGATTGAAATCTTTGTTAGCATATAAAGTCAATACACCGAAATGCTCTTCGTATCCGTATATATTTTCTTGAAACTTCTGAACCAAACGGTCTTTTATAAATGAATTGTCCATTATTTCAACTTATTTAATTCCATAACTTGCTAAAAGTTGTTGATATTCTTCGCTACTTCTACGACGAACACTTTCGCTCTCTACCAACTCCTGAATACGCATTACACCATCGATAATTGCTTCTGGACGAGGCGGACAACCTGGCACATAAACGTCAACCGGAATCACCTCATCAATTCCTTGTAAAACCGAATATGTATCAAAAATTCCTCCCGAACTTGCACAAGCTCCAACAGCAATTACCCAACGAGGTTCTGCCATTTGGATGTAAACTTGCTTCAGAACTGGCGCCATTTTTTTAGAAATTGTACCCATTACCATCAACAAATCGCACTGACGAGGCGTAAAAGCCAAACGTTCAGATCCAAAACGTGCCAAATCGTATGTCGAACCCATAGTCGCCATAAACTCGATTCCGCAACAACTTGTCGCAAATGGTAAAGGCCAAATAGAGTTTTTACGCGCTAATCCAACTACTTTTGATAGTTGCATCGCCATAAAACCTTCACCTTCAAAACCACCTGGAGACTCTACAATCTTCACATTGGTATTGTGTGTTACTGGTCTTTTATTATGAATCATTATACTATTATTTTAGAATTTTAATCGCTCTATTTTTCCCAATTAAGAGCTCCTTTTTTGCGTACATACAAGTACATCACAAAGAATAATCCAACGAATGTTACAACTGCTGCAAAACCTTCCCAACCTAATTCTTTGAAATTCGCTGCATATGGGTAAAAGAAGATCACCTCTACGTCGAATAACACGAATAAAATGGCTACTAAGAAGTATTTAATTGCAAATGGCTGTCTTGCATTTCCTACTTTCTCAATCCCAGACTCGAAATTCTCTAATTTTTCGTCTGTTTTTCTGGACGGCCCAAGCAAATGTGTCGCAACGATAGTACCCGCTACAAACGCAAAAGCAACCACAAAAAGAATGAGAATAGGAATATAACTTGATGCTGTTTCCATAACTACTTTACTATTTTTCCAACTAATATTTTATCGATAAAAATAATAATAAAATATCATATTATTTATGTAAATTAGTTTTCAGCTAGTTATAGTTCTTCATATGATAAATTATATATTATTTATCTATATCGGAAGTTTGATGATTGAATAAAAAAAGGAGAACTAACAACTTGGTCAATTCTCCCTATGTATTTTATTAGATTACTAATTAAAACTTAAAAAAGTTAATGAATTAATAAATTTTGTAGATTTTGTAGTGCTTCATGCACAGTTTTGATATGTTCAAATCGTACTAACAATGTTGGATACTCTTCTCCTTTTTTGGGTGATTTTTCCTTAAAACTGATGTTTTTAGGGTTATTTTGAACGTAATTTAAAATTAATCTAAATTCATCTGACTGATAAAATTCGCTTTGTGGTTTATTAATAAAATAAGCCAATAAAACTCCATTTTTCATCACCAAACGTTCGAAACCTAATTTTTTACTGATCCATTTCAATTGAATTGATTCCAATAAATTTTCGGCTTCAATTGGTAATTTTCCGAAACGGTCAATCAAATTATTTTTAAACGTTTGTAAATCTATTTCAGTTTCTATATCAGCTAATTCTTTGTATAACAACAAACGTTCTTCCGAACTTTCAATGTATTCATCTGGGAACATAATTTGTAAATCCGAATCAATTTGCACATCCGAAACATAGGATTTTACTTCTCCCGATTTTTGATCTTCGAACAAATCTTTGAAATCTGTTTCTTTCAATTCTTCAATCGCTTCATTCAAGATTTTTTGATACGTTTCGAAACCGATATCCATCATAAATCCTGTTTGTTCAGCACCTAAAAGATTTCCCGCTCCACGAATTTCTAAATCTTTCATGGCAATATTAAATCCTGATCCTAAATCAGAAAATTGTTCAATTGCTTGCAAACGTTTACGCGCTTCGTCCGTTAAAACTGAAAGTGGCGGCGCAACCAAATAACAAAACGCTTTGCGGTTACTACGACCAACACGCCCACGCATTTGATGCAAATCTGCCAAACCAAAATTCTGCGCATCATTAATTAAAATCGTATTCGCATTCGGAACATCTAAACCAGATTCGATAATGGTTGTTGAGACAAAAACATCATATCTACCATCAATAAAATCGAGCAAAACAGCCTCTAATTCTTTTCCATCCATCTGTCCATGACCAATCGCCACACGCGCATCAGGAACTAATCGTTGCACCATTCCAGCAATATCTTTCAACGATTGCACACGATTGTGAATAATATAAACTTGTCCGCCACGTTGCATTTCGTACATAATCGCATCACGGAAAATCTCTTCATTGAAACCAACCAATTGCGTATCGACAGGTTGTCTATTGGGCGGAGGAGTTTTGATAACCGATAAATCTCGCGCAGCCATCAACGAAAATTGAAGTGTACGCGGAATTGGCGTCGCTGTCAACGTTAATGTATCAATATTTTCGCGAAGTGTTTTCAATTTATCTTTTACACCAACACCAAATTTATGTTCTTCATCCACAATTAATAAGCCTAAATCTTTGTACTCAATTTTTGGATTAACCAATTGATGTGTCCCAATCACAATATCAACTTGACCAGATTTTAAGCCATCTAAAACCGCTTTTTTCTTTGCCCCTGTTACAAATCGATTGAGATAAGCAACTTTCACAGGCAAATCTCGCAAACGATCTGAAAATGTTTTGAAATGTTGAAAAGCCAAAATCGTTGTTGGAACCAAAACAGCAACTTGCTTTCCATCTACTGCAGCTTTCATCGCCGCACGAATCGCAACCTCCGTTTTTCCGAAACCAACATCTCCACAAACCAAACGATCCATCGGGCGTTCAGATTCCATATCAGCTTTCACATCTTGCGTCGCTTTGTACTGATCAGGCGTATCTTCATAAATAAAAGAAGCTTCCAACTCATTTTGTAAATATGTATCAGGCGAATACGCAAAACCTTTTCTAGCACGACGTTTCGCATATAATTTAATCAAATCGAAGGCAATTTCTTTTACTTTCGCTTTGGTTTTATTCTTTAAATTTTTCCAAGCTGGCGAACCAAGTTTCGAGATTTTTGGCTCAGCGCCATCTTTTCCTCTAAACTTCGCAATTTTATGCAACGAATGAATATTAACGTACAGAATATCATTATTTTGATAAATCAATTTGATTGATTCTTGCGTTACGCCATTATTATTCAATCGTACTAGACCGGCAAATTTTCCGATCCCATAATCGATATGCGTCACAAAATCTCCAACTTGCAACGAATTGATTTCCTTTAGCGTAATCGCTTCTTTTTTGGAAAATGAATTTCGAAGATTGAATTTATGATATCGACCAAAAATCTGATGATCCGTATAACACGTTAATTTGATTTCTTCGTCAATGAAACCTTGATAAATAGAACCCAAAACTGGAATGTAAGAAACTTCTTTTCCAATATCATCAAAGATTTCTTCAAAACGTTTGATTTGATTTTCATTGGAGCAAATCAGTGCATTTTTGAAACCTTCTGTTTTGTGTTCATTCAAATCATCAATTAATAATTCGAATTGCTTGTTAAAACTTGGTTGAGGTTTGAATGGTGATTCTATTTCTTCAACAGTTTCAAAATAAGACTTCATCGAACACTCAATTACACCAAAAGATGAAATTTGTTGAAGAAAACCATTTTCATTCAAAAATAATTGATTCGGTTCCGCTTGTTTAATTTCTCCTTTTAATTCAGAAAAAGCAGACTCAGCTTGTTCAAAATTCTTAGTAATTTGTTTTGCTAAAACAGAAATATTTTTGGCGATGATTAAACTATCTTTTGAAATATATTCTAAAAAACTCTCTCGCTTTTCATTAATCGATTTACTTTCGAGATTCGGAATAATCGTAATTTCTTTTGTCGTTGCAATAGACAATTGATTCTCGATATCAAACGTTCTAATGGTTTCCACCTCATCACCAAACAATGAAATACGATAAGGATGTTCATTTGAAAATGAAAAAACATCAATAATTCCACCACGAATCGAGAATTCTCCTGGTTCGGAAACAAAATCAACGCGATGAAAATTATAAGAAGATAAAACTTCCGTTAAAAAATCAATTCCCAAATCATTTCCAACCTTTACTTTAAGCGTATTTGTAGAAAGCGCTTTTTTTGTCACCACTTTTTCAGACAACGCTTCTGCGTACGTCACCACAATTTTTGGTCGTTTAGAGTGCGATAACACATTTAAAACCTCCGTTCTAATGACAACATTCGCATTATTTACTTCCTCAATTTCGTAAGGACGCTTGTAAGATGACGGGAAAAATAAAATTTGTTCTTTATCAAACAAAGTTTCCAAATCATTCAACACATAAGCCGCTTCTTCTTTATCATCAAAAATTAGAATCGTAGGACGCGCAACACGATCATATAAATGACCTGTTAAAATGCTCAATCCTGAACCTAAAAAACCTTTGATATTGACTTTATGCTGTGGATTATTTTTAAAATTGACAATAAGCTTCTGTACGAAATCTGAAGAATCGTATAAGCTAAAAACGTTGTGAATAGTTTTCTGTTCCAAAGTTTTGCAAATATAAAATTTTATAAACTTATTTTTAAACAATCTTCAAAAAAAGCAATGTTAAAATGCGAATTTTCAATTAATGAAAATTTTTCGGAAAATTTATAAAAAAAGTTGAGCTAAGTTAAAAAAATTAATCCTAGCTTTGATTTATCAAAAAAAGAAAATGAAATTAGTTCACAACATTATCAACTTGATTATTTTAGTCATTCTTATTCCTAGGAGTGGTAATTAGTTGTGTACATACAAAATAACAATTAAAGCCACTTCTTAACGAGGTGGCTTTTTTTATGGAAAAAAATTAATTAAACAATATTATGCAAAACAATTTCGTCATTATTATCATTATTATTTTAGTCTTGGTCTTACGATTAGGAAAGGTGGTTTTATGACGAATTTTTTGAACGATTTTTTATGAGCCACCTTTATTCAAGGTGGCTTTTTTTATGTTTTTAATACAAACAAATGTCAAATAAACAGTGATGAAAAACAACAACGAAGCACTAAACAAACACAGCCGAACCGTAACGCAAGATGACACTTTACCCGCGTCACAAGCGATGTTACATGGGATTGGCCTAACGAACGAAGACCTAAAAAAACCACTAATCGGAATTGCAAGTATGGGATACGATGGAAATACTTGCAATATGCATCTGAATCAATTTGCGCAGTTGGTACAAGACGGAATGAAAGCCGAAAACCTAATCGGATTGAAGTTCAATACTATCGGAATTAGCGATGGAATTACCAACGGAACTTCTGGAATGCGCTACTCTTTGGTAAGTAGAGAAATCATCGCAGATTCTATCGAAACTGTTTGTGCAGGACACTTTTACGATGGCGTAATCACAATACCAGGTTGTGATAAAAACATGCCTGGATCGATTATGGCAATGGGACGTTTGAATCGTCCTTCGATCATGATTTATGGTGGAACAATTGCTCCTGGACACTACAAAGAAGAGGAATTAAACATTGTTTCTGCATTTGAAGCATTAGGTAAAAAATTAAACGGAAATCTTGATGACAAAGATTTTTGTGGAATCATTCAGAATGCATGTCCTGGTCCAGGTGCTTGCGGCGGAATGTACACAGCAAACACAATGGCAGCGGCGATTGAAGCAATGGGAATGAGTTTACCTTATTCATCTTCTTATCCTGCTCTTAGTCAAGAAAAGAAAAACGAATGCACAACTGCGGCGCATTATCTAAGAATTTTATTAGAAAAAGATATTAAACCAAGTGATATCATCACGAAGAATTCTTTAGAAAATGCCATCAAAACGATTGTTGTTTTAGGCGGGAGTACAAATGCTGTTTTGCATTTATTAGCGATTGCCGCTACTATGAATATCAAATTATCATTAGACGATATACAAGCAATCAACGATAAAACACCTGTTATAGCAGATTTGAAACCAAGTGGAAAATACTTGATGGAACATTTGAGTAAAGTTGGTGGCGTTCCTGCTGTTTTAAAATATATGTTACAAGAAGGATTAATCGATGGAAGTTGTTTAACAGTTACTGGAAAAACATTAGCAGAAAATTTAGAGTCAGTTCCTGATTTAGATTTTACGAAACAATATATTATTCGTCCATTATCAAATCCTGTAAAAGAAACTGGACACTTACAAATGCTTTACGGAAACCTTGCTCCAGGCGGATCAGTATCGAAAATATCTGGAAAAGAAGGTTTTTATTTTAAAGGAAAAGCACAAGTTTTTAATAGTGAAGTTGAAGTTTTAAAAGCAATTGAAGATTTAAAAATCAAAGCTGGAAGCGTTATCGTCATTCGAAACGAAGGTCCAAAAGGAGGTCCTGGAATGCCAGAAATGTTGAAACCAACCTCTGCCATCATCGGCGCTGGATTGGGAGATAAAGTCGCTTTAATTACTGATGGACGATTTAGTGGCGGAACGCACGGATTTGTCGTCGGTCACATCACACCAGAAGCTTTTGAAGGAGGTCCAATCGCATTAGTCGAAAATGATGACCTCATCGAAATTGACATCAACAAGAATGAATTGAATCTTTTGGTTGATGAAAAAACATTAGAAAATCGAAAAAATAACTGGAAACAACCCGCATTAAAAGTAAAAAATGGAGTCTTATACAAATACGCAAAGCAAGTCGGAAACGCTTCAGAAGGATGTCTTACTGACCAATAAACCAACTCAAATTTCAGGTTCACAAGCAATTATTAATGCTTTATTAGCAGAAGGAGTTTCAACAGTTTTTGGCTATCCTGGTGGTGCAATTATGCCTATATACGATGCTTTGTATGACTACAAAGATAAATTAGAACACATTTTAGTTCGTCATGAACAAGGTGGTATTCATGCTGCGCAAGGTTATGCAAGAACTTCAGGAAAAGTAGGTGTAGCTTTTGCTACGAGTGGGCCAGGCGCAACGAATTTAGTAACCGGAATTGCTGATGCCATGATTGATAGTAATCCTATCGTATGTATCACAGGACAAGTTTTCGCTTCTCTTTTAGGAACGGATGCTTTTCAAGAAACTGATGTTATCAACATTACTAATCCCATCACGAAATGGAATTATCAAATTACTGATGCGGAAGAAATCAATGATGTTTTAGCAAAAGCTTTTCATATCGCACGCTCTGGAAGACCAGGACCTGTGTTGATTGACATTACAAAAAATGCTCAAATACAGCTTGTTGAAAAGAAAAAATATGAGAAATGCACTCATGTTCGCAGTTATAGACCAGAACCAGAAATAAGAACTGAATATGTAAAAGCTGCTGCTGAACTTATTAATCAAGCTAAAAAACCATTTGCGATTATTGGTCAAGGAATACTGCTTGGAAAAGCAGAACAAGAGTTAAAAGATTTCTTAGAAAAATCTGGAATTCCTGTAGCAACAACTTTAATGGGGTTAAGTTCTTTAGATACAGATCATCCACAATATGTTGGTTTATTAGGAATGCATGGAAATTATTCTCCGAATGTCAAAACAAATGATTGCGATATATTAATTGCTATTGGGATGAGGTTTGATGACCGCGTAACCGGACGTTTAGACAAATATGCAAAACAAGCGAAAGTGATTCATCTCGATATTGATCCAGCAGAAATTGGTAAAAATGTAAAAGTTGCTGTTCCTGTTTGGGGTGATTGCAAGAAAACGCTTCCATTATTAACAAATTTGATTGATCCTAATGACCACTCAGAATGGTTAAAAGAATTTAGAGATCTCGAAAAAGAAGAACGCACAAAAGTTATTGAGAAAGAATTCCATCCAACAACTGATGTGATGTCTATGGCTGAGGTTATTAATACATTAAATGAGTTAACAAACGGAGAAGCAGTTATTGTGACAGACGTTGGACAACATCAAATGGCGGCTTGCCGTTATGCGAAATTCAAAGATTCTAAACTTTTAGTTACATCTGGCGGATTAGGAACGATGGGATTTGGTTTACCTGCTGCAATTGGAGCATGGTACGGAGCACCTGAAAAAGACATTGTAATGGTTTGTGGAGATGGAGGTTTCCAAATGACGTTACAAGAAATGGGAACGATTATGCAATTCGGAGCTAAAGTAAAAATGTTAATTCTAAACAATAGCTTCCTTGGAATGGTTCGTCAATGGCAAGAATTATTCAACGATAAACGCTATTCTTTCGTAGATATTACAAGTCCAGATTTTGTTGCGCTTGCAAAAGCATATCAAATAGAAGGTCAAAAAATAGAGGCGAGAAATGACTTGAAAAATGCATTAAAAGAAATGTTAGAACATGATGGTTCATATCTTTTAGAAGTTATGGTAGGAAAAGAAAATAATGTATTTCCTATGGTAGAACAAGGTACAAGTGTTTCTGAAATTAGATTAAAATAAATTATTATGGACTCAAAACAAGAATATACAATTACGTTATATACAGAAAATTCCATAGGAATTTTAGGAAGAGTTGCAGGAATTTTTACTCGACGAAAAATTAATATTGAAAGTTTAAGCACTTCTCCATCAGAAATAGAAAATGTACACAGATTTACAATTGTGATTGAAGAATCTGAAGAAGTAGTTCGAAAACTTTGCATGCAAATTGAGAAACAAATCGATGTTCTTAAAGCTTATTTCAATAATAATGATGAATTAATTTGGCAAGAACAAGCTTTATACAAAGTACCAACCAACATTATTGCTGAAAAGGCATATGTAGAACGTTTACTGCGTCAATATGGTGCAAATACAGTCGTTATCCGCAATGATTATACAGTTTTTGAAACAGCTGGTCATCGTGAAGAAATTGATAATCTGACACAAGAATTGACGAAATATGGCTTAATAGAATTTGTTCGAGGAGCAAGAATAGCAATTATCAAAGCAAGTGCCGGTTTTCATGAAAAATTATTACAATTCGAGAAAGACGAGCCATCAAAAGAAGTAATCGAAAATGAATTCCTAAACGAAGGAAACTCAGTTTTCACAATGTAAAGACAAACAATTCATCAAATAATTTTATTAAAAAACACAAAAATGACTAATTACTTTAATTCTCTATCATTAAGAGATCAATTATATCAACTAGGACAAGCAGAATTTCTAAATAACTCTGAATTCACAAAAGGTACAGAAGCTTTAAAAGGCAAAAAAATTGTAATTGTAGGTTGCGGTGCTCAAGGTTTAAACCAAGGATTAAACTTACGCGATAGTGGTTTAGATGTTTCGTACGCGTTACGCAAAGAGGCTATTGAACAACAAAGAGATTCTTGGAAAAATGCAACAAGTCATAATTTTACAGTTGGTACTTTCGAAGAATTAATCCCAAATGCTGATATTGTGGCGAATTTAACGCCAGACAAACAACACACGCAAGTAGTTAATACTATTCAACCTCTTATAAAAGAAGGTGCCACACTTTTATATTCTCATGGATTCAATATCGTAGAAGAAGGTGTACAAATTCGTAAAGATATTACGGTAATCATGGTTGCTCCAAAATGTCCTGGTTCAGAAGTTCGTGCAGAATATTTAAGAGGATTTGGAGTTCCTACATTAATTGCTGTTCATCCAGAAAATGACCCCGAAGGAAAAGGACTTGACCAAGCAAAAGCATATTGTGCAGGAACTGGTGGTCATAGAGCAGGTGTTTTAAAATCATCTTTTGTTGCGGAAGTAAAATCTGATTTAATGGGAGAACAAACCATTTTATGCGGTCTCTTACAAACAGGTTCTATTCTTTCTTTCGATAAAATGGTTGAAAACGGAATTGATGCTGGTTATGCTTCAAAATTGGTTCAATATGGTGTGGAAGTCATTACTGAAGCCTTAAAACATGGTGGAGTTAGCGGTATGATGGATAGATTAAGTAATCCTGCTAAAGTGAAAGCTTTTGAATTATCAGAAGAACTAAAAGATATTATGCGTCCTTTATTCCAGAAACATCAAGATGATATTATTTCTGGAGAGTTTAGTAAAACAATGATGGAAGATTGGGCGAATGATGATAAAAATTTATTAAAATGGAGAGCTGAAACTGGTGAAACTGCTTTTGAAGAAACACCCGCAGGCGACGCAAATATTACAGAACAAGAATATTTTGACAATTATACCTTAATGGTTGCTTTTGTTCGTGCTGGAGTTGAATTAGCTTTCGAAACTATGGTGGAAGCTGGAATTAAACCTGAATCTGCTTATTACGAATCATTACACGAAACACCATTAATTGCAAATACAATTGCTCGTAAAAAATTATTCGAAATGAATCGTGTGATTTCTGATACAGCAGAATATGGTTGTTATCTTTTCGATCAAGCTTGTAAACCTTTGTTAAAAGATTTCATGACAAAAGTAAACGTAGACGTTGTCGGTAAAAATTACAACGAAGGAAAAGACAATGCTGTTGACAATGCGACATTAGTACATATAAATGATGTTTTACGTAATCATCCTGTCGAAACTGTAGGAAAAAAACTTCGTAAAGCAATGACTGCTATGAAAACGATAAAAACGGCATAGTCAAATATTAAAATAAACATCTTATGCATTTTGAATTAAAATTCGTCAATTCGAGTGATTTTTAGTTCAGTACAAACTGAATAAAAATTGTATCGAGAATAGAATTTTAACATATAAAACCTTTTTCTCGATACAAAATTCTTATAGAATTCCACTCGAACTGACGGTTTTATTGCTAAAATTATCAAAATGCAAAATGGATAAAATAACTAACAAACAGTGAATTATGGCAAATGGGCTTAGAAATGAAAAAACTGAGACCTTAGGCATTTCGCTTGACGAAGTAAACTTAGCACAAATGAATTTGAAAGGAGTTGCCAAAAACACTCCTTTCGATTTCAATGAAAATTTAAGTCGTCAATTTGAAGCGAATGTCTATCTAAAACGAGAAGATTTACAAGTCGTCCGTTCGTACAAATTACGTGGTGCTTATAATAAAATCGTTCAGTTATCAGAACAAGAAAAAAATAATGGTGTGATCTGCGCAAGTGCAGGAAATCATGCACAAGGTGTGGCGTATTCGTGTCAACAATTAAATATTAAAGGTAAAATTGTGATGCCAACCACGACACCTCAACAAAAAATAAAACAAGTAAAATGGTTTGGGAAAGATCAAATCGAAATCATTTTACATGGCGATACATTTGATGATGCATCGGCTTTTGCACATCAATTATCACAAGAAGGAAATATTACTTTTATTCATCCTTTTGATGATGAAAAAGTAATCGCAGGACAAGGAACGGTTGCATTAGAAATTTTGAATCAATGCGATCAACCAATCGATTATATTTTCGTGCCAATTGGTGGTGGAGGTTTAGCATCTGGCGTTATTTCTGTGATGAAAACACTTAGTCCAAACACCAAAATTATTGGTATAGAACCGAGTGGAGCAGCAAGTATGGCAGAAGCTATCAAACAAAAAAAATCTGTTGCATTAGCGAAGATTGATCCTTTTGTGGACGGTGCAGCTGTAAAAAAAGCAGGCGAAAAAACCTATAAAATCTGTGCAGAAGGTTTAGAAACAACTTGCGCAGTTCCGGAAGGAAAAGTTTGTTCGAGCATTTTGCGTTTGTACAATGAAGATGCAATTGTTGTAGAACCAGCAGGCGCTTTGAGTGTTTCGGCTTTAGATTTTTTTAAGGAAGAAATCAAAGGAAAAAATGTGGTTTGTGTGCTTAGCGGAAGCAACAACGACATTACGCGAATGGAAGAAATAAAAGAAAGAAGTTTGCAATATGAAGGTTTGAAACACTATTTCATTATCAATTTTCCTCAACGTGCCGGCGCTTTAAAAGAATTAGTGAACGAAGTTTTGGGTGAAAATGATGACATCACCTATTTCCAATACACGCAAAAAAACAACAAAGAAACAGGTCCAGCAGTAGTTGGCATTGAATTAGACAAAAAAGAAGATTTAGATGGTTTAATTTTTAGATTAGAAAATCATCATTTCGAATATCAATATCTTAATACAGACAACACACTTTTTTCGTTAATGATTGGATAATTTTTCCATCATTAATATATTATTCAAAAAAAGCAAAGCTTCTATTAAGTTAGAAACTTTGCTTTTTAATTTATTAATTATTCAACAACCAATTTTTCAATTCATCAAAATTATTATTCATTTCAACTTTATTTGATTGTTTCAATTTCAATTCTTCGACTTCTTTTGGATAGACAATTTTATCTTGTATTTCTTTCGGAAAAACCTCAGGAAATTTACATGGATGTGCCGTCGATAAAAACACCACCAATTCTTTTTCATCTTGTTTTTTCGCTTGATATTCCTTTGCCGCTAACCACGCAATCGACGTATGCGGACAAGCAATATAATTATATTGTTGATTAATTTCTATTATTGCATTTGTTGTTTCTACATCAGAATAAGCTTTTGAAACCATTTTTGATTTTAATTGCTCCACATCTTGCTCAAAAAATTCCATCACACGAACCCAATTGCTCGGATTTCCAACATCCATTGCATTCGATAACGTTTGTACAGAAGGTTTTGGTTGATAATTTTCGGTTTTTAAAAACGACGGAACAGTATCATTCGCATTTGTAGCCGCAACAAATTGTTCTACTTCCAATCCTAATTTTGAAGCCAAAATACCAGCTGTAATATTCCCGAAATTTCCACTTGGAACAACAAAAGAAACTTTCTCAAAACCTTTTCTTTTTGCTTGAGCAAAAGCCTCGAAATAATAGAAAGATTGTGGAATTAAGCGAGCAATATTAATCGAATTTGCTGAGGTTAAATTTAGATTTTTCATTAAATCTTTATCTAAAAAAGCTTGCTTTACCAAGGCTTGACAATCATCAAAAGTTCCATCAATTTCTATCGCACGAATATTTTTTCCATTCGCTGTTAATTGCAATTCTTGTATCGGCGATACTTTTCCTTTTGGATACAAAATCGTTACTCGCGTTCCTTCTACTCCTAGAAAACCAAGTGCTACAGCGCCTCCAGTATCACCAGAAGTCGCGACCAAAACATCTAACAATTGATTATCTTTATTCGAATAATATGCCATCACGCGACTCATAAATCTCGCTCCAAAATCTTTGAACGCAAAAGAAGGTCCGTGAAACAATTCCAAAACAGCTAAATCATCTTCTAAAAACACCAAAGGCGCAGGAAAATTGATTACCTCATCAATCAAATTATTAATAGTTTCTTCAGAAAAATCATCTTTTAATAAATGATTTGTAACCTTTTTCGCAATCTCTTGAAATGAATAATTTTCAATCGAATTGATCCATTCATCATCTATTTTTTGTAACGACAAAGGCATATACAATCCTTTATCTTCTGGCAAAGATTGAAAAACGGCTTGTTTAAAATCGACTCTATTATTATGATTATTTGTACTATATAATTTCATTTTTAGTGTTTTATGTAAGGTCCTTGTTGATTAATTTTAGAGACAAATGATAAATGTTCAATTTCTTTTATTGTCAGGAAATCATTTAATTTTTGTTCGATATTTTCTGCATCCAATTTACTTTTAGATAACGCCATAACTGATGGTCCAGAACCAGAAATCCCAAACGTTAATGCCTTATTTTCGAGCGAAATACTTTTCATTTCATTAAAATATGGAATCAATAAAGAACGATTTGGTTCGATAATATCATCTTGCATCGAACGACCAATTTCTTCGTAATCATTTTCATAAAGCGCCGCAACCAAACTTGCAATACTCCCCCATTGTTTTATTGCTTTACTCAATTGCACTTTATCTTTAATTAATTTGCGCGCATCCTTTGTTGGCACTTCTACTTTTGAATAAATCAACGTCACATATAAATTTTCTGGAACAGGTAAAGAACGCACCAAAAGCGGCTCGTAAGAAGGAATCAACGTAATTCCACCAAACAACGATGGCGCAACATTATCCGCATGAGCAGCGCCACAAGCCAATCGTTCGCCTTCCATACAATAAGGTAAAAGATCATTTTTAGAAAGTGGTTTTCCTAATAATTCATTTAATGCAAAAAGTCCAGCAACTGTACTCGCCGCACTTGACCCTAAACCACTTCCAATCGGCATTTTCTTGTGTAATTCTATCGATAATCCAAAAGAATCTTGTAAATCTAAATCACAAAATAATTTCCATGCCGAATGAGAAACTGTATTTTTCATTGCATCCAAAGGTAATTTTCCTTCGTCACCTGTAATTGTCAGAATTTCGATCCCTAATTTTTCGGTCTTTTTCATGATCACCTCATCACCTGGATGATCAACCGCAAAGCCCAGAATATCATATCCACAAATCATATTCGCAACTGTTGCAGGAGCAAAAACGTGTACTTTTTCTAAAAACTTAGCTTGATCAAGCTTATATTTATTTTCGATTGTTTGATTCATCTTTTATCGTATTGAACTAATGTTAACTAAATCTGCAAAAACGCCAGCCGCCGTAACTTCCGCGCCAGCACCAGGACCTTTCACAACCAAAGGACGTTCCTTGTAACGCGCTGTTGTAAACGAAATAATGTTATCGCTTCCAGACAAGACATAAAACGGATGTTGATTGTCAACCAATTCTAACAAAATTGATATTTTTCCATCTTCTAAAATCCCGATGTAACGAATCACTTTCTGCTCCGCTTCTGCTTGATGTTTTATCTTTTCGAAATAATCATTTTCGTTGACTAATTCTTTATAAAAATCTTCTACAGTTGCAGCTTCAAGACAAGATTTTGGCAAAATAGAATCGATTTTTACATCTGCTGCTTCCACCTCGTAACCATTATCACGAGCAAGAATCAACATTTTTCGCATAAAATCTATTCCACTCAAATCATCGCGAGGATCTGGTTCTGTATAACCCAATTTTTGCGCTTTTTTTACAACTTCGGCAAATGTATTTTCACCATTAAAATGATTGAAGATATACGAAATTGTCCCTGATAAAATCGCTTCAATTTTTAGGATTTGATCTCCACTCATTCGTAGATCTTTCAACACACTAATAATTGGCAAACCTGCTCCAACATTTGTTTCGTAAAGGAAATCAATCCCATATTTTCGTGCCGTTTCTTTCAAGTTCTTATATTCTTGATAAGAAGACGAATTCGCAATTTTATTACATGTTACAACCGAAATGCTGCTTTCGAAAATTTGTTTGTAATAATTCGGCAAATCAGAACTCGCAGTATTATCAACAAAAACACAATTTGGTAAATTATACTGTTTCATTTTTTGGATAAATTGATTCAAATCAGCTGATGAAGAAGAATTTTCTAATTCATTTTTCCAATTCGATAAATTGATTCCGTTTTCATCAAACAGCATTTTTTTAGAATTTGATAATCCAACCAATTTTATTTCGATATCATTATTTTTTGCTAAAAATTCTTTCTGTTTTTCTAATTGATTTAAAAATGTCGAACCAATATTTCCTACTCCAACATTGAAAACATGAATTGTTTTTTTCAAGTGATTAAAAAACGCATCATGCACCGCATTTAGAGCTTTCGATAAATCATTCTCGTTAATCACAACCGAAATATTATACTCCGAAGAACCTTGCGCAATTGCTCTGACATTGATTCCGTTTCGTCCCAACGCATAAAATAACTTGCCCGAAACACCAACTGTCTTTTTCATGTTTTCTCCAACAATTGCAATAATTCCGAGATTTTCTTCAACTTCAATTGGCTCCAACCATTTTGCTGCAATTTCTAAACAAAACTCTTCTTCAATTAATTGTTTCGCTTTTTCGACTTCATTATGATGAATCGCAAGCGTGATACTGTGCTCTGACGAAGATTGCGTAATCAACACAATGTTGATATGATGTTGCGCTAAAAGTGAAAATAGTTTCCCACTAAAGCCCAATTTCCCGACTAAACCACTTCCTTTTATATTGACTAACGCAATATCTTTGATCGACGAAATTCCCTTGATTGGAAACTCTGTTGGTTGCGAATAAAACTGAATTTTTGTTCCTTCAAAATCTGGCTGAAATGTATTTTTAATTAAAATTGGAATTTTAAGCTTAAAAGCTGGAGCCATTGTTGGCGGATAAATCACTTTTGCACCGAAATACGATAATTCCATCGCTTCTGTATAAGACAAATTTTCTAACGAAAAAGCTTTGTTTACAAAACGAGGATCCGCAGTCATCATTCCATTTACATCTGTCCAAATTTCAATTTGTTCTACATGTAAAGCTGCACCAATCAAAGCCGCAGTATAATCAGAACCACCTCTTCCCAAAGTTGTCACTCGCCCTTCTTCATTCGCCGCAATAAATCCTGTTACAACCAATAATTTATCCGAATGACCTTTTGCTAATTGTTGAATATTTTGAAGTGAGATTTCTTCTATCACATTCGCTTGACCAAAATTATGATCTGTCACAATATAATCTGATGCATTAACAGCTAATGAATCTCCAACGTACTCTTGCATTACTTTTGCGATTAATAAAGCGCTACATCTCTCACCGAAACTCAAAATCATATCTTTTGTTTGAGGACTTAATTCTTTCAAAAT
Organism: Empedobacter sp. GD03797; assembly: GCF_029842105.1. Classification (NCBI taxonomy): domain Bacteria; kingdom Pseudomonadati; phylum Bacteroidota; class Flavobacteriia; order Flavobacteriales; family Weeksellaceae; genus Empedobacter; species Empedobacter sp. GD03797. The sequence goes on from NZ_JAOCFS010000005.1 coordinate 92,216, forward strand.
TTCTACTCCTTCTAATAATGCTTCTAACTCATTCATCAACAATTTCAATTTTGTTAAAATCGGATTTTGATTTGGCACATCGATTAAAGATTTTACAATTTCGAAATGTTTTTCTTGAAAAAGTTTTAAATCATTTTCATCAAAACCTCCTGATGAAGCTTCTTCGGACATTTTGGTTAATAAATTGGTCAAACCAGAAATAGCAGACACAACTAAAATAATCGAGTTATTTTGTTGCCTTTCTTGTTTAACAATTTCTACGACCGCGCGGATACTTTCTACCGATCCGACTGATGTTCCTCCGAATTTTAAAACTTTCATAATTTAAATTTTGATCATAAAAAAAGCATCTTCCTTTTGAGAAGATGCTTTTGCATTATTTTTTTAGAATTAAATACATAACAAGACTCCTCTAAGTGTGAACACTAGAAGTCGTCGTAATTGAAATAATTGTATTTAATCCGTTTTGTTTCATTATTGATAACGAATATACAAACTTTTTCAATAAATCATTACGTATTTATTATTTTTTTATATTTATTTCACCGAATCCTTTTTAACAGCCAAAGAATCTGACTGAGCAACTATAGGTTTTACATCACTTGCATAGCCAACAACAATTCCGTCTAACTTATCAATTTTTCTTACTTTAAAAGTTTCTGTTCCTTCTGCTCCTTTAAAAGATACTTTATAAACTGCTTCATAAACTGTTTTATCACCATCTTCAAGAGGCGTCATTTTCTCAAAGTTGTAGACATCAACTGGTCCATATTGTTTAACCACCGCATTCAAATCATCCACATTTACGCCTTCTACTTTGGAAAAAAGTGAATCTGGCTTATCTGCTCTGTATTTGTAAACATCTAAAACGGCTTCTTTCACCTTATAATCTGGCAAATCTGATTTTTTATTACATGCTGTTAAAGCCAAAATACCGCCAACCATAAGTAATGCACTTGCTTTCATAATTCCTATTTTTTTGTGTTAATTGATTATAACTAATGTAAAAATAAATAAGATGAAAAACAAGTATTTTTATTGAAATCAAATAGATAGAAACAAAAAAGTCGATTCTGTTATAGAATCGACTTTTGAACAGAAATTTAATAATCTACTCTTTTAAACTATTTATTGAAAAGATTATTTCTTAATAACTTTATATGTTTTCGAGGTTTTATCAGTTTTTACTTCTACAATGTAAATTCCCGATTTTAAATTCGAAACATCTATCTTAGAGGTTTTAGAGTTTCCTTTTTTCGAAAATAATTGTTGACCTGTTAAATTAAATACAGTTACTTCTTTAATATTATCTTTAGAATCAATATTTAATTCGTTTGAAACTGGATTTGGAAAAAGTGTTGTTTCAACATGATTTTTCACTTCATCTGTTGCTAACTTAGCAGGTAATTGAATTCTAAACATTTTGATATTAATTGCATCTACTCCCCAACCTACAATATATTTCTCATTTTCTGACAATTGAGTTGGAACATAGATTTTATCACCTTTCATATCAAACTTTAATGTATTTGTAACATAATTATTAAAATCTTGAATACCTGTTTCTTTTGTCCATATCCATGGAGTATAAACAGGAGCGGAATCAGCCCATTGTTTAGAAATCGTATAGCCTAATACTGTTGTTGCATCATAATTAATAGAAGTCACCCACGATTGTACATTATTTTCTTCAGGTTTTGCAATCTTTCCTAAATCTACAACACCTGTTTCTTCACTCCATAACCATGCATTCTCAAAAGCTGCATCGCTTTTTCCTCCAATCCATTTTCCGTTACCAGATATAGCTCTTGCTTCTCCTAATTGATTAAATTCATTTGAAGAACTTCCTTTAGGATCAACTAAAATATATTGTCCTTTTTGATAAGTTCCGTCAGGATTTCTTTTCCAATAATGTGCTTTCCATGGCCCTCTCATATCTGACCAGCCAATTATTACAGAACCATCATTTGAAACTGCATTTGCGCGTCCTTGTTTTGCACTTGGATTAAATGGCTCTAAATTTACACCTCCTTTACTACTATTCCATGCATAAGCCGTTGGTCTTTTTACTATTGTTCCTTCTGGATTAGTACTTTTAAGATAAGATAATCCAACAACTGTATTTCCATCTCCAGAAATGAAGTAACCAGAACTAAAATCTGAATTAGATTCTCCTGTATTATAGTTAAAACCTAACGTTTCCCATTTTTTAGTAATAGTATTATATCTTGACATTTCGCCAACTGTAGGATCTGTACTTGTTTGACTTGTTCCAGAAATATATTTTCCATCAGGAGTAAAAGTCGCAACACCACCATGATTATTCCCAGGTGCAATTCCGCCAATAGCTTCTACTTTATCGGTATCTGCATTCCAAATTAAATATGGGCCAGCCCAAGCAGCATATCCTGCAATTAATCCGTCATTTGAAACTGATTGTGGATTTTGAAATTGTGTTGTTGTAATGTATTGCGCATAAGATTTAGTAGACGCTAAACCCAAAATCGCAGCCAAAGTAAAAAGTTTTAATTTCATAAATGCTAATTTTTTTGTGTTAATTAATTTTCACAAAGATTAGTACAAAATCAATCTAAACTTAAAAAAATAGCTTACTTCGGTTGTACAGAACACATTACATTTTTAGTACTTTTATTTACAAACGTATCAAAATCAAATAATTATAAATTTTCTAAAAAATTTATCAAATTAATATCCTCTCCTTTTATATTCAATTTTTTTCGAAGTCTAAAACGAGAAACATTTATACTATTTGTAGATTGGTAAGTAATGGTAGCAATTTCCTTGGTTGTCATTTTGAGACGTAAAAAAGCGCATAATTTTTTTTCGTTCGGTGTTAGATTAGGACAAAGTTCATTTAGTTTCGTATAAAAATCTGGATTAACTTTTGTAAAGTAAGTTTCAAATTCTGTCCAAATTTCATCATCTTTTTTTAGGCGCATTTCAACGATCATTTCCTGAATTTCTTTTTTATTTTCAGGTATTGCTTTTTTCTTTAACTCGACAAGCCTTTCAGCAATAGAATTTATCAACTCATTCTTTTTGAATAAATACATAATTTTTGCAGTTATCTCTCTATTCTTAAATTCAAGCTCATCTTTTAAAAAGTCTTTTTCGAGTGAAATATTTTTATGTTCTAATTGTAGTTTTTCTTTTAAAAGATTGATATTCTTTATTTTAGTTTTTTGTAGATAAATCCAAAGAATCGCAAGAATAAGAAATAAAAACAAACAACTACCGATACTATAATAGATTAATTTAGTTCTTTTTTTCTCTGCCTCTTGTCTTTTGAGATTTTCTGAATAAATTGCTTTTTGCTTATCTAATTTATAATTCAGCTCCAATTGCGCCATCTTTTTCACAGATTCTTCATTATAAACTTTTTTATTGAGAATAGTATATTCATCTAAAGTTTTAAAAGCATTTTCATAATCATTCAATTCCTGATAAAGTCTTTTTAAAGAAAATAATGAATAAAGTACCGATTCTGTGTTTCCTACGTTATGTCCAATGTTTAGCGCTTCTTCTAAGTAATATTTTGATTCATTATACTTTTTTTGTAATCCATAAGCTTTTCCTAAATTATTGTAACATTGCGCAATTCCTCTCTGATCATCTAATTTCTTTCGAATCTCTAAAGCCTTATTCAAAACAAAAATTGATGTTACATATTCCTGATTTTCTAAATAACATATACCCATATTATTCAACAAAGAAGCCTCTAATTTTTCGTCTTTTGCTTTTACATTTAATTCTTGAGCCAATTCATAATATTTCAAAGCCTTATTAAACTCTTCCTTTTTAAGAAAAACACCAGCTGTATTATTTAAAATATTTAATTTAAATTGAAGTCTTTTCGATTCATTTTTTATTTGTTCTAATCTTACTTTTGCACGATTATAAAAACCCAATGTTTGATCAAAATTATTTTGACGCAACTCTAAATTCCCTACAGCAATCAACAATTCTACTTCGTACGTCATATATTGTTGATTATTAGGTTCATAAATTAATTTATTCTCAACAATTTTAGAAGCTTTCAAGAAATAATTCAGAGAGTTTACAAAATCTCCTCTTTCTAAATAAATATTTCCTAAATTCTTATAAACAGATATTTTATCTGCATTCTTAGGTAAATTATGAATAAGATCATCTGCTTTTCTGTTATAGAGTAATGCCGAATCAAGATTAACACTAACAAATTCATATGACTTTTTCAAATAATTTTCTATTTCTGTTTCTACATTCTTTTGTGCATTTGATAATACACTTATAAGCGTAAAAGCAAGAACAAATAAAAGTTTTAACTTCTGTAGATAAATTTGATTTAAAAACATATTTTTGGCATGAATATTCAGAAAACAATATACAACGAAAATTGAATGTGTCGGAAAAACTGATTATTCATTTTAAACTTTTTTACTTGGATAATTCTATCTTAACAAAAAAGTCGATTCTGTTATAGAACCGACTTTTGAATATCTTTTATTGTAAAAAGAAGTTTATACTTCAAAATTGACATAAAAACCTTCATGACCTCGAACATTGAAAACTGTATTGTCTTCAAAAATCAAGTATTGACCTTTTATTCCTTTCAAAACACCTTCTATTTCTGGCGTTTTTTTCAGGTTTAATGATTTTACTTTTTCTGGATAAGATAAAACTGGATAGTCTAACTTCCAAACTTCTGGCTCATCAACCAAAAATTGTTGAAAATCTGGATTCACTTCATTTCTGATTTCTTGATACTTTTCGAATAGATTAATTTCTGGTACATCATTTTTTAACATTCTTTGCCAATTCGTTTTATCAGCAATAACATTTTTCAACGAAACCTCTATCATTCCAGCTTCGTAACGATTATCCGTTCGCGCAATAATAATAGCTTCTGAAGCTCCTTGATCGATCCAACGAGTTGGCACTTGCGTTAAACGTGTTACACCTACTTTAATTCCCGAAGAATTTGCTAAATACACAATATGCGGTTGCAATTCGAATTTCGTTTCGAATTCTAAATCACGTTGTGCTATTCCCAAATGAGCTGTAGAAAGTTCTGGATTGATGATACTTGGATTAGCTTCTGGAACTGTAAAAAAACAATTTTTACAATATCCCATCTGATAAATCTCTTTGTCCTCGTGACAGTTTAAACATTCGTAATGATCAAAGTTAATCTTGATTTTTTTTCCTAACAATTGATTCATAACGATAAAATCATTCTTGAAATTCCAATAATAATTGATTGGCGTTCCATTTTCAGTTGTCATTTTACGAATTTGTCCTTCAAACTGCATCTTGCTAAAAAAGTTTAATTAATTTTGTGTAAATCTACAAAACTTTTAGCGGATGGGAATAGTCAATAAGATTATGGAAATTATGATGCGTAGCCGAATGAATGTCATCGAGGAAAGCATCAAAAATCCAGTTGGTACGCAAGAACGTGTGTTATTTGAGAATATCAAAAAAGCCAAATCGACTATTTACGGAAAAGAATTTCATTTTGACGAAATCAAAACGACACAGAAATTTCAAGAGCAAGTTCCTGCGGTGCATTACGAGGATTTTCAACCTTATATTGAATTAGCGAGAAAAGGTGAAAAAGATGTCACTTGGCACGGAAAAATAAAGTGGTTTGCGAAATCTTCTGGAACAACAAATGCGAAAAGTAAATTTATTCCGATTAGTAATGAATCCTTAGAAGATTGCCATTACGCAGCAGGAAAAACAATGTTTGCGTTGTACTTAAATGCTTATCCCGAAACGGATATTTTTATGCACAAAAATCTAAGAATTGGCGGAAGTAGTGAACTTTATCAAAAATATGATACGCGTTTTGGTGATTTATCAGCTATTTTGATTGATAATTTACCTTTTTATGCTGAAATGAAAAATATTCCGAATCGTGAGATTTCTTTAATGTCTGATTGGAATGTGAAGATGAATGCGATTATCAATGCAACAAAAAATGAAGATGTTGGTTCTTTAACTGGCGTTCCTTCGTGGATGTTAGTCGTTTTGAATAAATTATTAGCCGAAACTGGAAAGAATTATTTGGACGAATTATGGCCAAATCTCGAAGTGTTTTTTCATGGTGGAATCAGCTTCAAACCTTATGCAGAAAATTATAATTTAATCACTCAAAAAAAATTAAATTATTTCGAATTATATAATGCTTCCGAAGGTTTTTTTGGTATTCAGGATCAATTAAATAGTAAAGATTTGTTGTTATTATTAGACAACGGAATTTTTTACGAATTTATTCCAATGGAAGAATTTGGTTCAGAAAATCAACGATTTTTAACAATTGGAGAAGTTGAAGTTGGTAAAAATTACGCTATGGTGATTACAACAAATGGAGGTTTGTGGCGCTATATTATTGGTGATACGGTTCGTTTTACCTCAACTAATCCACACAGAATTGTTGTTTCTGGACGAACAAAACATTATATCAATGCATTTGGCGAAGAATTGATGATAGAAAATGCAGAAGAAGCTTTGAAACGTGCTTGTATGCAAACAAATTCGATTGTTTCCGAATATAGTGCTGGTCCAATTTTTATGCAAGGGAAAGAAAAAGGCGCGCATGAATGGGTAATCGAATTTGATAAAGAACCTGAAAACTTTGAGCAATTTATTGATTGTTTAGATAAAGGTTTGCAAGAAGTTAATTCTGATTACGAAGCAAAACGTTACAATAATATGACACTTAATCGACCGATTGTACACAAAGCACGCAAAAAATTATTCATCGAATGGATGGCTTCTCGTGGTAAGTTAGGTGGACAAAATAAAGTTCCGAGGCTAGCAAACACACGCGAATTTATAGAACCATTAATTGAACTAAATAATCGATCATAATAAAAAAAGAGAATCAATATGATTCTCTTTTTTATTCTATCTTACTCGAATTCGAATACTTGGATTGACTAAAACTTTTTTCAGTAATCCTTTCAATAAAATATTATCATTTACGCTACATGTAATTGTATTTCCATTTGAATAATCAACTTTGACTTCATAGGTTCCGTAGCCAAATTTTCGGATATCTATTTCTTTATCTGTACTAATAACATTAGTTGTGCTACTATTCAATCCATCAATTTTATACCATTTGTATGTCGTATAACTATTTCCATAGAATTTACTAGTTGATAAAATATAAGTTAATGGATTAGAACCATCTATTTTGTGATCAATCCAATCTGCTCCTAACCCTTCAAAAGCACCAGGATTATATGGATCATAGGTTATGTTGTTATTGTTTTGATTCGCGATTGTACTTTGCTCACCGAAATGTAACAATTGACCAGATGCATTGATATCTTTTAGATTACCAAAATTAAAGTTAGTTACAGTTCCCGTTACATTTACATTAGCTCGTGTACCAGCAACACTACTTTGAACAAATGTAACATCACAAGGCGTTCCTCCTAAAATTAAATTTTCTACTGTTTGAGTTTTTGAAGCATCAAGAGTATAACTTTTACCAGAAGAAAATTCTAGATTTTTAATGTTATTAATTCCCTTTATACTTCCGCTACCTCTAAAGGTAACAGCGTTAAAGCTTGTTGTTCCTTTTGTCGAATTAATGGCGGCATTTGCTCTGCTTTCAAAAACCACATTATTGAACCGCTGACCGTCATAAGTTGACAAACCATAACTTGCTGTTGTAATTCCCGTAAAAATTAGTTGAGAAGTTCCCGCGTTTATCGTAACATAAGCAGAATTTGTATCAAAGTACGGAGAATTGTTTGGTAAATAAAAATTTGATGACCCCATACTTATTGTTCTTGGTTTAGTACCTGAATTAGCATAAAATCTACCATAAATTATTACATCATTATTGTTGGTAATCCATGTACCTGCTTGATGGTACAATTCATATCCTATTTTATAGTTATCTAATAAGCTTATCGTATTTTCTTCTTCAAAATAAATATTAACAGCGCTATTTCCAGATATCACATCATTACTTTTTATTGTTTTAGCTTCTCCTGTATGACGATAGAAAATTTTATTGAGATTAATTGTTCCCATTCCGTTCTGCCACTCACTAGATCCATAGATATTGATAGTCTGAGAGCCAGTTTGTGTCAATATTGGAGGAACTGCACTTCCGGAGAATGTAATATTTCGAGTGTAAGAAGTATTGTCTACAGTTATAGTCTTGTTTGCGGATGTAAAACCAGAACCTTGGTTAAAAATCGTATTATCTGATGGACCAGGAACACAATAACCTCCTATACCATTGCTACTCTGTGACCAATGCATTTTATCATTCCAATTACCAGATCCACCAACCCAATAAAGCTCCTGACCAGCTATCTTAGGAAACTGCCATCCAGGATTGTTATTACCATTATCAATTGAATTTTGAGCAATAAATGTAGCACCTCCATTACCCGATATATCTTGCATAACAACACCAGATACATTAACAGTAACATTAGATGCAGCCTCAATTTTCGCCAAGCTTCCTGATTTGCTAGAATTAATTGTTGACCAGCCTCCACATTGTGGTGTTGAAGCTGATAATAAATTGGTTATAGTTTGGGTTGCCCCAGCAGGAAAGCTGTAGTTTTTAGTTGGAGCTAAAATTAAGTTATAAAAATGATTGTTTCCATTGATTGTTCCATTCCCTTTAAATTCAACCTGATTAAAATATGCTGTCCCTGTTTGTGCACTTATCGATCCAGCCGTTGAAGAATTATCAAAGCTTACATTATAATATCGTTGATTTTCACCTGCTATAAGTCCATAACTATTACTTGTTGTATTTGTAAAGTGTATATGTGATGTTCCTGCATTAATCGTGGTTAAGATTGAATTTGTTTGAAAATATGGAACGGTGTAGGGTAAATAGAAGTTTGAGCTGCCCATGTTTATTACCTTAGGTTTTGAACCATATATTGCATAAAATCGACCATTAATAGTAACTTGATGATTGTTAGTTGTCCATGTTCCTGCCTGATGATAAAGTTCATCATTAACAATAAAATCGTCTAGCAAACTAATCGAATTTTCTTCTTCAAAATAAATACTAGAATTAGCTGTACCTAGTTTTACACCATTAGTTTTTATAGTTTTCACCTCTCCTGTATGACGGTAATAAATATTTGACAAATTAATCGCTCCCATTCCTTCTTGCCATTCACTTGAACCGTAAATATTCAACGTTTGAGATCCGTTTTCTGTTAACGTTGGTGGATTAGAACTATAAACAAAAGAAATATTGTGAGTATAAGACGTTTTATCTAAAGTGATTGTTTTATCGTTTAACGTAAATCCTGATCCTCTATCAACAAATGTATTATCATTAGGACCAGGTGAACAGTAACCACCAGTACCACCTGAGGTTTTGGACCAATGTGTTCTATCATTCCAATTACCAGAACCACCAACCCAGTATAAATCTTGACCTACAATTGAAGGTATTTGCCAACCATCAGTAACACCTTCACCAATTGAATTATTAGCAATAAAATTAGCACCTCCCGATGCTGTAATGTTTTTCAGAATAGTACCAGAAACAATTATACTTACATTAGAAGTTGCAACTATTTCAGTTGTTGTTCCGTAGCTATTAGATGAAATATTAGCCCATCCTTCGCATGCTGGAGTGTTTACAGAAAATAAATTGGTAATCGTTTGTTTTTTATTAGCTTCAATAATATAGTTTTTTGCAGGTGCAAAAATCAAAGCTTTAAATGTGTTATTCCCAGAAATACTTCCATTGCCCTTAAATTCAACTTGATTAAAATTTGCAGAGCCTGATAAATTTATATTTGTTTGTTCTTCAAAAGTAACATTGTAAAAATTTTGTCCTTGATAAGTTATTAAGCCATAGCTATTAGATGTTACTTTTCCTGTAAAATAAATATGAGAAGTCCCAGCATTAATTGTTGTAACATCAAGGTTAGTTTGAAAATAAGGATTAGAAGTTGTTAAATAAATTTTAGAACTTCCAAATTCTATGGTTCTTGGTGTATTCCCTTGGTTTGCATAGAAACGTCCGTCTATCTTTACTTGATGACTGTTCGTAATCCACGTGCCAGCATTATGGTATAATTCGTAACCTACTTGAAAATCATCTAATAAACTTACTGAAGTTCTTTCTTCAAAAACAACAGTCGAATTTGTTGACCCTGTAATTGTTCCATTACTTTTTATCGTCTTCGCCTCGCCTGTGTGACGATAATAAATTTTTGCAACATTAATCATTCCCATTCCTACTTGCCACTCACTCGAACCATAAATATTTAAAGTTTGAGTTCCGATTTGTGTTAAAGTCGGAACGATTGTACTCGCAGAAAAGGTTATATTATGACAATTCACTATATTGTCTATCGTTACCGTTTTACTTGAAGCTGAAAAGCCTGAATTAATATCAAAAAAAACATTATCCGTTGGTCCTGGAACTACAGACGGTAAAGATACTCCTCCAGAAGTTGTTCGCCAATGGTTAATATCTGTCCAATTTCCGCTTCCTCCAACCCAATAATAATCAGCCGCGAAAGTAAAAATAGCGCATAGAAATGCTAGAAAACTTAAAATTTTCTTCATAAAAATAGCTTTAGAAATAAGATTATTTTACTTTAAATACAATATTCATAAATGTATTTTCCGTCACCATTGGGTTAGATAAAATAGAATATTTTAAAACTCCATTATCGTCCAAAGTAATTTTAGATGGATCAAAGACTTGATTATCAAAATACGTTACAAAGTATTCTAAATCTGTTTTGTTTAAGACTGGAATACTAGTTGCAGAAGGACTTTTTAATGCACTTTTTTTAACTCCACTAACATTTCCTGATAAATCAAATTGACTTTTATAAATTTCGAACAACTTTACATTAAACATAGAAGTAGCACTATCATACCAAATTGTAGAAGACGAATCGGTTGAAACTCCTGCTATATCAGTTGGCAAAGCAATAGAAGGTGCATAGAAATAAGAAACTACTTTCTTATATCCTAAATTTAACGGTTCCCACTTTTTTGTCATATCACCAGACCAATACCATAATCCTAATGCATCAATATCAGGAATTGTATTCGTCGAAATAGCATTTGCATAAACAAGTGTTCCTGCTTTTAGATCTGTTGTAGACATCGCCTCTATTTGATTTCCACTCATCATTGGAAAAGCTACACCTGCTTTATCTCCACTTTTGTAATTTGAATCGATAGCTACATCAAGTGTTGCATTTGGATTAGATGTACCTATACCTACTTGTGCTAATAAAATGTTCATAAAACAAAATGAAATTGCTAATAATAAATTGATTTTCATAAATTTTTTGGAAATTTTGCGCAAAGGTATTGTTTTATTTATCAATAAGCTACTGATAACTAATTTATACCATTAATTATACTCATTAAATCATTATTAAAGTTTAAATTTACTCTTAAGAGAAAAAATACCTATTAATGCGAAGTACGAATTTATCTGAACTTAAGTTCCACCAAATTGTGGAAAATAAGTTTCAAATTTACAACAGTCTCTTTATGAGTCTGCCCTACGAAAAAATGCAAAACATCGGATCGTTGATTCCGTTTTTGTACGATGAAAGTCAAAAAGGTTTACCTGAAGGTAAATCGCCAAATGAAATCATCAACAATTTTTTTGAGAAATACACTGATTTAAAAACCGAACAAGAGCAAATCGATTTGATGTTTCGAATGATACAATACATCGAGCGACAAGTTGTTTTGTTTGATAGTATCGAAGATGCTGCATTTCCGTCATTACATTCCGAAAATGAAAAAGGAAGTTTGGAAAGCATTTACCATATTGCACAGGCGCAAGGTAAAATGGAGCAAGTAAAAACCAGAATCGAAGATTTTGTAACAAGAGTTGTTTTTACAGCGCATCCAACGCAATTTTATCCGACAAATGTTCAACAAATTATTCAGGATTTACGCGATGCAATTCAACAAGATTCGGTAAGTAAAATTGATTTATTGTTGCAACAATTAGGAAAAACACCTTTCATCAACGAAGAAAAACCGACACCTTACGATGAAGCAGTTTCGATTATTTATTACTTAAGAAATGTGTATTATCAGACGATTGGACGATTGTATAACGAAATTAATCAATTGTTTTTTACAGAAAGTCAACCACTCAAATCTCCTGTCATTCAATTAGGTTTTTGGCCTGGAGGTGATCGCGATGGAAATCCTTTCGTTACAGCAGAAATTACGTTGAAAGTAGCAAGTTTGTTACGAACAAGTATCTTAAAAAATTATTACAATCATCTAAAAATTGTTCAAAGACGATTAACCTTCAAACATGTTACAGAGCCTTTAAAAGCGTTGAGCAATTTGATTTACGAAAATATGTTCAATGAAAATGGAACGATTACAATTGATGAAATCAAAACGCGTTTACAAACGATTCGTACAATTTTGATTGAACAACACAATGGTGTTTTCTTAGATATTCTGGACGATTTTATCACACGTGTTGATATTTTCGGGTTGCATTTTGCATCATTAGATATTCGTCAAGATTCGCGTGTTCATCAAAAAGTGATTAACCAAATTGTTGAAAAATATACTGGAATTAATCTGAAAGATTTAAGCGAACCAGAACAAATCGAATTGTTAACAAATCCTTCTTTTACAGCTAAACCAGAAGATTTTGAAGATGATATTGTGGTTGATACAATCAAAAATGTTTATCAATTAAAAACAATTCAGCAACGAAATGGTGAATTAGGTGTTAACCGATACATTATTTCAAATTCTGAAACCATTTTCGATGTTTTAAATGTTTACGCTTTATTCAAATTTTGCGGTTACAAAGACTACGAAATTAAGTTTGATATTATGCCACTTTTCGAGACGATTAGAGGTTTAGATGGTGCTGAAAATACAATGAATAAATTGTATAATTTACCTATTTATGCGCAACATTTAGAACGTAGAAAACAACGTCAATCGATTATGTTAGGTTTTTCGGACGGAACAAAAGACGGCGGTTACATCAAAGCGAATTGGGAAATATATCGCACCAAAGAAATCCTTTCGAATGTTTCGGATAAAAATCAAATCGAAGTTATTTTCTTTGATGGTCGTGGTGGACCTCCTGCGCGTGGCGGTGGAAAAACGCACGAATTTTACGCTTCTCAAGGGAAAACAATTGCGAATCACGAAATTCAAATTACGATTCAAGGGCAAACAATTACGTCTAATTACGGAACAATGCCACAAGCAAAATATAATTTTGAACAATTGTACACGGCTGGAATTATTTCGGATGTTTTCTCGACAAGTACAAGTCAGATTTCGCCTGATGAACGCACATTGATTGATAAATTAGCCACAATTAGTTATCAGAAATACGAAGATTTGAAAGCGCATCCTTCATTTTTACCTTATTTAGAAAATATGAGTACGCTTAACTATTATGGAAAAACGAATATCGGAAGCCGTCCGAGTAAACGAGGTGGTGACAAAAAATTAGAGTTCGATGATTTGCGCGCCATTCCATTTGTGGGTTCTTGGAGTCAATTAAAACAAAATGTTCCGGGATATTTTGGTGTTGGAACGGCTATAAATGAATTGAAAAAACAAGGTCATTTAGAGGATGTAAAAGATTTATTCAAAAATTCGAGCTTCTTCAAAACGTTGATTCAAAACAGTATGATGTCGATGGAAAAAACTTATTTTCCATTAACTTCTTATATGAAAGATGATCCTGAATATGGTGAATTTTGGAATATTTTGCATGATGAATTTGAATTATCAAAAGCATTATGTTTAGAAATTTCGGGTTACACAGAATTGATGCAAGACGAACCATTGAACAAATCTTCAGTACAAATGCGCGAAAAAATTGTGTTACCATTATTAACGATTCAACAATTTGCTTTGAACAAAATTCATCTCGAAAGTGAATTCAAATCAATCTATGAGCAAATTGTAATGCGTTCGTTATTCGGAAATATTAATGCGAGTCGAAATTCGGCTTAATTTTCAGAATATCTTAATACCTTCGCAACGATGGAAAAGATTATTTTAGGGATAGATCCTGGAACAATGGTAATGGGTTTTGGTTTGATTGAAGTCAAAAACAACAAAATAAAGTTGATTACTTTAGATGAATTGTTGTTGCATAAACTTCCGAATCAACAAACGAAATTGAAAAAAATTTTCGAAAAAACTTTAGCCATTATCGATCAATATCATCCTGATGAATTAGCCATTGAAGCGCAGTTTTTTGGCGTTAATGTTCAGTCTATGTTAAAACTTGGACGTGCACAAGGCGTTTGTATTGCCGCTTGCCTGCATCGCGATATGCCTGTGGTAGAATATGCGCCAAAAAAAATTAAGATGGCGATTACCGGAAACGGAAATGCATCAAAAGAACAAGTTGCGGGAATGTTACAACATTTACTTGGATTGAAAGAAATTCCGAAACGTTTGGATGCCACAGATGGTCTTGCCGTTGCGGTTTGTCATTATCTAAATTCGGGTAAAACAACTGGAACATCAAGTTCTTATTCGAGTTGGGATGCCTTTGTAAAAAATAATCCGAATCGAACAAAATAAAATATATTTGTAGTAGAATTAGCAACCTAATTCATAAAACATAAAACACATCAAATGAAAAAATATTTAATCGCTGCCTCAGTTTGTGCAACAGTTTTCTCTTCAGTATTATTTTCTTGTAAAGATTCTACAGGAAAAAACAATACTGCAATCACTGAAATTGTTTCGAAAATTGAACAAAATAAATACAAAATTGGCGACAAAATCGATATTCCTTTAACTAATTTGGATGGAATTACGAAAGTTGTAGTTTCGGTGGATGGACAAGAAGTTCCTGCTGATTTTACGATTGACGGAAAAACAATTGGATTAGGAAATCATACGGTTAATTTGAAATTCTTCAAAGGAGAAGAAGAAACAAATTCGCGCGATTTTACGTTTGTTGTTTATGCAAATGAGCCAGCTGCACAATGGAATTACGAAATTGTAGGAACTTATCCACATAATCCAGATTATTTTACGCAAGGTTTTTATTTCAAAAACGGAAATATTTTCGAAGGAACTGGACTTCGCGGAGGAAAAACACGTTTGATTGAATATAAATTGGGTGCAACTGAGCCTACAAAATTATACCAAATTAAAGACGATGTTTTTGGAGAAGGAATTACAGAACTGAATGGTTTTATTTATCAATTAACATGGCAAGATCGTGTGATTTATAAATATGATTTAAACTTTAATCAAGTTGAAAAATTTGATATGCCAGCTCAAATTATCGAAGGTTGGGGAATTACTACAATTGGTAAAGAATTAGCCGTAACAGAAGGCTCACAACGTATTCATTTCTTCGACGATAAATTTAATTACCTTAGAACTGTTCAAGCTTTTGATAACACGCAACCATATAGTTATTTGAATGAAATTGAGTATCACGATGGTTTAATTTATGCAAATGTTTACCTAAAATCTGGACATGCAGATAACAGTAATATTGTGGTAATTGATCCGCAAACTGGCGCTGTAAAAGCTGAGTTCAATTTTGCTGAATTGAAAGGAAAACAAGGAAATCCACAAGCACAAGAATTGAACGGAATCGCTTTCAAAGACAACGGAAATATGTTATTAACAGGTAAAAACTGGGACAAAATCTTTGAAATTAAGATTAAGAAGTAGAATCTTATGCGATTAACCAGACCCAAAATAATAGGAACATTGAAGATTCAACGGATGATGTCTGGAACTTTGGCTGTTATAAATGACATCAAAAATCCTCCTAATAAAATAATTATTCCTTGTTCATCAATTGAAGATGGTGAAGAAATAATCGAAAAGATAAAAAATACAAATGCTGGAGAAACAATTTTTTTCTAAGTAAAAAAGCAAAAAGCTCGACCTGCAAAATCGAGCTTTTCTTTTCAAAAATCATCTAAAAAATTATAAGTAAAAATTTTTAGCTATAAAGATCTATAACCAAAATTGATCTTTCCAATCTGTGTTAGTTAAAAGTGAATTAAATTGTTCTTTAATTACTTTTAACTTTTTTTGTGTTGCATTTTTCTCAAATTCAGGAAACATTTGTTTCTCCTCAAATCTGATATGCAAATCCAATTCTTCTTCGATATAAATCAAACTTTTCATCGGATTTTTTGCATCTATTTTAAACAAGCGTCTCAAACGTCTATGTTCTTTCAATGCTCTTTTTACCAAGTAATGATCTTCATCCAAAAGCGAAAACAAGTAATTTTCTTCTATCTCAAATTTTTTGAATAACACTTTTTCCCCATACCAATTTACATAATCAACAATTCGTTGAATATCGACTCCTTTATCTATTCCAGCACGAATGTTCCAACAAAAAAATAATGTCTTATGATGTCTTTCGCACGCTTCATTTAGATTTACTGTTACAGTATAACTCATATGAGAAGCAGTTGTTTGAGGAAGTTCTATTAATAGGTTCATTGTTGTAATTTTTTAATTCGGATAATCGGATATTTTTATCTTATTTTTAATCAATTTTTTTTTTTTAATGCTTAAGAAAAGCAATTCCTTTCTCTAGATCATCAATCAAATTAAACATCGATGTCTTTTCTAGCATTCCTCGCAAATCATTACGAATTGCAAATACACGGCTATGTAAAGCACAAGGCTTGTTAGCATCGCATTCTACTAAACCTAAAATGCAACTGTGATAAAGACCATCTCCGTCAATAGCTTTGATGATATTCACTAATTTGATATCTTCTAAATGCGCTGCATCCATTTGGAAACCTCCCATTTTTCCTTTGACAGATGAAATCACATTTGCTTTAACTAATTGTTGAAGAATTTTGGCTGTGTAAGCTTCTGGAGAATTAATCGAATTTGCAATTTGTTTTAAATTGACTCTCTTTCCTTCTACAGATTCTTGTGCAATAAACACACAAGCCTTAATTCCATATTCGCACGCTTTAGAAAACATTAATTTCTTTTATTCATTATAAATTATGAAGCAAATATACAACTAATTTTAATTCGGATAAATTTATCTTATTAAATTTTTAAAAATAAAAAAACCACTCAAAATTGAGTGGTTTAATTTTATCTGAAAAGAAAATTTCTTAATCTTCGTCTTCGTCTTGATCAGCATCCTTAACAGCGTTACGAGAAGTACGAATAGCTACTACTACTGCGTTATCT
Source organism: Empedobacter sp. GD03797 (assembly GCF_029842105.1). Taxonomy (NCBI): domain Bacteria; kingdom Pseudomonadati; phylum Bacteroidota; class Flavobacteriia; order Flavobacteriales; family Weeksellaceae; genus Empedobacter; species Empedobacter sp. GD03797. The sequence continues at coordinate 109,415 of NZ_JAOCFS010000005.1, forward strand.
GGATGAGCGAATGTGTAGTTATCATTTTTCAATGTTTCTACATACATTTTGTGACCAATTCTCATTGGAGTGATATCGATTTCGATTTCGTCTGGTAAGTTTGCTGGAATAGCACGAACTTTTAATTTACGCATGTTGAAACGTAAAACCCCACCAGCTACTAAACCACGAGCACGTCCTACTAAACGAACTGGAACTTCCATAGTTACTGGTTTGTCCTCGTTTAATTGGTAAAAATCTACGTGTAAGATTTTATCCGTTACTGGGTGGAATTGGATGTCTTGTAAAATTGCTTGAATTTTAGCTCCATCAGCTAACTCGATAGTTGCTGTATGAGCATCTGGAGTGTAAACTAATGATTTGAATGCTTTTTCATCAGCTGAAAAGTGGATAGGCTCTCCAGAACCATAAACCACACAAGGTACTTGTTCAGCATTACGTAGGTTACGTGTAGCCACTTTACCTAAGTCTTCTCTTTTTACACCTTGAATTGTAATTGACTTCATAATAATATGTATATAATAAAAATAATTTAAATTTAAGTTAAATCATTAGATAACAAAACGTTGGCTAATAGATTTATTGCTATGTACTAAATGCATAACATCAGCAAAAAGCGGAGCGCAAGATAATACTTTTATTTTAGATACGGAAGTATTTTTTAATGGAATACTATCAGTTATAGCAATTTCCGTTAACAAAGAGTTATCAAGACGCTCATAAGCTGGTCCAGATAAAACTCCGTGCGTTGCAATTGCACGAACAGATTTTGCTCCTTTTTCCATAATCAATTCAGCTGCTTTTGCAAGTGTACCCGCTGTATCAATCATGTCATCCACTAAAATAACGTTTTTACCTTCAACCTCACCGATTAACATCATGCTATCAACTTGGTTTGCAACTTTACGTTCTTTATGACAAATTACGATATCTGCATTAAGGTATTTAGCATATGTATTTGCACGTTTAGCACCTCCCATGTCTGGAGAAGCAATACAAATATTATCTAAACCTAAACCTTTGATATACTCAACAAAAATTGTTGAAGCGAATAAATGATCAACAGGAACTTCAAAAAATCCTTGTATTTGATCCGCGTGTAAATCCATAGTCATTACACGAGTTGCTCCAGCTGTCATTAACATTTTTGCAACTAATTTTGCTCCAATTGGTACACGTGGTGCATCCTTACGATCTTGACGAGCAAAACCAAAATAAGGAATAACAACTGTAATACTTTTAGCAGATGCGCGTTTTGCAGCATCACACATTAAAAGTAATTCCATTAAATTGTCTGTTGGTTGCATTGTAGAACCAATTAAGAAAACGCGAGCACCGCGAATTGGCTGTTCAAAAGCAGGCACAAATTCGCCATCGCTAAACTCTACAATTTTAGATTTACCAAGTTCTTGACCATATTGATCGGCAATTTTTTGTGCTAATTCTAATGATCCTCTGGTTGAAAAAAGAAATGCTGATTGTTCCATTGTTTGTTTTGGGAAATATTTGTGCAAAAATAATTTAAATGATTTGAAAATGATATAAGAAAACTAAAAATTAATTTCGGCATAGTTATTGACTAACATATTAGCTCAAAGGATAAGCACGTTTAGAACTTTATGATTTTAGTTAGTTATGAGCGTTTTTAACAGTTTTTTGTTTACTCCTTTTTAAGTGTTTATATAATTTTGTAATTAAATATATCCTCATGAAAAAGATTTCATACCTATTAAGTGTAATTGGATTAGGAATTTTTGCTCACGCGCAAGAAGTTACTGAAACAGTTAACAATGATTACAACAAATGGTCTATTGAGGCCAATGGAGGTGCTGTAAAAGCACGTAAAGCTTTCACTCCAGGTTACTATTCTGAAACGCCAAGTTTCTATCATGCTGATTTTGGAGTTCGTTATATGTTCAACAATAAGTTTGGTTTAAAATTAGATGGTGGCTATGACCGTATCAAAGAAGGTGAAGATGTAGCTCGTTTCCGTTCTAATTATTACCGTGTAGATTTACAAGGGGTTGCTAACTTAGGACGAATCATGAATTTTGAAACATGGACAAATAGAATTGGCTTATTAGCTCATGGTGGTGCAGGTTATTCTTGGATGAACAACAACGCTACAAAAGGTGCTGATGGTAAAGTTTTCGACGACAATGATAACATGGTAAATGTTATGGTTGGTTTAACTCCTCAGTTAAGATTAACAGATCGTGTTGTATTAACAGGAGACTTATCATACGTAAGAAATATTCGTCAAAACGTAGCTTTTGATGGAAATTCTGAAATTACAGGTTCAGGTTTTGGTGGTGAATTATGGAATGCTACTTTAGGTTTAACTTTCTACTTAGGTAAAAACCAAAAACACGCTGACTGGGTTTACGAACCAACTCGTTCTGACTTAGAAGATCGTATTTCTAACATCGAACAAATGTTAAAAGATACTGATGGTGATGGTGTTGCTGATTACTTAGATCAAGAACCAGATTCAGCTCCAGGTGCTGTTGTTGACACTCACGGTGTTACAATTGACCACAATGGAAACGGAATTCCAGATAATATTGAAGAATACATTAAACAAAATGCTGGAGGAAATACAACTATCGTTAATGATGCTGATTTCTTAGAGCAAATGATTAACTCTGGTATTATCAATGTTTACTTTGATTACAATTCTGATAAACCATACCAACAATCTGTAGGAGGGATCAAATTTGTATCTGAGTACTTAAAAGCTAAACCAAATGCTCAAATTGAGATTTTAGGTTACGCTGATCCAGTAGGAGGTGATGCTTTCAATAAAGATTTATCTCGTAGAAGAGCAGAAAATGTAAAAGCTATTTTAGTTAGTCAAGGAGCAAGTGCTTCTCAATTAACTACAGTTGGTGAAGGTAAAGATAATGAGTTCAAAAACTCTCAAGTTTCTTCTCATCAATTAGCAAGAAGAGTTGTTTTCAGAGTAAAATAATTTTTCTTTATTTAATATATTAATCAGGGGTAGATTTTTCCAGTTTTCGGAGTCTCTATTCCTGATTTTTTTATTATCTTTATCACCACTTAAATTACTAAAATATTGAATCCTTTTAACCAACACTTTAATGCTCCTAGATGGGTAGTATTAGTGCTAGACATACTTATAGTTTTCTTTAGCTATGTAATAACCAATTTTATACTTAATAGCTTTCTAAATTCTTTTAGCTTAGAAAAATTATTATTTAAATTACCATTTGTTGTAGCAGTTTATACTATATGTTTTTTGTATTTTAAAACATATAAAGGAATTGTAAAAAAAACTGGACTAAAAGATGCCGAAAATGTTTTTGTTTCCAATACAACTGCTTTTCTGATTCTTTTCTTCATCTCTTTTATCTATAGACAATTTATTGAATCTACTATTTCAGAAAACACTATTACTTCATATGTTTTCAGAATGTCTTACTCTGTTATTTTTGTTCATTTATTCATTTCAACCGTAGTAATGGTTATTGCTAGATTATATTACAAATGGATTTATGATTATTTTTTCTCTAAAAATAAAGCTCAACAAAAAATATTGATTTATGGTGCGGGAGATTCAGGATTAATTACTCGAGATATTTTACAAAATGATACTCAGTTTAATTATAAAGTTGTAGGTTTTATTGATAACAAACCTTCTAAAATTGGAACATTTATAGATGGTGTAAAAATTTATTCTATAAATGATATTGATGATAAATTCATTGAACGAAATGATATTTCAGAAATTATTATTTCTATTCAAAATATTAAAACGAATCAATTATTAAATCTATCCAAATCATTAGAAGATTTGAATGTAAATATAAAAATAATTCCGCCTATTTCTAATTGGATTGATGGAACATATAAACCTGCTCAAATCAAACAATTAAAAATTGAAGATTTATTAGGTCGTGAATCTATCAAACTTAAAAACCCAATCATTAACGAAAATGTACAAGATAAGGTAATTCTTGTTACAGGAGCCGCAGGGTCTATCGGAAGTGAAATTTCAAGACAACTTGCAATGATGGATTTTGCTCAACTAATTTTAATTGATCAAGCAGAATCAGCTCTTTACGATGTTCAGCAATCTTTGAAAAATGAAATTTCTGAAGAAAAACAAAATAGAATAGATTATATCGTTTCGAGTGTCAGAGATCGAAAAAGGATGTTAAGCCTTTTTGATAAATATCATCCGCAAATTATTTTTCATGCAGCTGCATATAAACATGTTCCGTTGATGGAAAAATTTCCTTATGAGGCGATCAACACAAATATTTATGGAACAAAAATAATTGCTGATTTAGCAAATGAATTTGGTGCTGAAAAGTTTGTAATGGTTTCTACTGATAAAGCTGTAAATCCTACAAACGTGATGGGCGCAACTAAACGAGTTGCCGAAATTTATGTAAATTGTACAAATGAAATTTCTAAAACTAATTATATTGTCACACGATTTGGTAATGTGTTAGGATCTAATGGATCTGTAATACCTTTATTCAAGCGTCAATTGGAAAACGGAGGTCCATTAACTGTAACTCATCCTGATATTACACGTTTTTTTATGACAATACCAGAAGCGTGTCAGTTAGTACTTGAAGCAGCAATAATGGGAAAAGGTGGCGAGATTTTTGTATTTGATATGGGCGAGTCTATGAAGATTATTGATCTTGCTAAAAGGATGATTAGACTTAGTGGATTTAAATATCCTGAAGAAATTGATATAAAAATTGTAGGTTTACGTCCAGGTGAAAAAATTTATGAAGAATTATTAGCCAATGATGAAAATACAGTTAAAACACATCATGAAAAAATAATGATTGCTAAAGTAAATACTTCAAAATGTCAAGATAATAAAAAGTTGATTGAAGAGTTATGCTCAATGTCTTCAACTATAGAAAAACATGAACAAGTCATGCATTTAGTAGCTAAAATAAAAGAGATAGTACCAGAATTTAAATCTCAAAACTCTGAATTTGAAAAACTTGATAACTTAATTTATGAAAAATAAAATTTTTAATCTCCTAATTGTAATAGTTATTCTCACAATTTCATCTTGTGCGTCAAAAAAGGAATTAGTTTATTTAAGTGGAGACCAACAGTCTACTACAAATTTCGAACAGTATATCCCTAAAATTCAATCTTCTGACATATTAGCTATTAGTGTTAGTGCTGCTGATATCAAAGCAACAGAACCTTTTAATCAACAAAGTATTTATCAAGTAAATTCTGGAATGCAAAATAATCCTTATGCAAAAGTTTATACTGTTGATGAAAATGGGTATATCAACTATCCTTTAATAGGTAATGTAAAAGTTGGAGGATTAACTAGAACAGAAGCTGAAAACGAATTAAAATCTAAGATATCAAAGTACATTGTAAATCCTGGTGTTAATATAAATTTCACAAATTTCAGAATCACTGTTTTAGGTGAAGTTGTTAGACCTGGTAATTTTACAATTCCAAATGAAAGAGTAAGTATTCTTGATGCATTAGGAATGGCAGGAGATTTAACAATTAATGGTGTAAGAAAAAATATTATGGTTATCCGTGAACAAAATGGACAAAAACAAACCTATAATGTCGATTTAACATCTAAAGAAATACTAAACTCCCCTGTTTACTATTTAGCACAAAATGATGTTGTTTATGTAGAACCAAATAATGCAAAAATTTCATCATCTAAATTTACACCAAACTATTCTTTATGGATATCTGTTGCTGGTGTTATAATATCTGTAATTGCTGTTATTTCTAAATAAAAATGAGTAAAAATAAAAACAAAGTAGAAGACCAATACTTCGATGAGTCTGAAGAAACTATTAATATCAGGCAAATTTTAGAGCAATATTTATACTATTGGAAATGGTTTGTTTTTGGAGTCATTATTTCTTTAATTATAGCCTTTTTATATGTTAAATATACACAAAAACAATATCAAGTTTCAGCTAAAATATTATTGAACGAAAAAGAATCTTCAACAGGAGAATTAGCTGGTTTAATGGATCAAGCTATGCTTGGAGGTGGTTCTGGAGGAAGCGCAGAAGTTGGTGATCAAATTGATGTACTAAAGTCTAGAAGATTATTAACTAAAGTAATTCAAAAAAATAACTTTAATATACAATATTTTAGCGTAGGTCGAGTTGCAGAAATTCAATTACAACAAGAAAAATCTCCCATAAAATTCATTTTATTAAATGAGAACGATAAAGCCAATGAAAGCTTAGACAATAATAGTTTTATTGTAAGTATATTATCGAACACTAAATTTAAACTTGAAAATAAAAAAACAAGTGTTATAAAGGAATATTCTTTTGGACAAAAGATTACAGAAGACTTTGGAAGTTTTATAATTAGTCCAAATGGAAGCTTAGGAAAACATATTGGTTTTGAATATCAAATTAATTTAAATTCTATTGATAGAATTGTTAATGCATATCAAAACTCATTGAGTATTTCTCCAAATACTGAGAAGAGTTCAAAAATTATTAATTTTTCTTTGGTTGGTCCTGTTCCAGATATATCTAAGAAGTTAATAAATGATCTTATTACAACTTATAATGAAGATTTAGTAAGTGATAATCATAAATTAACAGAAGCTACCTCTAAATTTATTGATGATCGCCTACAAATTGTTACAAACGATTTACGTGGAGTTGATAAAAATCTTGAACGTTATAAAGTTCAAAATAATATTACAGATGTTACTTCAGAAGCGAATATCTTTTTAGAAAGTGCCGCAGATAACGAAAAGAAACTTTTAGAATCATCTACTCAACTACAATTAGTTGACTATATGAACTCTGCTCTAAATTCTTCTAAGACTGATTTACTACCTTCTAATATTGGATTAGAAGATAAATCTATCTCAGCAGAAATATCTTCATACAATGAATTAGTTCTCGCTAAAGAAGATATGTTAAAATCTGTAACAAAAGATCACCCTAACGCGATCAAATTACAAGAGCAAATTAATGATGTAAAAAGAAACTTGAAGAATAGTTTGAGATTATATAGAAATAACACTCAAACAATGTTAAATTCTGTTCAATCTAAACAAAATCAAATTGCGAGCAGAATTCAAAAAGTACCAAGTCAAGAACGTGGTTTTAGAGATATTTCTCGTCAACAGCAAATTGTTGAAGCTTTATATTTATTCTTATTACAAAAACGTGAAGAGAACGAAATAAAAGCAGCTGCTACACCAGATAATATAAAAGTTATTGACTATGCTTATGATTCTAAGATTCCCGTTTCACCTAAGAAAAGTATTATATTATTAGGAGCTCTAATTCTAGGATTAGTTATTCCATTTATATGTATATATATTTATAAATTATTGAATAATAATGTAAACTCTAAAGAGGATGTTGAAGATGCAGTTGGAGCTCCAATTGCTGGACAAGTACCTAAAAGTGATATTTCTATTATCGAGCAAAATGATAATTCTAGTGTTGCTGAAGCTTTTAGAATTCTTAGAACAAACATGAATTTTTTACTTAAAAATTCAACAGATCCTCAGTCTATCTATATAACTTCTACTACAAGCGGAGAAGGTAAAACATTTATATCAACTAATTTAGCTCAAATATTAACAATGTCAGGTAAATCTGTTTTATTAATTGGAGCAGATATTAGAAGTCCTAAAGTTTTAGATTATTTAGGAATTACTGATCAATACAGACACAAATATGGTGTTACAGAATATTTGATTTCAAATGATATTAATATTAGTGATATCATCATCAAAAATCCTGCTGATTACAAATTTGATGTTATTTATTCTGGACAGGTAGCTCCAAATCCTTCAGAGCTATTGATGAACGGACGTTTTGATGATATTGTCAAGTATGGAAAGGCAAACTATGATTATGTATTAATAGATACTGCCCCTGTTAGTTTAGTTACTGATACTTTATTAATTTCTGATAGTGCAGATATTACAATGTACGTTGTTCGTGCTAATTATTTGGACAAACGAATGCTGGCTATTCCTAAAGAATTATATCAAGATAACCGTCTCAAAAATATGGCAATGGTTGTTAACGATGTTGACTTTACAAAAGGATACGGATATGGATACGGATATGGGTACGGATATGGTGAAAATCATAATAAAGGAAACTCTTTCTTTAGTAAACTATTCGGTAAAAAATAAAAATAAAAGCCACTTCGAAAGAAGTGGCTTTTATTTTTATTATAATCTATCTTATTGTCTTTGCCTCACAGCTTCGTAAACACAAATCGCTGCTGCGTTACTCACATTTAGCGAATCTACAAAACCTAACATCGGAATTTTAATCAACGAATCTGAATGATCAGCCCAAAAATTCGAAAGCCCTGTCGCTTCTGTTCCTAAAATAATCGCTGAAGATTTTGTGAAATCAGTCTTGTATAAATTCTTCGTTTCTTCTCTTAAAAATGTGGAAACAACTTGAATTGAATGAGATTTTAAAAACTCTAAAACAGCCTCTTTACTCGCCGATGCAATTTGATTAGTAAACAATGTTCCAACCGAAGAACGAATCACATTTGGATTGAAAAAATCCACTGTTTCATCGCAAACAATTACAGCATCTACTTTTGCTCCATCTCCAGTTCGCAAAACTGCACCAAGATTTCCTGGTTTTTCTACCGCTTCCAACACAACAACCAACGCATTTTCTGGCAATTGTAAATCCGTTAATGTAGAAGATTTCGTTTTATAGGCACCAATTATTCCACCTGTCGATTTTCTGTATGCTAATTTTTCAAAAACTTGTTTAGTAATTGTAAAGACTTTCGCTTGTCCAAAATCAATTGATTTGTTATAAATATCTTCGCAAATATAAATTTCAACAGCTTCGTAACCACCTTTTATAGCTAATTCATTTTCTTGTGTTCCTTCCACAATAAATAAACCTTGATTTTTACGTTCTCTTGATTTTTCTTGCAATTTCAGCAAGTTTTTAATCCTTGGATTTTGAAGACTTTCTATTAACATTTTGCAAAATTAATTCTTTTTCAGTCAAAAAAATATAGAATTTTCATTTAACATTTTTTATCAGTTAAAAAACTCATTTTCAATCATATTTAATTTATATTCAGTATAAACTTATATTTTTTGTACCTTTGCACCTTAAAATCAGAATTTTCGTATGACCAAAGATGGAAAAATGGAGTTGATGGCTCCTGCTGGGAATTTCGAATCATTACAAGCGGCTTTAGATAACGGAGCTGATTCTGTATATTTCGGAGTTGAGCAGTTGAATATGCGTGCGAGAGCATCAATAAACTTTACAATGGACGATTTACCAGAAATCGTAAAACGTTGTGAGGAAAAAGGTGTGCGTTCTTACCTTACTTTAAATACAATTATATACGATCACGATTTATCTTTAATCAAAAACTTATTGGACAGAGCAAAAGAAGCTAATATTACGGCTGTTATTGCGATGGATCAATCGGTTATTGCTTATGCAAGACAAATTGGGATTGAGATTCATATTTCGACACAAATTAACGTTACGAATATCGAAACAGTAAAATTCTATGCAATGTTTGCTGATACAATGGTATTGTCGCGTGAATTGAGTTTGAAACAAGTGAAAAAGATTTGTGAACAAATTATTAAAGATGATGTTCGTGGACCAAGTGGAAATTTAGTTGAAATCGAAATTTTCGGTCATGGAGCACTGTGTATGGCTGTTTCTGGTAAATGTTACTTGAGCTTACATTCGCATAATTCTTCTGCAAATCGTGGAGCTTGTAAACAAAACTGTCGTAAAAAATATACGGTAATCGACCAAGAATCTGGTTTCGAAATCGAATTAGATAACGAATACATGATGTCACCAAAAGACCTTTGTACAATGGAATTTTTGGACGAAGTGGTTGATGCAGGTGTAAAAGTATTGAAAATTGAAGGTCGCGGACGTGCTCCAGAATACGTTGCAACTGTGATTCGTGCTTATAGAGAAGCGATTGATTCTATTGCGGATAAAACATATTCGAAAGAAAAAGTGGATTACTGGATGGGATTATTGCAAACTGTTTATAATCGTGGTTTTTGGTCTGGATATTATTTAGGTCAAAAATTAGGAGAATGGTCTGCTGTTCCAGGTTCTATGGCAACTCAGAAAAAAGTTTACATCGGAAAAGGAGTTCATTTCTTCCCAAAACCAAGCATTGGTCAATTTGTAATTGATGCGTATGATTTGAAAGTTGGTGATTTGATTTTAGTAACAGGACCAACAACTGGAGCCAAAGAAATGGTGGTTACAGAAATGATGGTGGAAGATGTAAAATCTGATACAGCTAAAAAAGGTGATTCGATTACAATTCCGATGGAATTTAGAATTCGTCCTTCTGATAAATTATACAAATTAGTAAAAGTAGAAGAGCCAGGAACACAACAAAATAGTGTTGAAGAAGGCGCTTATTCTCATTAAAAAATAGTTATCAATGGTCATTATTACGTTACAACGCGATAAATGCATCGGATGCAACTATTGTTATGAGTTAGCACCAGAACGATTCAGAATGTCAAAAAAAGATGGTAAATCTGTTTTATTAAAAGCGATTGATAAAAAAGGTTTCCATACGTTGAAAGATCCTGATCATTCTATCGCAGATAATTGCGAACGTGCTGCCAAAGCTTGCCCTGTAAATATTATTACAGTAAAAGAAATATAGATTAAAACATTAGCTATATAAAAAGTCCATCAAAATTTTGATGGACTTTTGCTTTATGTAAAAAATAAATCTTAATTCATTTTTCCTTCCTTTTCCAATCTCTCTAATGCTTTTTCGTGAGCAGATTTTACATCATTTTTGATCTTTTTATCTTGGGTAGATTTTCTAATCTTTTCTGCGTGATAAGCCAAATCATCCAAAGTCATTTTATAACTCACATAAAACCCGCGATTATATCTTGAATACGAAGCTAATCCCCAACCAGCAATTAATTGATTCTTAATTTTTTTGGTTTGATATTCGTTCAAATAACGTTGAAGTTTTGGAGAAATTTCTTCTTTCGCAATTGATTTTACAGAACCATTCATTCGGCTAAACCAATATTTATTATCCAATTTTATATATGATTTTGCACCTAAAATGCTTTTAAAAGCAAGATCTCCAAGCAGTAAAACCTTCTCAAATTCAGATTTTTCATTGGTCATATAATCCCAATACATTTCAGAAGTCATTCCAACCATTGGACTTTTATCTATTGTTGCTTCATACAAATCTTTACCATTTTGATAAGCTGCTGCAACATTTTTAAATTCGATTCCAAAATCATCACAAGCCTTCTGATAACCTGTAAAAGAACCCGAATATTTCTCGAAATTATCTATAAAAACTCTATAAATACAATAATGTGAAATATCAATCAAAACTTTTTTAGAATCATCTAAAAAACCGTTTATCAACTGTATCGGAAAGTTATAATATTCGTAGGAACTCATAATTGTTTGATTGTCTTAAATGTGGTGTTAATTCATCGACTAAGATAAGATAGTTTTTATTATTCTTAAAATGATAAGTATCAAAAAACTTCAAAATTTAATAGGTTAGATTTTTAAAGGGGTAAAACTTCAATTCCTAATTTCTTCCTAAATCTTCTTTGTCCTTTGTCTCAAAATAATAAACAAATGAAATTTTTCTTAACAATAATTACAAGCACTTTCTTAACAATTACTACGATAGCTCAGACGAAAAATGATTCAATTATCACCATTCAACCTCAACAAAAAACATTAAAACCTAAAGTTGAACATGCAGAACCTCTCTATACAGATTTGATGCGTGATTTGGGCGCACGAAAAGGAGAAGCTGAGATAAATGTAGGATTTGGAGTTACCTCGAAAAAAGGATATAATGAATATAATGGTTTTATTGAGTATGAATGGGCTGTTGCAGATCGTTTGGGATTGGAGGTTGAAGTACCTTTTTCTTTTAATCACAAAAGCGATAATAACGATGGCTCTATTTATGTTCCGAACAATAAAATTGAAGGTTTAAAATTAGCAACTCAATATACTTTTTTGGTAAATGAAAAAGGAAAAATATCTTTGGCTGTGGCTTATGTTCATGAATTTGAGTTTAATAATTTTAAAGAATTAAGACATCAAGGTTCTGTATTTACGGGTATGAAAATGAATCCTGTTTTTATTGGAGCAAAAAATTTTAAAAATTTCAACACGTTAATCTATACAGGTCCTGTTTTTGAACATCATTATAAAGAGCAAAAAATAGATATTGGAGCGACTATAAACGCAAGTATGATGTATGTTTTTCCAAATTCGAAAAACTTTATTGGACTTGAAAATAATATGGATATTGACCGCGATGGATTTCATTATACTTTAAGACCTCAAATTAGATTGGCTATTCAACACAATTTAATGATTGGTTTGGTTACTGGAGTTCCTATCACCAAACATACCGGAACCAACCTTGATGTGATGACACGTATTATTTGGGAACCTTAGTTTTCTTAATAAAAAAACCTCCTTTAAAACTTTTTAAAGGAGGTTTGTGGAGCTGGCGGGATTAAGGATATGCATTACATATCAATACCTTAGCTCTAAAAACCTTCTAAAGGGGATGAAATCGGGGATGATTTCCACTAATTATCATCTTCAACCCTACTCGTATATTTTATTTAAATCAAAGAATTCCTTCGTCTGCAAAACTAAGGTATGAATTTTTAGCCATAATAATATGGTCTAACAATCGAATATCAAATAACTCGCAACACTCTTTGATTTTAGAAGTTATTCGTTTATCTGATTCACTCGCATTTAAGTTTCCACTTGGATGGTTATGAGTTATTACAAGAGCAGATGCGTTAGCTTTTAATGCCATTCCCATAATTAACCTTACATCAATGCTACAAGTGTTTATTCCACCTTTAAACATGCTTTTAATTCCTAAAACTTGATTTCCTTGATTTAGTAGTAATATTTTGAACTCTTCTTGAAGTTCAATTGTATCCAAATCCCAATTCGCTTTAAGAACTTGATAAACTTCACTACTTCCCATTACTTTGATTTTCTCATCTACTTCATTCATATATGAGATTTTAATTTCTGACACCTTCATTTTTGGCTATAAGATTTTAGAGTAGAGATAAATTTTGTTGATGATTTAGTATCAAAAACAAGCAAGTTCGTTTACATCTACGTTTGTTAAACATTAATTTAGAATCACAGGAGGATGAATAAATCCACCAGAAAAAACCATTCTATTAAAAAGTGGTGCGGGGGATTCCAAATCTTCCAAAAATAGGCGGGGGTTATTCGAGGGTAGTTTACGTGTTCGAAAATTTTATAAAAAAATTTTGTAGGAATTGTAAGGTATGTAGTATTAATTTAAAAGGAGTTAATTATTGTTTGAAGTTTTTAACTCATTATTTAATACATTTATCAAAATCTTTTAATTAATGAAAAATATTTTACTAACTATTTTTATTACAATTTCTTCATTCTGTTTGTCACAAAATATAAAGGTTGTTCAATTAACAAATGGAGGGATATTTGTCGAAAGTTCAAGAAAAGTTGAAAGCTTCATGGGATCTACTATAACTGAAAACAACAAGTCTTTTTATGTAGGATCAAATGATAAAAAATCTTTGATTTCAGGAGTTCAAAAAGCAATTGAATGGGCTGAATTAAATAAAACTCACAATAAAGAATTTGAAAAAGAGATAACTCGTATTAGAGTTATGGAAAAAGAAAGTTATTTGTTTTACAAAAAATTTATCAGTGAATTTTCGGCAGAATGTATACTTAATTTTTATGGTATAAAAAATGGAGATTTTAAAGTATCTCTTGGATGTCCTAATATCTCAACAAGTATTAAATTAGAGAGTATTAATGACCTGAAAAATCTGAAAAATATACTTAATGGAAAATCTGGAAATAGTGAAATAGATAACATTTTTAAATAAAAACCTTTTACACTATTGGTTAAAATTATTTCTGTCAAAACCGATTTAGTAGTGTAATATACTACAAACAACATTGTCCAAAATATATTTAACATAATTTGGTTATAGTGGGCTTGTCCCCGATAGCCCGTAGGCGACTATAACAACAAGTTATGTTAATATAGATTTTGTCCGCTGTTTCTATTTAAGTTTCAAGATAGCTTTCAAGCTCAGGAGATGTAAAGGAGATATCTGTTGAATTTGCAGTTTTTGTACTTTTTGTAACATTGTAAATCTTGTAAGCTTATTATTTTATATATGTATTTTGTTTTTTAGTTTAATTCTATTTTACAATACCTTTTTTAATCCTCCTGTGCTTACATATAAATAGAAGATATATTGATTTATTATTATAGATTACAGAGTTACAAAGTGTACAATTTTTACAAATACAAAAAACCTCAGCTAATTTTTAGCTGAGGTTTATATTTATACTATAATTCTTTTCTGTTTAGATAATGATATAAATTGTGTTATTCACAGTATTTTCATTTAAACCCCCTTATCCAATTCTTGATTCTTTTAAACAATAAAAATGAGGTATTAAAAATGGAATTGTAAAAATTAACAAACTTACTACTATTGCAGAATTTCTACTTTTCAGCCAATATTTATTAAATTCAAAGTCTGAAATTTCATTGTTATTATATCTAATTAAATATTTTTTAAACCTATAAATCGGTCTTATTACAATTCTTGATAAATAAAATAATCCAAAGGTTAATAAAAATGTTATAGCAGGGTTTTTATCGAAAAAATTAGGTGTATATTTTTCTCCTGAAGTTAAAATAGAGAAGAAAAATAATAAAGGAATTAAGTAAAGTATAACTAAACCTAAAAAACTTGAAAGATTTAAAATAAATTTATTTTTCATATTAGTAAGCGCTATTATTAATTGAATGTTTATATTTTTTTCTATAATATTCTATATTTTTTGAATCTAAAAAAGTTTGTATATCTATTTCCTTAAAAATCTCAGTTTGATTTTTATTATCAAAAAAAGTCCATTCTTTAGTAAATATTCCATTGAATTTATCATTAGATTCATAATTGACATGTATTTTATTAATCCCTTCTGTTATAGTTATTAAAACATAGTTATCATCTAACTCAATATAACCTAATGTTGTAATTCCAGACTTGTTACGAATAACCTCTATTTTATTTATGGATAATAAACTTGAAATCAAATCTTGATATTTAATCAAAAGATTTGACTTAGAAAAAATTTTACTATTAAAGTAGATAACAGTAAGAAGTGTTATAAAAATAATTATTGCAATAGATGTTTTACTCTCTATCTCTTTATTAAAAATTACCCCTACTATGAGAATCATTGTTGCAATAATAAATATCAACATATAATCATAGCCTAATCCTTTACCACTAGAAAATTTTTCTAAAAATTTCCTAGTAATTTTTCTCGCATACATGAAAAATACAATAGCATTTATAATGAATATCTGAAATACGTGTAAACCTGTTACATATGTTATAATTACAAATGGAACAATTATCGAACATATTATCGGAATCCTTGAAATTACAGAATCGATAAAATATAAATCATTATTCTCCCATGCCTCCATGTAAATGTAAAAACATATTATATACATTAAAGATGAAAAAATCAATAAAATTTCACTCATATAAATGTAGTATCTAATGAACCTAAATAGATGATTTTGATTAGAAAAGAAGGCGTAGGCTCGGAACTATTATCTATCTATAGGGGGATCTAGTAAGCCTTGAGGCATAGATAAGTGAAACACAAACCCTTTTAATAAAAAAGGACATGAGAATCAGCTCATTCTATATATTAATTTTTAAAATGACCAGATACCTACAATAGAAAATTAGTTAACGCTTCACGTTAATTTTACAATATATTATTATTGCAAAGATAGAACAATATATTATTTGTAACCTATGTTGTATTTTTTGATTTGTAAAAAAATAAGGAGGTAAAAAACCTCCTTATTTTCTAATTAACTATTGAATAAGTGGTACCAACTTTAGTCAATGCCTTTTTATTTAATAACCTTTTTAATGCATTATCTACAGTCTTAACACTAACCGAAAGTTTCTCAACGACAATTTTTACCGCTTCTCCTCTTTTAAAATTTTGAGGTAGCAATTGTAAAATTTCAGACTCAGAAGCCTTCAAATCAATTGATTTATCATATAAACTAGCCGTATCTAAAGAATTTCTTAGTAAGTAAGGCAGAATAACTTTTATAAAATCAATAGCTCTGTCAGAACATTCAAATCTATCCATTTCATCAGAAAATTCTTCGGTATTCTCCAAAACAGTATAAATCATCAACAAACGATACATCATTATTGCTTGTCGCAACACAATATCTACTAGATTTTCATCAATTTCTTGTACTGCTTTAAAATAACCTTCAAAGAAATTATTAAAATCTGCAAGTTGTTCCTCGTTTAAATAAAATTCACGCTCTAAAGAATTAACAACCTCGTACACCTTGAATAAGTAATCGTTCAGAATATGAATTTCTTGCCTACGATTACCCACGTATGACCCATCATTCCATTTTGATCTTTCTGAATAGGTGTAGAACATAATCCTGCTGAACAACCCATTTTCTCTTGATTGTATCAATGGTTTTACTTGTTCTCCAGTTCCTGAGATAGCCACCGTTAACCTTGGGTTATCGCATATAATTTCTGGATAAGATTTACGAGAAATACTAATGCGTTCGTGTTGGAATGCTTTACGTAATATCTCTGAGTAGTCCCCCCACTCCTTCTTTAATACAAAAGACAAAGTATCAGCCTCGTTATCATGGATATAACTCCCATCCGAGAACGAATTCGACAATTTTTCTTGTAATTTTGCACTACTGCTATTCGCTGGAATAAAGAAGTTAGAATTTTTTGTTAGAATTTCTTCTTTTACTTTTTGAATAATTTTCTCTCCAATCGATAACTTCGATTTACCTGTAGCTGCTTGCCCAATAACAAATAAGTAGAGATTTGGAAAGAACAACTCATCTCTATAATAGCCAAATACTTTTGGGAAAATCGCACTAAGATGCGTTAAACTTGAGAGGAGAACGATATCCTTCTCTCGCCCTGTAAAGGTTTCTAATAAAGGTTTTAACACATCAGGAGCCAAGTCAAACACCTCCTGTGGAAATTTCCCATCCTCAGGTATTTCAAATGTAATGTCTTCCGTGGTAGTTTCTACCTCCGCCTGTGAATCCTCCAACTCTCCTTGTGAAATTTCTACTTCTTCTTTTTTAGAAGTTGTTTTCAAATCTACGTTAGAGTGTATCTCTAACTTACTAAAATTTCCATTTAAGAATGGATTTCTTACGAACTCTACGTTCAAAAATTTTTCTTTCATTATAAAATGATTTTTTTTATCCTAGAAAGATTCGTTCTTTCTTTATTGCAAGTTTAGAGCGAAAGCTGAAGAATTGAACGGAGACTAATTTTTTAATTATTTTTACTTAGACTCTCCACTCATAGCCTTTGTTACAGCATCATAATATCTTTTGTTATAGAATGAAGAAAGAGTAGTTTCGTTTAAATTACAATTTGAAAAAACACCTTTAACACATGGAATTTGGAAGATGTGACAAAAAATTACAATAAATTTTATTTTTTCATCTACTTCAGAAAGCAATTTTTCAACTTCTGAATAGAGTCTATGTTTTAGAATTATATGAGTTACTTTATCAATTTCTACTTTTGTCATATAGGATTCGATATATTCATCGGTTAATAATTCTTTTAAATTCTGAGTTATTGAAAATAATGCGAAAAAATTACTAATTCTAACAACTTCTTCAGATGTTGATTTTGGAGTAAAAGCAATTTTTACAAGATCTTCTGTAGAATTAAAATCATCACTAAGAATATTTTTGAGCCGTTTCAATTCTGATTGAGCATCAATAAATTCTTGAAGCATCTTTTTCTCTTCTTCAGTACTAATTGTGTTATACTTTTTAATAAAATTATATTGGTATTGAATCCCTAATTGTAAAAACTTTCCTTTTAGCTCAACTAAACCATATGATTTAAATAAATCATCAAGCAAAGATTCTGCTTTCTTAGAAATTCTAAATTCATTAAAAGGGAATTCTAAATCATATAAGAAACCTTTACTATAGCTTTTATTAAAACGAACTTTCCTAGACAAACTCTCTCTTTCTATATCTTTATAACCTTCTTCAGTAACAATTTGAAAATTATAAACAGTAGGTTTTTCCATATTATGTATTTTTTGTAACTTTTGTAATATTGTAAAAATAGCAGTTAAATATTATTATCGAAAGGCTCAGGACTGTTTTACTATATAAAACCTCTTCTTTATCTCCTGAGCCTGTAATCTACCATAGTAGCTTCTTACAAAAATTACAAGTTTACAAGTTTCCCAATATTCTAATCATTCGTTGTAACATTTCTTCTAAATTTTGAATAATAAAATTAATAAAAGGTTCTTTGTTACGTTCGACTTGTGCAGTTTCTAAAACAGAATAGTATTTTAACCTACTATCTATATCGCCTTTTAAAATTACAATTGGGAAACCATTTTGTAATAAGATTAAATTCATCAATAATCTTGCAGTACGTCCGTTTCCATCTATAAAAGGATGTATAGTTACTAAACGTTCGTGCATTTCAGCACTTAGCTCGACTGGGTGCAATTTGTCTTTATTCTCATTATACCATAAAAACAAACTTTCTATTTCCTTTTGAACTAAATATGGTTGAGGTGGAACGTGCTTTGCTCCCGAAATCAATACTTGTAAATTTCTATACTTTCCCACTTGTTCGTTATTGATTCCTTGCAGAATTAAATAATGGGTTTGCAATAAATCTCTTTCCGTAATTGTTTCATTTTGCTTTGCAAGGTCTTTGATATATTCAATTGCGTTTTGATGATTAACTGCTTCTAAATGCTCATTCAAAGACTTTCCTCCAATCGTTAAACCTTTTTCTATTACAAGAGCTGTTTCTTGTAGTGTCAAAGTGTTTCCCTCTATCCTATTACTTTCATACGTATATTCAATATCAAGAGCCTTCATAACCTTATCGCTTTGTAAGTTCCTAAGCTGGTTAAGATGTTGTTTTAATTCATCTAAATGTTCAAATCTATTTTTCATAATTTTATTTTCTTTTTGGCTCAAGTTTCGACCTCAACAAATCTGCTTTCTGCTTATCGTTCATCTTAATATATGTTTGTAGTGTTTTAGTTTGCTTGTGTCCTGTACCGAGTTTCAACGTATCTAAATCAACTCCTTTTCCATAATTAAGCGTTACAAACGTTCTTCTTGCTGTATGGCTACTTATCATCTGCCATCTCACTTTTTTATTGTCACCGTTGTACTGCTTATTGAGTGTTTCGCATAGTTTAGCAACTTCTTTGATGTACTCATTGAACTTGACATTAGATATCTTCGGAAGTTTATAACTATACTTTACAAGAATTGTTTTTACAACTTTCAACAATGGAAGAGTTAATTGCTCATTTGTTTTCTGCTGTCGTATAGCTATGTACTCATCGTCAATAATGTTTGATTGATTTATTTTGTTGAGGTCTGAAAATCGTTGACCTGTATAGCATGCAACTAAAAACAAATCTCTTACCTGTTCCAATCTTTTGTTATCAGATAAGTTTAATTTCTCCATTTCATCTATCTCACTTTCACTCAAAGCAATGTTATCTACTTCGATATCCTTTGTCAAAAATCTACTATTATGCAAAAATGGATTAACCTTGATACCTAAATTCTCAATAAAATATAAAACAGTTCTCAAAAATTTCATTTTACGATAAACAGTAGTCGGAGCATACTTCTTAGTCTCGATTAAATACTCTACATATTCATTTCTAAATTTCAAATCAATCATCTCAGTATTACAAATACGCTTCTTATCCTTCTGAAAATCTTTAAAATTTTCTTTGGCTTGTTTATACTTTTGAACTGTTGTATGAGCTGTTGTAGATTTTATAGTCTCAATGTAGTCATCAAAATAATCTAAAATTGTTTTCTTATCGACTTTCTTAAACATTGGATTATTCTGAAAATATTCCTGTTCAATCAAATTCTTTAACTCTTCCGAATTTGGTTTTCTCTTGAAGGTATCTGTAAAACTGTTAAACATTTTATAAGCTACTTTTTCAATTTCGACCAATTCTTTGTTTATATGTTGATGATTCTTTTCTGAAATAGTTTCCTTGACCTTCAACCTTTCTTTATTCCAAAACTTCGGATTAACCTTCTGTTTAGTTGAGATTTTCATCTGTAGACCATCCCAACGCATGACCAAATAAATAATCGTTTCTGAGCTACTCTTTGGCTCTTTCAATACAAATGTTGTCTTTATCATATATCATTTTTTTAAAATTCCTTTCTATGAGAGGGATTAAAGCTGATATACGAGGGGATGAATTAGGGGATGAAATAGCGTTTTTCCACCAATTTTTATATAATTCCAAAAAGTATGGACATAAAAAAACCCTCTATTTTAGAGGGTTTAACAGCTTTTAGTGTTTATAAAAGTTGTTTGTGTGGAGCTGGCGGGATTCGAACCCGCGTCCAAACAAGCAACAAATAAGCTTTCTACATGCTTAGTTTATTATTAATTTTCGACGAAATCCTGAGAATAAACACTCTGTCATCCGCTTATCATCTAAAATCTCGAAACCTATCCGATGCACTAAGGTTTCTATTCTTACTTTCCCGTGTCCCTGTATCAAACGCCGTAAGTCAAGGCTTTTGAGGGACATTCAGCTTCTATACCTAGTATAGACGTGGCGTATTCTTACTAAAATTCAGAATTATGCAGCTAAAGCGTACTCTTCGTTGCCAGTTAAAAAGTTGAAGTGCCTGATTAAAGTGAGTACACAACCTATCACTGCATGCTTACTTACCCATTGGCCCTGCTGTCAAAACCAGTCAGCCCCATAAAGTAAATTGTCAATAAATAATTGACGGATGCCAAATGTACAAATTTTATACCAAATAGAATTAACTTTTTCTAAACATAATTATTGAACAATTTTGAATAAATTAGAGAAAATTCAATTCACAAAAAATTTTAATAAAATGGGAAACTTAGTTAATGTACCTACATTCAAAGATCATTATGACAATTACATCAATGGTCAATTTACGCCACCTACAAACGGAAAATATTTTGATGTTGTAACACCACTTACTGGAAAAGTTTTTACAAAAGCTGCGCATTCTTCGGAAGAAGATTTAGTAAAAGCGGTAGATGCTGCTCACGAAGCTTTCAAAAGTTGGAGTCAAACTTCGCCAACGCAACGAAGCATTATTTTGAATAAAATTGCAGATCGAATCGAAGAAAATTTACAAAATGTTGCGGCTGTAGAAACCTACGATAACGGAAAACCTGTTCGCGAAACGTTGAATGCTGATATTCCTTTAGCTATCGATCATTTCAGATATTTTGCTTCAGTTATTCGTGCTGAGGAAGGTTCTATCAACGAATTAGATAAAGATACTGTTTCAATTATTATCCATGAGCCAATTGGTGTTGTTGCGCAAATTATTCCTTGGAACTTCCCAATTTTGATGGCGGTTTGGAAATTAGCTCCTGCTTTGGCTGCTGGAAACTGTGTGGTTTTAAAACCTGCTGAATCTACTCCTATCTCGATTTTATATTTATTCGAATTAATTGGAGATTTATTACCTCCAGGAGTTGTGAACATTGTAAATGGTTTCGGTGGAGAATTAGGTCGCGCATTGGTGACAAATCCTAAAGTATCGAAAGCTGCATTTACAGGATCTACTGCTACAGGGCGTTTCGTGATGCAATATGCAACAGAAAATATTATTCCAGTTACGTTAGAATTAGGTGGAAAATCGCCAAACGTATTCTTCGAATCTGTGATGGATCATGATGATGATTTCTTAGACAAAGCGATTGAAGGTGCTGTTTTATTTGCTCTTAATCAAGGTGAAATTTGTACGTGTCCTTCGCGATTATTAATTCAAGAATCTATTTATGATAAGTTTATTGCACGAGTTGTGGAGCGTGTAAATATGATTAAAGCAGGAAATCCTCTTGATCCTGAAACAATGATTGGTGCGCAAGCTTCTCAAATTCAGTATGACAAAATTTTAAGTTATATTAAATTAGGAAAAGAAGAAGGTGCAGAAGTTTTAACTGGTGGAGATGCTAATCATTTACAAGGAGATATCGAAAATGGTTATTACGTCAAACCAACATTGTTTAGAGGAAATAACAAGATGCGTATTTTCCAAGAAGAGATTTTTGGACCTGTATTAGCAGTAACAACTTTCAAAGATGAGGCAGAAGCGATTGAACTTGCTAATGACACAATTTATGGTTTAGGAGCTGGTGTTTGGACGCGTGATGCACATCAATTGTACCAAGTTCCACGTGCTATTCAGGCTGGTCGTGTTTGGGTTAATCAATATCATAGTTATCCTGCTGGAGCGCCTTTCGGAGGTTATAAACAATCTGGTATTGGACGTGAGAACCACAAAATGATGTTAGACCATTATCGTCAAACTAAAAATATGTTAGTTTCTTACAGCAAAAAGAAATTAGGTTTCTTCTAAATCAATAATTAATTAAAAATCTCAAAAAATGAAACGTGTTGATGCAACAGAAAAAGCGATTAATTTATTGAATGAATTAAAAGCAAAACATGGCGATTTGATGCTATATCAAGCTGGAGGTTGCTGTGAAGGAACGCAACCGCAATGTTTCAGAAAAGGAGAATTTTATCTTCGATACAAAGATGTTTGCATTGGAGAAATTGATGGAGTTGAATTTTGGATTGATAAAGATCTATTCGAATATTGGAAACATGCACATTTCGAATTAGATGTCATTGATGCGATTGGCGCAGGAGGTTTTTCGTTAGAAGTTCCGCTTGGCAAAACATTTAAAGTCAATTATCGAATATTCTCTCAAGAAGAACTTAATCAATTAGACGAAGTCAAAATCAATTTATAACAGAAAAGCCATTTGCAATGCAAATGGCTTTCTTATTTATGATAGAAATAATTTTATCCTAAAACTTCAATCGCTTTGTTGATACGCGCAATTGTTTCCTCTTTTCCTAAAATTGCCATAATTACAGGAACATCTGGTCCTTGTAACGCACCAACTAAACTAAGACGTAAAGGCATTCCGATTTTTCCAAATCCAATTTCTTGAGCTGTAACAAATTCTGCCATTGCATCGTGTAAAACTTCTGAAGAAAATTCTGATGAATTTAAAACTTCAACAAATTTTCCTAAAATCTCTTTCGAATCATCTTTCCAAGCTTTTTTAGCTGCTTTTTCGTCGTAAGTAGAAGGAGCTATATAAAAGAATTGACCTTGTTCGAAAATATCTTTTACAAAGTTTGCTCTTTCTTTTAACAATTCAACCACTTTTGCATCTAAAGCTGGATTAGCTTCAATTCCGTTTTCTTTTAAAACTTCTTCGAAAGATGGCAATAATTCTTCAACAGATTTTTGTTGTAAATATTGGTGATTAAACCAAGTTGCTTTTTCTGGAGAAAAACGTGCACCTGATTTCGAAACTTTTTCTAATGAAAATAATTGAATCAATTCTTCCATTGTAAAAATCTCTTGATCAGTTCCAGAATTCCACCCCAATAAAGCTAACATATTCAACACTGCATCTGGAAAATAACCTTCTTGTTTGTATCCTTTTGCAATTCCTTCTTCTGTTTTCCATTCCATTGGGAAAACTGGAAATCCGTGTTTGTCTCCATCACGTTTGCTTAATTTTCCTTTTCCTTCTGGTTTCAAGATTAATGGTAAATGTGCGAAACGAGGCGCTTCCCAACCAAATGCATCATACAATAATTCGTGTAAAGCCATTGATGGTAACCATTCTTCTCCACGAATTACGTGAGAAATTCCCATCAAATGATCGTCCACAATATTAGCTAAGTGATACGTTGGCATTCCATCAGATTTAAACAAAACTTTATCATCTAAAGTTGCTGCATCAATCGTGATTTTTCCACGAATCATATCATCCAATAAAACTGTACGCGAATCATCAATTTTGAAACGAATCACATAAGGTGTTCCATTCTCAATTAAAGCTTTTGTTTCATCTTCCGTCAACGATAAAGAGTTTTTCAAATTTCCTCTTGTCGACCAGTTATAAATAAATGTTTCTTTATTTTCTTCTGCTTTTGCACGTGCAGCGTCTAATTCTTCTGCCGTATCAAACGCATAATATGCATTTCCTGAAGCTAATAATTCGTCTACATATTGTTTGTAGATTTCTTTACGCTCTGATTGACGGTAAGAACCTAAGTCTCCACCAAAACCAACACCTTCATCAGGAGTTAAGCCTAACCATTTCAACGAATCGATAATATATTGTTCAGCACCTTCCACATAACGTGTTTGGTCTGTATCCTCTATTCTTAATAAGAATTTTCCGTTATTATGTTTTGCGAAAAGATAATTGTATAACGCAGTACGGACTCCTCCGATGTGTAACGCACCTGTTGGACTTGGCGCAAATCTTACACGAACTTCTTTTGCCATTGTATCAAAATTTTTGCAAATTTAAGTCGTTCAATTCTATAATAGATATTTATTTTAAATAATATTCTATTTTTTATCTTCGTGAAAGCAAAATTCAACAAAATAAAACCACATAAAAATGAAATTATATTCAATAGAAACAGGAAATTTTAAATTAGATGGCGGCGCAATGTTCGGTATTGTACCAAAATCGATTTGGAATAAAACCAATCCTGCTGATGATAGAAATTTAATCGATCTTGCAATGAGATGTCTATTAATCGAAGATGGCGAACGATTAATATTAATTGATACCGGAATCGGAACTAAACAAGATGCAAAATTCTTTGGGTTTTATTATTTGTGGGGCGATGCTACTTTGGATAATTCTCTAGCCAAACATGGATTTCATCGCGATGATATTACAGATGTTTTCTTGACGCATTTACATTTTGATCATTGTGGTGGCGCAATTCAATATAACAAAGAGAAAGATTATTTAGAAGCTTCATTCAAAAACGCAAAATTTTGGTCAAATGCGAATCATTGGGATTGGGCTGTAAATCCAAATCCTCGCGAAAAAGCATCTTTCCTGAAAGAAAATATTTTACCTCTACAAGAAAGTGGACAACTTAATTTGATTGATTTACCTCAAAATGGAGCAATTATAGAAAATTCTCCACTTGGTTTTGATATTTTATTTGTAGATGGACATACCGAAAAACAAATGTTGCCAATTATTACCTATAAAGGCAAAAAAATAGTTTATATCGCAGATTTAATCCCAACTGTAGGACATATTCCGCTAATTTATGTGATTGGGTTTGATACACGACCTTTAATAACAGTTGAAGAAAAAGGAACGTTTTTACAAAAAGCAGTCGAAAATGAATATATTTTGTTTTTTGAACACGATCATGTCAACGAATTAGCTACGTTAAAATTAACAGAAAAAGGTATTAGATTAGACCAAACCTATTCATTCTCAGAAGTTTTTGATTCAATTTAAAATCAATTTCATAACCGAAATGATTTCACAAATTCAGAAAAATATTTTCATACCTTTGTGTTGTCATTTAAAAAAATTATAGAAGCATGGGATGTGGATCTTGTGGAACTTCTAATGGCCTTCCGAAAGGATGTAACAATAATGGTGCTTGTGGCACTGATGGTTGTGGAAAATTATCAGTTTTTGATTGGTTATCGAATATGCAACTTCCAAATGGACAAGAAAAGTTCAATTTTGTGGAAGTTCGTTTCAAAAACGATCGAAAGTTTTATTATAAAAACGAAAACAACATATCTCTAAATATTGGCGATGTAATCGCTGTTGAAGGAACACCTGGTCATGATATTGGGGTTGTTACACTTACGGGTGAGCTTGTTAGAATCCAGATGAAAAAAAAGAATCTTTCGTGGACTGCGGAAGATGTCAAGAAGGTTTATCGTAAAGCGAACCAAAAAGATATAGAAACTTGGGTAGAGTTTCGAGATAGAGAAAAACAAACAATGGTTGATTCTCGAATTATGGCGAAAAACCTTAATTTGGAAATGAAAATTTGTGATGTTGAGTACCAAGGAGATGGAGCGAAAGTTACATTTTATTATACAGCAGAAGGACGTGTAGATTTCCGTCAATTAATCAAAGAATACGCAGGTAAATTTGGCGTAAGAATTGAGATGAAACAAATCGGATATCGTCAAGAAGCAGCAAAAGTTGGTGGAATTGGATCTTGTGGACGCGAATTATGTTGTTCGACTTGGTTAACAGATTTCCGCTCTGTAAGCACTGCTGCGGCACGTTATCAACAGTTGTCAATTAACTCGCAAAAGTTAGCTGGACAATGTGGTAAATTAAAATGTTGCTTAAATTTTGAATTAGATTCATATTTAGATGCATTAAATAGTTTTCCGTCAATGGAAAGCCGTTTCGAGACTGAAAAAGGTTGGGCACATTGTGTTAAAATAGACGTTTTCAAGAAAGAAATGTGGTTTGCTTATGACAAAGGAGGAATTGTTTGGTACAAATTTTCGGTAGACGATATTCAAGAATTTTTAGCAATCACTGCAAAAGGTCAAAAAACTGAACCTTTAGAAGATTTAGCTAAAAATGTAGAAGAATCTAAACCAGATTTTACAGATGTAATTGGTGAAGATTCTTTAGAACGTTTTGAACGTAAAGAAAAGCAAAACAAAAAACGTAAAAGAATTAAGAATAATCAAAATTCTGGAAACGAAAAAGTTGCGGCGAATGCTAATAATCTAAAACCTCAGAAGGCAAAACAAAAACAGCCTAACGAAGCGAAAGATAAGGCGAATCGTCTTGAAAATAAACAAGGAAAGAATCCAAATCAGTCTAAAAAGAATAATCAAAATAGACCGAACAAAAATTCGAATCCTAATCAGAATCAGCAACAACAAAATCAGCCAAAAGAGAAGCAACAGCCAACTCAGGCGAAAGAGCAACAAGCTCAACCAAATACTGATCAGCAAAAGCCGCAAGGAAATAATCGCAATCGCAATCAACAAAAGCGAAAACCGAATAATCCGAGCAATAATAGCCAACAAAATAATCAAACAAATCAGGCTAATCAGTCAACTCAACAACCAAAAAAACAACCTCAGCAAAATAATCAAAATGCTGAACAAAAACCGAAAACTAAGGACGAGAATCAAGCAAATAATTCTCAACCGAATCCAAATAAATCGAAGAATCGAAATAAAAAAAGATTTAATCGTGGGCCAAAACCAGATGATACGCAACAGTAGTTTGCTTTTTATTTTAGTCTTTTTATTGTTTAGTTGCGAGGCTAAACATTATTATCAAGACACAAAAGATGTGAAAGACGAATGGAAGAGTAATCAGCCTCAAACCTTTACGTTTGATGTAAAAGATCCTAAACCTTCGGCTGTTAACATTGGATTTGTGTTAAGAAATAATACGTCGTATGAATATAGTAACTTATATTTGTTCACGAAATTCATCGATCCTAAAGGAAATGAAATGATTGATACCTTACAGTATTACATTGCAAATCCTGATGGAAGCTGGATTGGTAAAGGAATGACAACAAAAGAAATGATGTTGGTTTATCGCGAAAATTTACCAATAAAAGACTCTGGTCGCTATCAACTAAAAGTTTGGCAAGGTATGCGAACAAAGAATTTGAAAGGAATCGAAGACATTAGTTTGATTGTTGATAAAGCTGAATAATACAGAATGGAAAACAATAAAAATCCTAAAACAAGCGCAACTTCTAAAGCAAAAAAGAAGTTCAATAGCTTTTCATTAGCCAAAAAAATAATCGTTACCATTTGGGTACTGTTTTTTTGTGCCGTATTAGGAATTTTCGGAATCTTTTGGGCGACATCTAACGGATGGTTAGGTGAAATTCCCAATGTACGTGATTTAGAAAATCCTGATATTTATGTTTCATCAGAAATTATTTCTTCTGATGGTGTTTTGTTAGATCGTTTCGAAGCAGAACGCAGAACACCAGTCGATTACAAAGATTTACCACCACATTTAGTTGATGCATTGTTAGCAAAAGAGGACGTTCGTTTCTTTGATCATTCAGGTGTAGATATTAAAGCTGCTTTCCGTGCTATATCTTCAGGAGGTGATTCAGGAGGTGGATCTACAATTACACAGCAGTTAGCAAAACAGTTGTATACAAAAGATCCTTCTTCTAATAAAGTGAAACGTGGTTTACAAAAACTAAAAGAATGGGTAACATCTGTTCAATTAGAAAAATTGTATACAAAAGAAGAAATCATTGCGATGTACTTCAATAAGTTTGACTTTATCTATGGTGCAAAAGGTATTGAATCTGCTTCTAAAGTTTATTTCAACAAAACAACAAAAGAATTAAACTTAGATGAAGCTGCAACATTGGTTTCAATGTTTCAAAATCCTGTAAAATTCAACCCTGTAAAAAATCCTGCATTATCTACAGAAAAAAGAAATCTTGTATTAGATCAAATGATGAAATACAACAAAATTTCTCAAGCTGAAGGGGAAGCTGCAAAAGCTACACCATTGGTTACAGATAAACAAGATATTATGCAGCATGATGAATCACATTCAGCATATTTCAAATCTGCTTTGAGAAAGGAAATTCAACAATGGATGGTTGATTATGAGAAAGAAACAGGAAAATCATATAACCTTGAAAAAGATGGTTTAAAAATCTATGTAACGTTAGACTCAAGAATGCAAAATTTAGCTGAAGAAGCGGTTAAAAAACAATTAAAAGTTTTACAAGATCAATTCTTTGGAGAGCAACGTGGACGTAGTTTAGCACCATTTTATAATATTTCTGCTGCAAAAAGAACACAAATCTTTAAGCAAGCAATGGCTCGTACAGATTTGTATAAAAAGATGAAAGCCGAAGGAAAATCTGAAGCTGAAATCGAAACTGTTTTCAATACACCTCGCGACTCTGTTCAGTTCTTTACATGGAACGGAATTCAGTACAAAAAAGGGAAAACATTGATGGATTCAATCGAATATCACAAACATATTTTACAAGCTGGTTTGATGTCAATGGATCCAAAAGATGGAACAATCAAAGCTTGGGTTGGAGGAATCGATTGGAATTATTTCAAATTTGACCACGTAAAACAAGCACGTCGTCAGGTAGGTTCTACGTTCAAACCGTTTGTTTATGCAACAGCGATTAATCAATTAGGATTAACACCTTGTCATACTGTTTCTAATGAGAGAATTCCAGGAAATTGGTCTCCTCGAAATGATAATGGTAAATATGGTGGATCTCAAGATTTAAGAACTGCATTAGCTTATTCTACAAATATTGTCGCTGCACGTTTGATTATGCAAACAGGTGAAGAACCTGTAATTCAAATGGCTCGTGACCTTGGAGTTGAATCTCCTATCGTAAAAGATCCTACAATTGCATTAGGTTCTGCCGATTTATCTTTATATGAGATGGTTGGTGCGATGAGTGCATTTGCAAATGGTGGTATTTACATTAAACCGCAATTAATCTTAAGAATAGAAGATAAGCAAGGAAAAGTTATCAAAGATTATACGCCACAAACACGAGAAGTTGTTAATGAAAACGTAGCGTACACTATGATTGATTTGATGAAAGGTGTTGTAGATAGAGGTTCTGGTGCGAGATTAAGAAATCGCTACGGAATGACTGCCGAAATTGCTGGTAAAACAGGTACAACAAACGAAAACTCTGATGGTTGGTTTATGGGATTAACACCAAATTTAGTTACTGGAGTTTGGGTTGGTGCAGAAGACCGATTTGCTCACTTTGCGAGTACAGCCACAGGGCAAGGAGCCAATACAGCTATGCCAATTTGGGCTTACTATATGCAAGGCGTTTACAAAGAAGGAGGAAAATTTGGCGTAACAGCTGGAGATAAATTTGACAAACCTAAGGACATTGAAAAACACTGGGATTGTTCGAATACATACGGATTCCATCAATATGATGAAATGTATGATCCAGGTCCAATTATCGAAGGAAGTGGTAGTGAAAGCGTAGGCGAAAACTATGAAGTTCCTGATGAAGAAGGTCAATAATTAAATTGATATAAAACAAAATAGCCACTCAAAATTGAGTGGCTATTTTTATGATTTATAATTCTTCTTTTTCCTCTTCGTTATCAAACTGATTGTTGTACGCTTCACGTTCTTGTGCCAATTTCTTTTCGCGTTGTTTTTTCTTAAAATCACGAATCGTCATATACGTTAACAACACTACAAGCGCTGCAACCAAAAAATAATTAGCATACGTAAATAAGTTCGTAATTGTATCCGTTACCACCTCATCTGGCGTTACAACAGCGTTTTCTTCCATAAGAAATATTTTAATTATTGATAGAATTCTTTCGGATATTCTACCATTCCATTTATATTTTTCAACGCATCTTCAACCAACTCAATTGCCATACAATTTTCATCTGGAACATCAAAAGGTAACTGAATATCAAAGTCAGATGCTTTTCTGTAACCAAATTTAGGATAATAAGTTGGATGACCTAACAAAATAATCGATTCAAAACCTAATTCTCTCGCTTTCTTATGCGCAAATTCTATTAAATGACCACCAATTCCATTTCCCTGATAATTAGGTAAAACCGCTACAGGAGCGAGCGCTAAAGAATCGTAAGAAAAGTCTGAATGATTAATTTTAATCTTTGTCAATAAAATATAACCAACAATAAGTCCATTCATTTCAAAAACAATAGACAAATCAGGAACAAAACCATCAGAATTTCGTAATCGTTCAACTAAAAATTGTTCACGATGATCACTATATTCTTCATTTTCAAAAGCCTTTTCAATCAATTTAAAAACTTGTTCATAATCGCTTTTCTCCTCTTTCCTAATATTCATTCCTCCATCAATTGATTAACCTTATAAAATTAGAAAAAGGTTTTAACAAAACAAACAACAAATCGTATCTTTGTCGCTTATAGATTTTAAGCAAATGAGTCAACCAAAAAGATATACAATTACAGCGGCTTTACCTTATGCTAACGGACCATTGCACATTGGTCATATGGCAGGTGTTTACGTTCCTTCTGATATTTATGCGCGTTTTTTACGAAGAAAAGGAAAAGATGTAGCATTTATTGGAGGTTCTGACGAACATGGTATTCCAATTACAATTCGTGCCAAAAAAGAAGGCGTTACGCCTCAAGATATTGTTGATCGTTACCACGAGAACATCAAAAATACATTGGCTAATTTTGGTGTGACGTTCGATATTTATTCTCGTACAACATCTGATAAACACAGAGAAGTTGCTCAAGATTTCTTCAAAACGTTATATGATAACAACAAGTTTACAGAAGATGTTACGGAACAATTTTACGATGAAGATGCGCACGAATTTTTAGCGGATCGATACATTCGTGGTGAATGTCCGAAATGTGGAAATCCTGATGCTTACGGCGATCAATGTGAAAAATGTGGCTCTACATTAAGCCCAGAAGAATTGATTAATCCTCGTTCTGCTTTATCTGGAAATACGCCAATCAGAAAAGAAACAAAAAACTGGTATTTACCATTGGATCAATATCAAGATTTCTTATCAAAATGGATTTTAGAAGGTCACAAAAATGATTGGAAATCGAGTGTTTATGGTCAAGTAAAATCTTGGTTAGACGATGGTTTGAAACCTCGTGCAATGACACGCGATTTGAACTGGGGAATTCCTGTTCCTGTTGATGGAGCTGAAGGAAAAGTAATGTATGTTTGGTTTGATGCACCGATTGGTTACATTTCTTTCACGCAAGAATGGGCAGAGAAAAACGGTAAAAATTGGAAAGATTATTGGCAAAACGAAGAAACGAAATTGGTTCATTTCATCGGAAAAGACAATATCGTTTTCCACTGTATCATTTTCCCAACAATGATGAAAGCGCATGGCGATTACATTATGCCTGATAATGTTCCTGCAAATGAATTCTTGAATTTAGAAGATGATAAAATCTCAACTTCTCGTAATTGGGCAGTTTGGGCACACGAATATTTAGAAGATTTCCCGAATCAACAAGATACATTGCGTTATGTGTTGACGGCAAATATGCCTGAGAATAAAGACAATAACTTTACGTGGAAAGATTTCCAAACGAAGAATAATTCTGAATTAGTTGGAATTTTAGGAAACTTTATCAACCGTGTAATGGTTCTTTCTCACAAATATTACGAAGGAATTGTTCCTTCAAAAACAATTGAATTTGAAGAATTAACTGAAATCAAATATTTTGCAAAGCGCATTGGTGATCATTTAGAGAAATATGAATTCCGTGCTGCGTTGACAGAATATATGAATTTGGCTCGTCTTGGAAATCAATTTTTACAAGCACAAGAACCTTGGAAAAAAGGTGATGATCCAGAAGCTGTAAAAGGAATTATGTATGCTGCGACGCAAATTGCTGCTGCATTAGGACAATTGGGAGAACCATTTATTCCATTCGCTTCTGAGAAAATGTTGGCTATGATGAATGTAGAAAAAATGAGTTGGGATGATTTAGAATCAACAGACGAATTTGTAAAATCTGGACATCAATTAGGGCAATCTGAATTAATTTTTGCGAAAATTGAGGACGAAGCCATCGAAGCACAAATCAATAAATTAAACGAAAGTAAAGTCAAAAATAATATGACAAATCCAAATGCAGAACCTCAAAAAGAATTGATTTCTTTTGATGATTTCCAAAAAATGGATATCCGTATCGGAACTATTTTAGAAGCGAAGAAAGTTGAAAAAGCTGACAAATTATTCGAACTAAAAGTGGATACAGGAATGGATGTTCGTACAATTGTTTCTGGTATTGCAGAACATTTTACGTTAGAAGAAATCGTAGGAAAACAAGCGATGGTTTTAGCAAATTTAGCGCCTCGTAAAATTCGTGGAATCGAATCGAACGGAATGTTATTATTCGCTGATAAAGCAGACGGAAAATTAACGTTTGTAAATCCAGAAGAAGAAACGCCAAACGGTGTTCAGGTTGGATAGACTTAGATTTTAGATATAAGTATTGAGATATTAGAAAGCCACTTCGATGAAGTGGCTTTTGTTTTATTTTAGTTTAAATTCAGTTGCAATAACATATTGATTATCTAAAATTAATAACTGATTTTTAAAATTTTTCGGCTCTCCAAAAGTTTTAAATTTGATATTATTTTCAATAAAAAATTTCTCTATCTCATTAATTATTGAAAATGGAGCATTCAGAAATTTTCCATTTCCTTCATTTATATTCTTTAAAAAAGTTTCAAAATCTAAATTTGATTTGTTTAAATAATCTTTTAATTTTCGAAAGCCTAGAACTCTATTATGAATAATCCTCTCTATATTTTCTAGAAAAAAATCTATGTTTTGTGGTTTTGAATTTAAGAAAATTTCTAAAAAACTTTCATTGTAATCAATTAATAATGGATGATCAGAAAACAACAATAACTTACATTCATTTTTTTCTTTTAAGAAAGCTTCCTTTTTACCAAGAAAATCAAAACGATAATTAATATTCTCAAAATTTAAAGTGATATAATTCGTATTAAAATCGTTAATTCTTACGACTTGATTATTTAAATCGTTAATTATCATTAAAAAAAATTTCTAAGGATGCTCTGGAAAAGTAAACGAATCGCCTTGATTTGGTTTATTTTTTCGTTGAGCCGGATTATCTTCTTTTGTTATTTGATGCTCATTCAATTCATGTGCTGCTGTAAACGAAGTGACCATTGTATTCAACATTTCCGAAGCGGCAGTTGGTGAATTTGGTAACAAAACTAATTTGCTTCCAGATTTTTCCCCAATCGCTTGCAATGTATCATAATGTTGCGTCACCACAATTAGCGCAGAAGCTTCTTGTGACGTAATTCCTGCTCCATTCAAAACATCTACAGATTCCAATAAACCTTTTGCAATTTCGCGACGTTGATCCGCAATACCTTGTCCTTGCAAACGCTTCGATTCTGCTTCGGCTCTTGCTTTTTCTACAATCAAAATACGTGCAGCATCACCTTCATATTGCGCTGCTAATTTTTCACGTTCAGCTGCATTAATACGATTCATCGCATGCTTTACTTGCTCATCTGGATCAATATCTGTTACCAACGTTTTGACAATTTCGTAACCATATGAATTCATTGCTTCTTGCAATTCACTTTTTACAGCAACCGCAATATCATCTTTCTTCTCAAAAACATCATCTAAACGAAGTTTTGGAACCTCAGCTCGGACAACGTCAAAAACGAAAGAAGTTATTTGTGTATAAGGATTATCTAATTTGTAAAATGCATCATAAACTTGTGTTTTGATGACTTGATATTGAACAGAAACTTTCAATCGAACAAATACATCATCTTTTGTCTTCGTTTCGACAACAACATCTAATTGTTGAATTTTAAGAGACATTTTTCCAGCAATTCTGTCTACAATCGGAATTTTGAATTGTAATCCTGGATTACGAATACTATTAAATTTTCCGAAACGCTCGATTACAACCGCAGTTTGTTGTTTTACTGTAAAGACGAATAAAAAAAGGAAAATAATTCCAAGAAAAACGATCACGCCTAAATATCCCATAAGTTTTAGTGTTTTGAATTTGTTGGATTAAGATACAAAAAAAATTAGGAATGTTAAGTTATAACATTCCTAATTCGAATTTTGCTTCTTCGCTCATCATATCTCTATCCCAAGGTGGATCGAACGTAATTTCTACGTAACATTTCGTTACATATTCTATCTCTTCTACGCGCTGTTCTACCTCTACAGGTAAACTTTCAGCCACAGGACAGTTTGGAGATGTAAGGGTCATGGTAACTTTTACTTCACCATCTGCATTCACCTGTGCATCGTAAACCAATCCCAGTTCATATATATCAACTGGAATCTCTGGATCGTAAACTGTTTTGAATTTTTCAACCAATTTTTCTCCAATCGAATCTAATTGTTGTTCTGTTAATGCCATTGTTATCAACTGTTATTGTTCTGCAAATGTACAAATAGTTTAGCTTACGTGGAATTTTTCTAAATAACTATTTTTAATGACTTAAAATAAAATAGTTATAATAGAAGAAAATCGCTTCTTTGGAGAGTCCAAAAAAGCGATTTACAAACACGAAGAACTTTTTTATAAGAAAAGTTTTTTCTTTATATGGATTTAATTATAGACCTACTGTCCATCCTTTTGCCCAAGTTGGTGTATCTACACCATTTCCAGCACCTGTATTATTTGCTGGTAAATAAGCTTTTGATACATCTACAGCAGTACCTGCAGAAGATTTACCTGTTGCTTCTACTCCAACGTTGATGAATTGAACGTTTTTCAAGAATAAATCATTCGGAATCCAAGAAATTGTAGCATCATGCTCGATATCGATACCTTTAGCCCAGTTCGCTAAAACAAAATTCTCAAATTTTCCTTTTGTACCAACACGTAATTTCATTGCTTGGTTTTCTCCTTCTCCTACATAATCTTTACCTAAACCTATTAAAGTAACATATCTAATTGTAGGATTTGTAATTGGAGTTAAAGTATGATTACTTGAATTGTTATCAGCCTCTATACCTCTATTTCCTTTACTACGACCTTCTTTTCCGTACCAATATTCGTTTGTACCAACCCAACCTTCTGTCCAGTCAAATTGATCATCTTCGTTTTCATTTGATACGATATATTTTGTATTAACAGTTCCACCAAAGAATTCGATTCCGTCATCAGAACCTGCATACATTTGTACATATTCAATTTTAGTTCCGTTACCTACACCGAATAAAGAAAGTCCATTAAACTCTTTTTCAGAATTATAAATAGCTCCAGCATATTCAATACGAGTATATGTTATTGTACCAGAATTATCATTTGCAACATCACCACCATATGTTAATTCAGAAACCTCAGCAGTAGCTGTTTTTGCTTTGTTAATTGGTGCTTTACCACATAAAACTACTCCACCCCAAGAACCTGGTGCTTTTTTGTCTGATGTAAATACAACTGGTTTAGCAGAAGTTCCGTTAGAAAATATTTTTCCACCTTGTGCTACTGCAATGTAAGAAGATGTACCTCCGTTTGCAACAATTTGTGTACCAGCAGGAATTGTTAATTCAGCACCATCGTTAACCTGAATTTTCCCTGTTAAATAATATACTTTTGATGGATCTAAAGTAATTTTATCTCCACTTTTTAATTCACCTTTAAAATCAGCAGGATTCGCAACAAAGCCAGAAGGATTTGTATCGATATCTCCGTTATCGTCGTTATTACTACAGCTTGTTAAGGCTAATGTAGAAAATGCTCCTACTAAAAATAGTTTTAAAATTGATTTTTTCATAATTAAATGTTTTATTGTGTTTGTTTTATTTTGTTTTTAAAATTGATAGTTTACAGATAAACCGAAGTTCATTCCTTTTTTATAGCTTAATGTTTTTACATCTCCATTCAAATTCTCTTGTACACGGTCTATTGTAGGGTTTAATAAGTTTTTAGCAGAGAAATTGATTCCAATATTTTTATTCAATTTTGAACGTAAAATGAAATCTAATGTGCTAAATCCTTTATCTACTTGATTTCCTCTTGTTTCAGTTCCAAGCGCATAAATACGATCAGAGAAATAGTTGTAAGCCACAGTTGCCATTACGCTTCCTCCACTTGCCCATTTCTTAGAATAAGATAAATCTGCATTTGTAATAAACTTAGAAGCTCCCGTAAATGCATCTTCTGCATTTGTAAAATTGGTATTGATTCGTTGTCCATTAAACAATGTTTCTTTGTATACTTTTTCATTGTTTAATTCTTGATTAGAATACATATAAGCACCGTTAAACCCAACTGTTAATTGTTCTGGATTCGATGTTTTATTATCTAAAATTGCTTTTCTAACTTCTAATTCTGCACCAACTGCATATCCCCAATCACCTGTATTTGCATAGGAAATATCATTAGATGATGAAGCAATTGTTGTTGTATTGATTGGATCTTGAATATATTTTCCGAAACCTCCCAAAGAGATTACTTCTCCACTTTTCGGGAACCATTCCCATTTAATATCCGCATTGTAATTTGTCGATGGATACAACATTGGATTTCCACGGAAAGTTTCTGTTACATCTTCATAAACAAACATGGCTGTTTCCTTGAATTGAGGAAGTGTATATGTTTTAGATGTAGCGAAGCGCAAGTTTTGATTATCTGTTAATTTATAACGTAACATCAAACTTGGTAATAATTCGAATTGATCGAATGAGTTTTTACCTTGTGATAAAGCTGTGTACCAATCGATGCTTTGTTTAAGATATTCTGCACGAACGCCCAAAACTGCTGTTAATCGATCTGTAAAATTATATTCTACCTCAGCAAAACCTACTTGTATATCTTTTTGTCCACTGTAAACTTGAGATCTGTAGCTTCCGTCAGATTTGATATCAAACGTTGTGATTTCGAACCCTGAACCATAATTTGATTGATTGAAGAAAGCATCTAAATTATTTGGGTCAACTTGAATTCCACTTCTCAAAATTTTGAAGTTAAATTGATTCGCTTCAAAATCTCTTTCTTTATGTCTACCTTGGTATCCAATAGAAATTTTAGCTTTATAATCTTTCAAATCTCCACCAAAAACGCGATTATATTCCAAGTTCGCAGAAACCTCGTTCTCATTAAGATTTTGATAATAACGGTTACTTAACGAAGCATCTTGAGAAGCTAACACATATTGTCCAGATTGCTTATCCAAACGCATTGTATTTTGTAAACGGTCTGGCATATCTTGTTTCACTGTATTGTAAGAAACGCCCCAATGAAACTCAGATTTATCATCTAATCTGTGATCTCCTAATAATTGATTGACAAAAACTTGGTTTCTTTCATAAGTTCCACGACGAATAAATCCATTATTATCTTCCGCTAAATCTCTAATAAATCCTTTGTATTCTTGTAAACTTTGAGAAGTGTTATTAATAAAAATACTATTTGCTCTTAATCTATTATTTGGATTAAAATCATAATACAAATTCACCATTCCTGTTGTATTTGTATTATAACTATCTTTTGTATAATCGTTGAAACCTTTCAAATTATTTCCTTGAGCATCAACAGAACGAGCTAAACCTTTCTCGATACTTTGAGCTGAGTTATCAAAAGCAGCTGTTGCAAAGAATCCAAATTTTGCTCCGTTTTCAAACTTGTAACTTTTTCCTCCTTTTATATTGAAACCTCCTGCTACAGCAGATTTAGATTGTGGATTGAAACTATTTGTAAAATGATATCCAGTTGTTGCGTTTGCTGGAATTTTTGTTTTTTGAAAACCAAACCAATTTGGTCCATCTTGCAAATTGAAGTTTTTATTGGTAATCGCGTTAGAATTCAAATTTAATCCTGTTCCGATTTCTAATAAACCATTTCCTTCGTATAATTTTGATGCAATATCGATATTTGCTCCTCCAAAATCAGCCATCATTCTTACATTGAATGTTTTGCTCAATGAAATGTAATCAATAACGTCTGTTGGAAATAAATCTAATTTAATATTCTTGTTACTAGGATTTTCTGACGGAATAGGTAAACCATTCAATGAAGTATAATTATAACGATCTCCCAATCCACGTACAAAAACATCTCCTGTTCCTTCTTGTTTCGTAACACCAGCCATTTTCGCAACTGCCGAAGCCGCATCACTTACACCTTTACGATCCAATTCTGCTGCACCAATATTCTCTACCATTTTCACAGATTTTTTCTGAATATTAAGTAAAGAAGCTTCTCCAGATTTATCTTTTCTACCTGTTACAACAGCAGTTGATAAATCAATTTTTCCATCCTTGAAATCTTCTGGTTTCAAATACATATTTAATGTATTCGAATCTGATAAATTTTGAGAAACAGATTGATAACCGTCTACTTTAATATCCAATTGATACGTATCATCTGGAACAGAAATTTCGTAGTGACCTTTATCGTCTGTTTTTGCTTGAATATTTAATCCTTCAACCACAAAAGTTTTTTCAGAAAGTGGTTGGTTTGTTTTTTGATCAAATAAAGTTCCTTCTAATTTAATATTAGTCTGTGCAAAAAGTGCTGCCGAACCTAATAATAAAAGTAAAGTTAAATTGCGTTTCATTGCGATTGTATAATTCGTGTTTGTTTGATGGCAAAGTTGCTGCAATCCAATGAAAAACATTTTTAGAAATTGTAAAGGTTTTGTTAGGTAATTGTTATGAAATTATCGTAACTTTAAATGAATGTTAAGAAATGTTTTTACCTAATTTCTCCTAAAATT
This sequence comes from Empedobacter sp. GD03797, assembly GCF_029842105.1. Lineage (NCBI taxonomy): Bacteria > Pseudomonadati > Bacteroidota > Flavobacteriia > Flavobacteriales > Weeksellaceae > Empedobacter > Empedobacter sp. GD03797. The sequence continues at coordinate 148,695 of NZ_JAOCFS010000005.1, forward strand.
TAAGCTTAATTTTACATCGACTAATTTTATTTAGTTATTACAAACAATTATGAAGAACATTAAAATTTTATTAGTTGACGACGAACCAGATATCTTAGAATTCATTGGTTACAACTTAAAAAAAGAAGGTTTTGAAGTAGAAACAGCTCAAAACGGACTAGAAGGTTTGAAACAAGCCAAAATTTTTCGCCCAGATTTGATTCTATTAGATGTAATGATGCCACAAATGGACGGAATGGAAATGTGTGCAGAGTTGAGAAAGTTAGATTCTTTTCAAGATACTTTAGTCGTTTTTCTTTCTGCTCGTGCCGAAGATTTTTCTCAATTAGCTGGCTATGATGCTGGTGCAAATGATTATATTTTAAAGCCTATCAAACCAAAAGTTTTAATTAGTAAACTAAATGCTTTATTGAAATTAAAACAACCTAACGAAGCGCCAAAAGACGAATTTATCAAGCTAAATAATTTCGAGATTAACCGCGAAACATATAAAGTAAATTACCAAGGACAAGACTTTTTGTTACCACGAAAAGAATTTGAATTGATTGCTTTATTAGCTTCAAATCCAGAACGCGTTTTCAAACGTGAAGAAATTTTGGAGAAAGTTTGGGGAAATGAAGTTGTAGTTGGTGGACGTACAATTGACGTACATATGCGCAAATTACGCGAAAAATTTGGAAACGATCGTTTCTCAACAATCAAAGGAATTGGATACAAAATAAATGACTAAAAGCTCGTAATGGCTTCAACTTTCAAAGTTCAAAACATCTTTCTATTTGCCTTTCTCAGTACATTATTCTTGGCTTTAGGATTTGTTTTGTTCTCTTTTTTATGGTTTGGAAATATTGATTTTATTCTCCAAGAAAAACTATTTTTCATCAGTTTAATGCTTCTTTTATTGATTGGATTATCAATATTTTATTGGTTTTCTTTAAAAAATCAACGAAGAAAAGATTTTACTGAAATCTCGAAAAATATTCCACAATTTCAATCCAGTACAATGGATTTTGAAGAACTTTCTCAAAAAATTTCTACCATTACAGAAGATCAATCCAAAGAAATTGATGTTTTACATGAACGTGAAAATTACAGAAGAGATTTTCTTGGAAATATTTCACATGAATTGAAAACACCTCTTTTTTCGGTTCAAGGTTATTTGTTAACGCTGATAGAAGGCGGAGTTGAAGATGAATCTATTCGTGATAAATACTTAAACCGAATCAATAAATCGGTTGATCGATTGATTTATTTGGTCAAAGATTTGGACATGATTGCAGAACTTGAACGTGGACGAATCAATATCGAATTTTCGGTTTTCAATTTGACAGCGCTTGTACAAGATGTGATTGATTTATTAGAAATTAAAGCTGAAAAAAATAACATCAAAATTTCTCTAAATTATCCTATTCATCAACCGATAAAAGTTGTAGGTGATATTCAGAAAATACAACAAGTTTTAATCAATTTAATTGTAAACGCCATCAATTATTCTAATCCAAATACAGAAATTGACATCGATTTTGAAGAATATGATGATAAAATTCAAATCTCGATTAAAGATCAAGGAGTTGGCATAAAACAAGAAGACATTGACCGAATTTTTGAGCGTTTTTACCGAATTGATAAATCTCGAAATCGTAATAATGGCGGATCTGGACTCGGTTTAGCAATTGTAAAACATATTTTAGAGGCCCATAAACAGAAAATTTATGTGACAAGTAAAATAGGAAAAGGTTCTACTTTTTCTTTCTATTTACAGAAGGCTTAATATTGTTCTTGCTTCTTCGTAAATTTCAAGGTAATGTTGTGTTTAAAAACTTTTAATGTATCATTTTTAGCCTCTTTCCACAAGAAATAAGGAGGTTTCAAATTCAGTACATTTCCTTTTACAGCCAACGAATCCTCAAAAAGTTCAGCATAAAGAATTGTATCTTTTTTTAAGAATGCTTTGTCTTTGTAATCAATCAAATAGTAATCATTTCTGACATAAATAGGATCTTTGACACGAAGTGTTGAATCTTTTTCATCAAAATTCCATTTGATATTAACAGGATTAAAACCATCTTCATACCCCACAAAAATGCGTGTTGTATTTACGATATGTCGAACAGAAAAAATAAGGATAGTAAAAAAAATAAGGATACCGATATAATATAATATCAATTCTTTTTTCATGGATTTGGTTTAGGTGTTGATTGTTAATGTACAAATATCGCTATTCTAACCCAAAAGATACATAAAAAATGTAAATTTGCATAAATTTAATTTTAATATAACTTCCAATAATGCAATATAATCCGAATGAAATCGAACCAAAATGGCAAAAATTTTGGATTGAAGACAAAACGTTCAAAGCTGAAAATCAATCAGAAAAACCTAAATTTTACGTATTAGATATGTTTCCTTATCCATCTGGAGCAGGATTACACGTAGGTCATCCACTTGGATACATTGCGTCTGATATTTATTCTCGATACAAAAAATTAAAGGGTTTCAACGTTTTACACCCAATGGGTTACGATTCTTTTGGTTTGCCTGCGGAGCAATATGCGATTCAAACGGGTCAACATCCTGCGATTACAACAACAACGAATATCGAAGGTGGAGTTGATAAACAAGGAAATGTGATTGCTGGATACGAAAACCAAATGAAAAAAATTGGTTTAGGATATGATTGGGATCGCGAAATCAGAACTTCGGAACCTGAATATTATAAATGGACACAATGGATTTTCAATCAATTATTTGATTCATATTATGATAATTCAACTGATAAAGCTGAATCAATTTCTAAATTAATTGAAACATTCAAATCAGAAGGTAATGCGAATGTAAACGCTGTGGCAGATGATGATATCGAAATCTTTACAGCAGAGCAATGGAATGCTTATTCTGAAAAAGAACAACAAGCAATTTTATTAAAATATCGTTTAACATTCTTAGCAGAAGCAGAAGTAAACTGGTGTCCAGATTTAGGAACTGTTTTAGCGAATGACGAAGTGATTAACGGATTATCTGAGCGTGGAGGATTCCCTGTTGTGCGCAAAAAAATGACACAATGGATGATGCGTATCACGGCTTATGCTGATCGTTTATTAACTGGTTTAGATAAATTAGATTGGCCAGATCCAATCAAAGAATCACAAAAAAACTGGATTGGTAAATCGACTGGAGCAAGTATCGAATTTCAAATTTCGAATTTCGACGATGCTAAAATTGAAGTATTTACAACTCGTCCTGATACTGTTTTTGGTGTTTCTTACGTGACTTTAGCGCCAGAACATCCTTTGGTTTCTCAAATTACAACTGCAGAACACAAAGCAAAAGTTGATGCTTATATCGATTATACTTCAAAGCGTTCGGAAAGAGATCGTTTAGCAGATGCTAAAAATATTACGGGAGAATTTACAGGCGCTTATGCCATTCATCCTTTCACAGGAAAACAACTTCCGATTTGGATTGGTGATTATGTATTAGCTTCTTATGGAACGGGTGCTGTAATGGCTGTTCCAGCTGGTGATGAACGTGATTTTGCTTTTGCAAATCATTTCAATTTACCAATTATTAATATTTTCAAAGGAAAAGATATTTCTGAAGCTGCTTTTACAGAAAAAGGTGGATTCGAATTACAAGATTCTGATTTCTTAAACGGATTAGATTATAAACAAGCGGTTGCAAAAGCAATTGAAGCTTTAGAAGAAAAAGGTTTTGGACAAGGAAAAACAAACTTCCGTTTACGCGAAGCAGTTTTCTCTCGTCAACGTTATTGGGGAGAGCCGGTTCCGGTTTACTTCAAAGACGAGATGCCTTATACAATTCCAAAAGCTGCATTGCCAATTATTTTACCAGAAGTTGACGAATATTTGCCAACAAAAGATGGTGAGCCACCATTAGGACGTGCGACAAAATGGGCTTTTGATACAACAACAAACGAAGTTGTAGACAATAGTTTAATCAATAATGAAACAATTTTCCCTATCGAATTGAACACTATGCCAGGTTGGGCAGGTTCTTCTTGGTATTGGTTACGTTACATGGATGCAAAAAATGACAACGAGTTTGTATCAAAAGAAGCGGTTGATTATTGGCAAAATGTAGATTTGTACATGGGTGGATCTGAGCACGCGACTGGTCACTTGTTGTATTCTCGTTTTTGGCAAAAATTTTTGTTTGATAAAGGATTCGTTCCAACAGATGAATATGCAAAAAAACTGATTAACCAAGGAATGATTTTGGGAATGACCGCTTATGCATATAGAATTAATGGAACAAATACTTTTGTTTCCAAATCTTTGAAAAATCAGCATGAAACAACTCCAATCCGTATTGATGTTAAGTTGTTAAAAGATGGAGGCGACGAATTAGATACAGAAAAATTCAAAGCATGGCGCGAAGATTTTGCTAATGCAGAATTTATCTTAGAGGATGGTAAATACATCACAGGACGCGAAGTTGAAAAGATGTCAAAATCTTATTACAATGTTTTAAATCCTGATGATATTTGTAATCAATATGGAGCAGATTCTTTACGTTTATACGAAATGTTTTTAGGTCCAGTTGAGCAATCTAAACCATGGAATACACAAGGTTTATCTGGCGTTTATTCATTCTTGAAAAAATTCTGGAGATTATATCATTCAGGTGCAGAAGAAACTTTCTTCGTTTCAGAAGATGAGCCAACAAAAGAAGAAATGAAAGTGTTGCATCAAACCATCAAAAAAGTGGACGAAGATGTAAACAATTTCTCTTTTAATACATCGGTTTCTACTTTTATGATTGCGGCAAACGAATTAGGAAAATTAAAAACAACTAAACGTGCAATTTTAGAGCCTTTGGCAATTATTATTTCGCCTTATGCACCGCATATTGCAGAAGAATTATGGTCAAAATTAGGACATGAAACGTCAATTGCGCATGCAGATTTCCCTATTTTCGAAGAAAAATGGTTAGTTGCAGATGCAAAAGAATATCCAGTTTCATTCAATGGTAAAATGAAATTCTTGTTAGAATTACCTTTATCGTTGTCAAAAGATGAAATTCAAGAAATTGTAATGAATGACGAACGTACAATCAAACAATTGGGTGATCGTACGCCGAAAAACATCATTATCGTTCATGGAAAAATCATTAATATCGTTGGATAAAAAAGATTTTAGATACTAGATTTTAGTATTGAGAATATAGATAAAAGCCTCGCAATTGCGAGGCTTTTACTTTTATTTTGCGTTAGGGATTGTAGTGAAAATCCTTTGCTGAATAGCAAAGATTGTAACGAAAAGCCCGCCCGTAGGGAACGCCCAAAACATATTAATTAGCCATATTGTCCCTTGTATTTTTTTGCACAGCAATAGCCCCAAAAATTGCCAATAAAAAAGCAAATGCATAGAAACCTTTCTCCGAAGGTAAGATTGTTGCATTCCAAAGACCTATGATTAAAAGCGTGATTGAAGCAATAGTTCCAAACCAACAAATTCCGTAATAAATATCGGTTACAGGGATTTGTTCCAATCGGTCTCGAACCGCTTTTTGCAAAGATACTACGGCGAAAAGTCCAAATAAAAGAACGGTAAAGTAATAACCTTTCTCGTTTAATTCCATTTCGGCGCGCGTCAATCCAATAATATATCCAATCATTCCCGAGCCTAAGGCAATCCAAGAAGCTGCTATAAAAGCATTAGATACTTTTTGTTGTTTCATTTTATGTATTTTAGTAATAGATTAGCTGTAAATATAAAAATAATTTAATCTGATTTACAATAAAGATTATTCTTAACTCAATAAATATGAAATATTTACCAACATTAGAAACGGAGCGTTTAATAATACGTCCAATTACGATGGATGATTTGCAAGATTTTTATGAGATGGATTCTCAACCAGAAGTGCATACATTTCTGAAAAATCAACCAATTAAAACGATTGATGAAACAAGAGAAATCATCGAAAATTTATTGATTCAATACCAAGAACTTGGACATGGACGATTGGCTGTTGTGGAAAAAGAATCGGGAAAAATGATTGGTTGGACAGGTTTTAAATACATGACCGAAAAAGAAGCCATGAATAATCGATTTGATTTCTTAGATTTTGGCTATCGTTATCGTAAAGAAACTTGGGGAAAAGGTTATGCGACAGAAGCTGCGAAAGCTTGCATGGATTTTTACCGTGAAAATATGACTGATTTTAAACTAAATGCCATAACACATACAGAGAATGCAGCATCAAGAAATGTGTTGGAAAAAATCGGTTTCGAAGTCACTGAAACTTTTCATCTGGACATGTGGAATTTGGATTGTTTTTGGTATGAATTGAAGAAATAATTAACTTCAAAATAATCTTGGTTCACGCAACCTTTTAAGTAAATGATTCTCTTTCCTTTAAACACTATTTATATGAAAAAGAATTTTTTACTTTTTTTGTTCGTCATTGGTTTTGGACAATTGATTTCTGCACAAGAAAAATCAAACGATGAACGCAAAAATGTCATCACTTTTAGCGTTCTTTCAGCAGCATTATCGCCTCCAAGATGGGCGTTTGGATACATGTATAAACTGAACGAACGTTATTGGATTGGCTCTGAAATTGGCTACGGAAGTTATCATAGCATTCCTGTTAGTCACAAACCAAAATATAAAATCAACGAAGATTATCAACTTTTTGAGATTCGACCAGAATTTTTTATCAATCTAAGCGAAAACAGGCGAGTAAAACATCTTATTTCTTCTGAGTTTTTCTATATTCATCACACCGATCATCTCGAAAATGGTGAATATTACCGAAATGATGCTCAAAATTTTTCGTATTTATATTCGTATGACGAAGCCGATTATAAACGTGTAAAATATGGATTGAATATCAATTACAATATTTTTATTCCAACTCATAAAGGATTAGTTTTTATTCCAAAAGTTGGTTTAGGTGTGAAAAATAGAAATGTAAAATATTCGAATGTTACAAATTTAGAAAGTGTTGATACTCGAATTTTTGATGATTTTATGGGCGGTTTAGAAAATCATTATAAAAAAGAAGGTTCTTCTACAGATTTCAATTTAAATCTTAACTTTAAGATCGCTTATCAATTTTAAACAAAACATGAAAAAAATAATTTTAACGACAATTTGTTTGACTGCATCACAAGTTAATTTTGCACAAAAAATTTCGACGAATGATTATGAAGTTAAAATAACTTTAGCTGATTTTAATCTGAAAGGAAAGGTTGAAAAAGTGACTTCAACTGCAACAGATGCAAAAGGAAATACCACAACTTTACCTTTTTTGGAGAATGAATTTTACAATCAAATTTCGTTAGAATTTAATCAAAAAGGATTGTTAACAAAGCGAACAAATTATTTAGATTATCAAGGAAAATTAGCTGTTTATAACTATGTTAATTACGACTACAATAACTCAAATTTTATTGATAAACAGACGAATATAGTTATTAACAATGGTGAAGATCCAAAACGAATTGCATCTGACAAAAACTTTGTTTATGACAATAAAAATCGGTTGATAAACTTGACCGAAAAGATCGAAGGAAAATCGTCAAAATCGAGTTATGAAACGATTTTTAATTATTCGAATAAGTTGGATAAAATCACAACAAAAGTGGAAGGTTCTACGATTAGTGGGAATAATTTGACATATAACAAAAACGGTTTATTGGTTTTGGACGAAATGACTTCTTTTGATGGAAAAAAAGGGCGAAAATCGTATTATATTTACGATAAAGAAACACCTATTTTTCAGGAAGAAATTGCTGGAAATTCGAGCAAAATAATGTTTTTTGAGAACGGAAATATTTCGAAATTACAATCATTTGACGCCAATAAAACGTTAGCTTATCAAGCTGATTTTGATTCGAAAAATGAAATTGTCAACTTCAAAAAACAATCCTTCCGAAATGGACAAACTGTTTTAACTTCTTATCAAGTTTCGTATGAATATGATTCGAAAAATAATTGGATAAAAGCTTCTATTTCAACAAATGGAGATTTAAAATATATTGTAAAACGAACAATAAATTATTATTAAAAAACAAAAGGTTGAGCAATGCTCAACCTTTCTTCACAAATAAATAACACTACACTACTTAAGTCATAAAAGTAGGATGTTAAGTTTAAATCGCTTTTGGCGTATGTATTTTTCTTAATTCCTTAGTCGCCGCAACCATTTCAATCAACGCCTTTTCGGTTTCTTCCCAATGACGCGTTTTTAGTCCACAATCAGGGTTCACCCATAATTGATCTGTCGGAATAACTTTTGCCGCTTTCTCTATCAAATCAACCATTTCTTCTTTCGACGGAACGCGAGGCGAGTGAATATCATAAACTCCAGGTCCGATATCATTTGGATAATTGAAATCTGAAAAAGCATTTAACAATTCCATTTGACTTCTCGAACATTCAATTGTAATAACATCCGCATCTAAATCTGCAATATTTTGAATAATATCGTTGAATTCTGAATAACACATATGCGTATGAATTTGCGTAGAATCCTCAACATTACTTGAGGCTAATTTGAACGAATCAACCGCCCATTTCAAATAATTTTGCCATTCATCTTTTCTCAATGGTAAACCTTCTCGAATTGCAGGCTCATCAATCTGAATAATTTTAATTCCAGCTTTTTCTAAATCCGAAACTTCATCACGAATCGCCAACGCAATTTGTTTACATGTCGTAGATCTTGGTTGATCGTCGCGAACAAAAGACCATTGCAAAGTCGTAACTGGTCCTGTCAACATTCCTTTTACTTTTTGTTCTGTGATAGATTGCGCATATTGTGACCAATAAACCGTCATTGGAACTGGGCGATAAACATCACCAAAAATAATCGGTGGTTTTACACAACGCGTTCCATAACTCTGAACCCAACCATTTTTAGAAAAGACAAATCCAGCTAATTTTTCACCAAAATATTCCACCATATCATTGCGCTCATATTCACCATGAACCAAAACATCAATGCCAATTTCTTCTTGCCATTCTATCGTACGCTTCGTTTCTTGTTTCAATAAAGTATCATATTCTTCGGCAGATAATTCACCTTTTTTATACTTCGCACGCCAACTTCTCACCTCTTGCGTTTGTGGAAAAGAGCCGATTGTTGTCGTAGGAAAAGGAGGAAGATTCAATACATTTTGTTGCACAATTTTTCGGTTTCCAAAACTATTTGCACGATTATAATCTTCGTCTTTTATTCCATTTACTCGTTCTTTAACTTGAGTTTGATGAATTAATTGAGAATTTTTTCTATTATTAATTGAGAATTGATTCGCTTCATATTGTTGAATCAATTTTTTGTCATTCGGATTTGAAAAATAATTTTTTAAGAAAGCAACTTCTTCTAATTTTTGCTTCGCAAATGCAAACCAATCTTTAATTGTAGTCGGAAGATTTTTTTCGTTTGTTTCTAAATCTAAATCACAAGGTGAATGTAATAATGAACAAGATGTTGAAATAATAACACGTTTTTCTCCAATTTTGTTCACAACTTTTTCTATCGTTGAAAGCGATTTTTGAAAATCATTTTTCCAAATATTTCTACCATCAACTAAACCTAAAGAAAGTTTTAATTGAGAAGGAGTTTGATTCAATATTTCATCAAGTTGATTTTCGTCACGAACCAAATCAAGATGCAAAATATCAATTGGTAAATTGATTGCTAAAGCTGTATTATCTTTCAATCCATCAAAATAAGTTGCGACCTGAATCGTAAGTTGAGGAAATTCTTTTCTTATTTTTTTGTAAACTTCTTGATAAGCCGTTTTCGATTTTTCGTCTAAATCTAAAGCTAAAAAAGGTTCGTCGAACTGAATTGTATTTGCTCCATGATTGATTAAATCATGAATAATTTCAAAGTAAACTGGCAATAAATTCTGAATTAAATCAATTCGATCAAATCCTTCTTCTTTTTCTTTTCCTAATAATAAATACGTAATCGGTCCAATTAAAACAGTTTTTGGATTAAAACCTTCTTTTTTGGCAGCGATAAATTCATTTACAATTAAGTTTGAGAAATATTTAAATTCTTGATTTTTTACAAATTCTGGAACGATATAATGGTAATTGGTATCAAACCATTTTGTCATTTCCATCGCTGTAATATCTAAATTATCTTTTTGATAGCCTCTTGCCATCGCAAAATATAAGTCTAATTCTGTGTTCTTTTTATTTAGCGCAACCGTATTGAAACGCGCTGGAATTGCACCAACTGATAATGTAAAATCTAAAACTTGATCATAAAAAGAAAAGTCATTACACGGAATTAAATCAATTCCGGCAGCTTGTTGCAATGCCCAATTTTGTTTGGTAATTGTGCGGCTTGTTTGCAATAAAGCTTGTAGTTCAATTTTACCTGCCCAATAATTTTCGCAGGCTTTTTTTAGTTCTCGGTTAGCGCCAATTCTTGGATAACCTAAAATTTGTGTTTGCATTTTGATTGTTTTTTAATGTTCAAAAACACAAACGCGAGTTGATAAATAGTAAACCTATTTTGACAGACTGACTTCAAATCGCGAAAGTATCATCTTTTGTTTCTATTGGTAATCTGACTTGTAATTTGAATTACTTACAGTTGCGCGACAGCTCGTGATTCTCACACGATTCCCCAATAATTTGTTATTTATTTCTTCATAAATGTAATAAGACAAAATAAACGATTATAAAACTTTAAAAAATAAGATTATAACACTTATTATGATTAATTTTACAAAACAAAACACTTAAACAACAATAAAATATCGTATTGAAAAGAATATTATTTGGATGGAAACATTAGATCAAACCGATTTAGAATTATTAAGAATTCTACAAAAAGATTCGAAATTGACAGTAAAAGCAATTGCAGCTTTAGTTAATTTATCTCCTTCACCCGTTTTTGAACGTATAAAAAGGTTAGAACAACAAGGTTATATCAAAAATTATAGAGCGGTTTTGGATGCCGAAAAACTAAACAAAGGCTTTATGGTTTTTTGCAGCATCAAGCTAAAACAACATGATCGTACGATTGGAAATAAACTTGTGGAAGATATTTTGTTGATTGATGAAGTGGTGGAATGTTATAATATTTCGGGCGAATATGATTTTATCTTAAAAGTACAAGTTTTGGATATGAAGCAATATCAAGATTTTGTTTTCAATAAATTGGGCGCTTTAGAAAGCATCGGGAGTACGCACAGCTCTTTTGTGATGGCCGAAATAAAAAATACGTACGGAATCAATATTTAATAAAAAACAAAAGGTTGAGCAATGCTCAACCTTTTTTCCACAAATAAATAACACACTACTTTTTGATTACTTTGAAAGTAGAATTGTTAACTTTTATGATGTAAACACCTTTTGGTAAAGAAGAAACATCTAATTGATTTTTCCCTTTTTGAAGTGTTTTCTCTGTCATTTTAGTTCCTGTAATAGCGAAAATTTCAGCTTTTGAAGCTTCATTTGTTTCGATAAACAATACATTGTTAACAGGATTTGGATAAACATTAATTGATGATTTATTCAGATCACTTGTTCCTAAAACAGCTGATGAAATTGTGATGTTTTGTGAAACAACTTTTCCATTCGAATTGAAAGAAATTTTGATTTTAGCTGTTCCATTTTTTAATGGATTAATGACTAATTCTTCCTTATCATTAATCGAAATTTCTGCTACATCATCATTTTCAATGATTTCTAAATCTTTTACAATTGCTGCTGATAAATTATCTAAATCAGAAACTTTATCTTTCAAATCAATTGTTGTTGCTGTATTGATATGATAAGTCGTCTCTAAATCATTGATAATTGGTGCTGCATTATCTGGAAAAACAGGCATTGAAGGAAACCAATAATACTCACTTAATTTCACAGATTTTTTAAGACTTCCGTTATCAGAAAATCTATGCACATAATTAATTTGCGAATTAGTTCCCCAACCTGAACCAATAGTAGTTAATACTAGTTCGTTTGTCAACGGATCAATCCTTAAACCTGCTCCATAATATGTTTCCTTTGGTGTCGTATCTTGACCAGGAATTTCTATAAAAGTTTCTTCAAATTTATTATTTGTTACATCGTATTTCACAACATTGATTCCTGATAGAAAATAAATACTATTATCTTGTGTTGAAGAACAAAAAGTACCAACATTCCAAGCAGAAGGAGTTGGAACTGTTTTCGTAGGAATAGCAATTTCTGTAGTTTCTAAAGTCGTAGGATTTATTTTGACTAATTTTTTAGATAAAGCTCCCCATACATTTCCATCTTTAGATTGCACAACTGAAATAAAACTTCCAGCAATCGTTTGTTTTATTTGATGTGTTTTTGGGTCGATAACTAAAATTCCTCCAGTACTTGAAACAGCAAAAACAAATTTAGATGTACGAATCATATTTCCTACTTGACCAACTTTAGAAGTTCCATCAATCAGAGAACCAATTTTTAAATTCTCAATATCAAAAAGATAAATTCCTTTTGCAGATCCTATATAACCTTTTTTACTATTAACCCCAAGAAAACTTCTACCATCAGCACCAATTGCTTCGAAGCTTGCCTTCTTCTGTAATGTTTTGGAATCTGCTACAACTAAACGATTTCCTTGTTTCGAAACAATGTAAAAATTATCGCCATATATTGTTCCATATTGAGAAGTTACACCAAATTCTTCACCAGGATTAACTGTTTTATAAACATTATAATCAACCGAATCGTTTGCATTAATAAAATTAATTGATCCATTTGCTTTACCAAACCAGTCTTCATTCACAATAAAAACGCCGTTTGTATATTCTTTTGTTTGTGCAAAACTTGTTTGAATTGCAGCTATTGTAAAAATCGAAAGTAAAAATTTCTTCATGTATTGTTTTTTAGAAATCCGAAACCATCATCCAAAAATGATAGCCTCGGATAAAAATATTTAGAATGTTATTTTAAAAATTATAAATGCAAATCATAAGCTCCTGCAACTTCTGTTGAGATTTCGCCTAACCAACCAGCTTCTTGATTTATCGCCGTGTAAACTTTGATAAAATCGATTCCCATTAACTTAACTGGATTACCATTTTTATCAACAGCCCAATCGATATCAATGTTTGAATCTTCGCTATTATTTGGTGCATTATCTACATAACCATAAGCCAATTGTTTACCAGTCCAAATACCATTTTTCTCTGTATAATTGCTTGCCAAAAGTGTACCTGAGAATTTTAACTGATTCTGCCCAAACCAAATTGGATAATATGGTTGTTTATGAAACGTATTTTTCGCTTTAAAACCAGATTTTCCTTGGTTATCTTCCCATTTTATATATTCAGGAGTCGCATTAGAATCTTCAACTGTTGGTTTGTGATATGTAATTGTATAATTTTTTATTGTAGTTGGATTCGTGTACTCACTTCCTGCGATTTCGTACCATTCGTCGTCATCTGGTTTTCCATTTTTATTTTTATCATATGCTACCATCACAATTCCAGGTTCAGAAGATCCAGCAAAACCATTTCCTAAAACTTTAAAATCACGTTTATCTTTCTGATTCAAAATTGTATGGTCAAAACCAAATACCACATAACCTCCGTAACCACCAAGTGTAATCATTGTAGATTTTTCTCCAACTAAAGCTTTTCCTGCTTTAGCTGTCATTTCTGTTTGTGTATCGCCATCAACATATGCAGGTAGTTTATTGGTAAACTGACCTACAGCTGGCAAATAATCAAAAACTTGAGAAATGTATTTACTGTAAGTAGATAATTCTTGTGTAACATTAACCTTTGTTTTTATTGTTTTAGAAGTTGCTCCTGAAGTAATTTCTAATGTTAAATCATAAGCACCAACTTTATCAGAAACAAAACCTAAGGTTTTCTGATTACCAATAATTTCATTACCAAGTTTCCATGTATATGTTGCATTTTCGAAACCAGAAACAGTTGGTTCAATTGAAACAATTTTTAAACGTGCTGCATCATAAGATGCTTGTAAAGTAGCATTATCAGGATTTGTCTCGATAATGTTTTCATCATCACTACAGCTTTGTATTAAAGCAAAACTTAGTGCGGTTAGTAAGATTTTAGAATATTTCATATGTAAATTTTATTTATAGACAAAAGCAAAATGAGCAGGAATATTTCCGGCAGCAGTTTTCCATTTAAAAGCACCATTTTTATCAAAACAATAGATGTAACCCATCGAAACATAATTTCCGACATCGGTTAAAAAAAGATCTTTGGTTTGAGGATTAATAGCAATTCCGTAAGGCGTTTCAATTTCATTAATAACAGGATCATTGACCAATGTTTTGTTAATAACTTGTTCTGTTTTGGTATCAATTACACCATAAGTTTTTGTGTATTCGAAAGTTGTGTAACTAAATTCGTTTGAATAATAATAGAGTTTGTTATCAACAATCGTAAAGTTAGAAACAGGAATATCAAATTTCTTTTTGATTTGATACGTTTTACTATCTAACACATATAAATTTGATGGAACGTTATAATAATCACCACGAGAAGTCACATATAAATCTCCATCTGCATCTTTTTTTAAACGATGAAGATTTACTTCAACATCAATTTTTTTAGTTTCTTTAAATGTTGATAAATCAATCACTGAAACTGTTTTATCATACTCAGGAACTCGATAACCTCCTGAGTTTGCTACATACAAATTGTTCCCAACAACTTCTAATTCTTCTGGCTGATAACCTACCGTCACTTGTCGCGTAACAGATAAATTAATCGTATCAATTTCGACCACTTTTCCTAAAGGTGCTTTCGGATCGATTGTAACAGGACCAGCATACGAAGATGCATACGCTTTACCATTTGCAAACGTGATGTAACGACCATTTTCTAAAGGAATTGTTCCCAAATGTTTGGCTGTTCTTGCATCCATTACTTCGATAAAGTTTGATACATTGATAACCGCATATAATTTATTTCCATAAATTTTTATATCATTCCCAACATCACCCAATTCCTTTACCATAGTAGGATTTACGGTTGCATATATGTTTCGATTATAAGTTCCTGTTGTAAAGTCCATATAATCTACCGTAGCCATATTGCTTCCCATATTTCCTTCGTTTAGCAAATAAAAACCAACGACATCTGTTTTTTCGGGATCAGTTACACCTTCTTCTTCTTTCTCAATCAAATAAGTATCTTGTTGACAAGCATAAAAAGTGATTGCTGTTAAAAAACAGACGAATAATTGTTTGAAATTTCTCATAAGTTTGCGCTTAGTATTAGTTTGAATTGTCTTCCTGGCATTGGATAATTTAAAACCACATCATATTGTTGATTCAAAATATTATTTAATTCAAAAGAAACTTTGAACAAATTTTGATTCAACCTAAATTCTTTATGTATTCCTAAATCATTTGTAAACCAAGGATTAAGACGATTTATTTTAATATTATCTTGATGAACATTGTAACGTTCGCCCACATAAATAAAACTGTAATTAAAATTCCACGTTTTATAAGAAGCAGCTAACACAAAAGAGCCACTATGTTTTGGTGTATATGGAATTTGATTTTTGTAGTAACTTTTCTTCGAATTCGAATAATCCAACGCTTGCAAAAAACCATAGTTAAGCATTGGTGAAACTTCTATTTCTCCTAGTTGGAATGTTGATCGAATTTTAACATCCAACCCTTTTATTCTAACTTCATCCAAATTCAACATCGTAAAACGAAACAGGCTTCCCGAAGGCGCAGCAACAATTTTATCAGTTACTTCATTGTAAAAAGCATCGGCTTGAATTGTAATATTTTTGAAAAAATTTGGAGTTGATTTAGAATATGTAAAACCAACATTATATTGCGTTGAATATTCTGGTCGAAGATTAGAATAACCAATATTTGTATAATACAAATCGTTGAACGTTGGCATTCTAAAAATACGTTTGTAAAATGCTCTGACATTAAAATCATGAGATTTGAATGGTTGATAATTGGCAATAATTGTTGGCGTCCATACATTTTTATCTGGAGCACTTGTGTTCATTTCTACTGATTCTTTTACAAAAGTTCCCAATAAACTTCCTTGCAAACTCAAACCTCCAAGACGATAAGTAGACGCGAACGCAACAAGATTTGTATGACGAGAAGGAAAAGAAAAATTCTTTAAATCTGCTCCCATATTATTAAACTGATAATCTGTTGCAACATTCACATCCCAATTATCTGTAATCGAATAAAGATTTGCCCAAGACACATAAAACTCGCGTTGTGTGTACTTATTTTCTGTTTTTACGGTCGAAACTGTATCTGTATAATGAGTGAAATCGTAAGCAAATTTTGCGTTTATCTTCGATTGAAAATTTCTGAATCGTTTCTCATATTTTCCTTGAACAAAATAATTTCGATCAACCAAAGTTTGTCCACGTCCATCAAATCGACCACGAACAATTGCAGCAGGAATTCCTCGATCCGAATCATACAAATATCCTTTTACATTCCAATTCGATTGATTTCCTTTTCCAATCAATCCTAATTCCAAACGTTTGGCACCAACTTGTCCATCTCTACGTTTCAAAACTGTATCGTATGCAGTTGTTCCATCCAAATTTTTGCGTTGATAACGGAATTTATATACACCATTAGTTTTAACATATTCAGCACTCAAAACAGCTGATAATCTGTCCGTAATTTTTTGTTCAATACGAATAGAAGGATTGATTAATTGAATCGAACCTAACTTATAACGAAGTGTAGCATTCGTTTTTTTATCACCAATAAAAACAGGTTTTTTGGTTTGAAGATAAATCGCAGAAGCAGAAGCATAATCTTTCGCTGATTGAAAAATATTACTTTTTTGACCATTATATAAAGAAATCACTTCCATATCGTCTAAAGAAAATTTCCCTAAATCGACAATTCCATTCTGTGCATTTCCCAATTGAATTCCATCATAAAAAACAGCAACATGTTGAGATCCCATCCCGCGAACATCAATCGTTTTTAAACCTCCAACTCCACCGTAATCTTTGATTTGTACACCTGCAAAAAAACGAACAGCATCTGCCACAGAATGGCTATTTAAAGCCTCTAGTTGCTCTCCCTTCAATTCCTGAACAGGAACAACGGCTTTTACATTATTCTTTAAGATATTTACTTGCTGAAGCTCTAAAATACTATCATGAATAATTTGCGCAGAGGCAATGCGGCATGAAAGCAAAATCAAGCTGCAACAAATAATTATAGTTTTTAGATTTCTCATTTAGCAATAATCAATTGTTGCTAACGAGAGTGTATGAAGAAGTATTGAAAGGACGAACCTATCCAAAATTTGAACTTCACGCTTTAGTCCCCGAAAGCATTCAACATTTATCATTTTAGTAGGTCTTCTGACTTACTCCCTTTTTAGAAATCCTTCCCATTCTACGAACAGTGGATATATGTATCTAAAAAAATATGGAGCTTACAGCAGCGGGTCTGTTCAGGATTTTCACCTGATTCCCTGTTACCGAACGGTTAAGTTCGCACCAAATGTTAATCAAAAGTAAAGTTATTATTTTGAATAAACAATTAAATCTTTATCAATAATGTAAAACAAAAAAAGCTAACTCATTCGTTAGCTTACTCTTTTACTTTATTTATTTCGATCACTTCTCCAGTTTCATCAACCTGAACCGCAATCTTTTCATAATTCCATTTATCAAATTCTTTCTCTCCAACAATAATTGCAGTTCCAGAACCTTTTGTACCTTTTATCGGAACAGAAATATTGGCTTCTCCAGTATTATTCGAAACAGAAATATTTCCACTAAACATTCCATCCGTTTTTATATCAGTCCCCAATTTTTGTTGAACTTCAGGATTTTGATTAATAATATTGATTGCATGTTTCGTCACATCACTATCCGAAGTTATCTTACTAAAACCCCAAAAAGCACCTCCAATTAGTAACGCAAAAAATAAAATGACAAACGACAAACAGCCAACAGGCACTAACCATTTCCAATTGCGTTTAAACCAACTTTCTTTTGGTAACAATTGATTATCATACTGATTTTCTTCCATAATGTTTAGGTTTTGAGTAAAGATAATAAATTTGGGCGTTCGCTTGTTAAATTTAAATTATAAACAAAAATAATACTGTTACTTGGAACGTAGTGAAGTGAAGAATCTTAAGTTATAAGACGTAAGATTTAAGGCTTACAAAATAAAATTCTAAACAAATAATCCTCTTGAGGGGATTATAGGGGTGTTTTTGAAGTATTACGTAATAAGTTTTATGTTTTATGTTATACGTAGAACGTAGCACTTAAAACCTATAACTTTATTGAACAC